>CAZKQQ010000103.1:0-22794 GCA_964554945.1 uncultured Solibacteraceae bacterium | reverse complement strand
GTTGCTCGTTTGCACGGTCCACTCCTGGATGGAATCCATGCCGGGCGCGGTTTGCTGGTTGATGCCTTGTGTCATCAGATTGGTGCCGTCCATTCCGTCGACCAGGAATGTTTCCGAGGAGGTGACTCCGCCGTTGATGCGCACCGTGGGTCCCGTGGTAAAGGTCGTGGCGACCGGTGTGTAATAGGCCCCCGGCAAAAGCGCGACGATGTTATAGGGGTTGCGAATGCCCGAACTACTCGCGCCGACCTGAAGCAGCGGAAGGGCATCCATCACTTGGGCTGCGATGGTCTGGCTCAACTCGCCGCTTTCGGTTTTGAGCAGCGGAGCCTCCGCCTCGACCGTGACCGACTCAGTGGCGTTGCCCACCTCGAGGACGGCGTCAACACGTATCGTTTGCGCCGCCTGGATGATGAGACCCGGACGAATGAGTTTCTTGAAACCGGGCACGGCGACAGTCAGTTCATAGGTGCCCGCCGGCAACTGGGGTATGGTGTAGTTTCCAGTGGCTGAGGCTTCCACCGGGTAGGTAGCTCCGGTATCGGTGTTTCGGGCTTGCACCGCGGCGCTGGCAATTACGGCGCCTGCCGGATCCGAGATCGTGCCGGTCATAGTTCCACGGTCGCTTTGAGCAAATAAGGCGGCAGCGGTGAGGAAAAGGAGACCACGCAGGACAGACGCGCGCATCGCTAACCTCCTGGGCAGGTCCGCTGCGTGCGTCGTCCTCACCGCGCGAATCACGGCTGGCGGCGCGCGTTAAATCTGCTTCACCCTCTGGTCTACCCGGACCGTCCCGTGGGGTGAAGTGTATGCTCCCCGGAGGCAGGTGTCAAGCTAAATCACATTCGGTAAATTACATTCGATCGCAATAGCGGCAGCGCCTCAAAAATCGAAGCGCGCGACGAGTTGGCCGGTCCGCGGTTGCGAATATACCGTTGACGTGTTGATCGCGCCAAACCCGGAGACAATCAACTGTCCCGGGGAGCAGGCCCCGTTGACGCCGCCTGGCTGCTTGCACGTCGGCGCGGTTTGCGGGCTGATGCCCACACCGTTGATCGACGGGTTATTCACATAGGTGCGATTGAGTATGTTGGTGAACTCCGCGCGGACGCTGAGGTTCATTCTCTCCTTGATTCGGAACTGCCGTCCTACGCTAAGGTTCTCCACGGGGCGACGTTCTCCGCGGAAATCGGAAGAATAGGCGGGGCCGCCGAACTGACCGGGCGCCGGATTCGCCCACGCTTTTGGGTTCAGCACAATGTCCGTGTTCGGATCGAAACAGTGGCAGTTGAGATCGTGGAGGTACAGCGGTTGGCCGGGTACTCGCACCTGCGCCTGAGAGCTTTGAAACGTAACGTTGTTCATGGTGGCCAAGTTGAGGTTCGAGGGATAACCGGTGGCGTTAGCCGTCGGAGCTAATAGCGGTATGCCGCTGGCGTAGTAAGCAAATCCGTTAAACATCCAGTCGCGGACCGCGGCCGACACTATCTTATTGGGTCCCCACTTAGGCAACGAGTAGGTGATGCCGATGCGAGTGACGAACGGCTGATCGAGCGCCGAGATCGATTTGGCAAGCGACCGGTTCTGAACGTCGGGGGTCCCGCCGAAGGTATCCTCAGACTTTGACCATGTGAATGCGAAATCGAACTGGAGGCCGTGGGAGAAGCGCTTATTGGCGGTCAGCTGCATCGAGTTGTACCAGCTGTCGCCCAGAGGGGCATTCACGACGGGAATGTTGGTGAACTGCGGAAACGGACGAAGGGATTGGGCGACCGTCGCGGTCAGGGGGAAACCGGCAAAGGGAAGCCTGTTTTGGAAGCGTCCCGCAGCCGCGGTACCGATGGGGGCCTGCAGCGTCGCCACATCGGCCAGATTATTCAGGTTGAGGCCGTTCTGCGCGAGAATCGCATTGCTCAGGTAGTTGTAGTTCACGAGCGAATAGGGTGTACCGCCCGGAGCGAGATAACTGGGCCACCAGATGCCGCGGTTGCCGATATAGGACGCTTGCACCACCAGATTCGGGAAGATCTCTCGCTGGATGCTGAAGCTGTACTGATATTGGCGGGCGGGCCGTCCGGCGTTCTGATCGTAATACTGTGGGCCGGCGCTGGGAATTACTCCGGCCAGCGGATAAAAACCTGGATTGAAGTTCGGCCATGCCACCTGAGCGGCCGTCAGAGGGGCGCCATTGACGGTGACGCCTTGTCCCAGCGTCATCAGCGGCGCACCCGGCGTAGAGGCGGGGCCGAACTGGTTCTGGGCCTGGGCGGTCCCGCTCGCGGCTCCAAAGACCTGGGCTACTCCGGTTGGCGTGTATTCCACTCCGAAGCCGCCGCGCAGCACCGTCTTGGGCATCACCTGGTACGCGAAACCGAAGCGCGGGCCGAAAGCCCATGGATAGTTATGCGCGAAGCTGCAATGGCACGTGGCCTGGTAGATCACCGCGCCCGGATATCCGCCGGCTGCGGGGTTCGGCACGTTCGGTGCGAAGTCAGGGGAGCGGCCGTATTGCTCCTTGTACCAGGTCGAATAGTCGTAGCGCAGGCCGAGATCGAGCGTGAGCTTGCGCGTCACCTTCCAACTATCTTGGGCATAGGCTCCCCACTGCTGCTTTCCAAAACGCACTCGGGAGGGAGGATTGACCTGTGCGGTATCCACGGCTCCGAGTAGGAAGCTGGCATACGGCAGGCCAATGTGATTCGGGCCGATGTTCGCCGTGCTGCTGGTCCCGGTGTTGTTCACCAGGTACGGCATGGCTGTCTGCGCGCTGCTAAAAGTGAACAGGCCCTGCTGGTATTGGAGACTCATTGTATAACTACCCTGGAATTCTCCGTTCCCGCCGAATTTGAACGTATGATTGCCTTTGACCCAAGTTACACTCGCGATGTTGTCGACAATGCTGTAAATATTATCGATGCGAGAGAGAGTTCCGATTTGAGGCTCCGCCGGGCTGCTCCCGAATCCACCTCCAGTTGTGTCGGACAGTCCCGAGAAAGTGGGGAAGGAAGCCGGGCGCTGGAATGCCGCGCTACACAGTCCCAGATTCCCGCAGGCATCGTAATCCGATGTTACGATCGGGCGTCCTAAATAATCGCGATCGAAGCCCGAGCCCAAATGCAGCAGAAGGGTGGGGGTGAGCGTGCGGTCGTAGTTCAGGCGCTCGCGGTGCGAATAGATGCCGCCGCCGAAGGAATAGGAAACAGGTTGCGGCAGCCCGTCTTCGCCGTAGCCGGTGGCGCTGTAGGTCATGGTACGGCTGAAGAAGAAAGAAAGCTTGTCTTTGGATCCGAGCAACTGATCGACTTTCAGCGAAGGCGCTTCGGTGTCTCGCGAGACCGGTTCCGTATTCTGGAAGTTATTGACGATGCCGTTCGCGTTGCAGGGCGGGCCCGCCGCGCAGAAGGGCAGGGGCAGCATGGCCTGCACTTTGAGCGCGACGGGATCAAGCATTTGTTGGGGAATCGTATTGTTGTTAAATGGATCGGTAATGACCTGACCGCCCACGACGTGGCGCGTGTTCGGATTGTAAATCGTGTTGGCGAGAATTGGGCGGCCCGCCGGATCGGTACCAAGATTCTTATTGCCGGCCCCGGCAATCGCGGCGCTGAAATCCCCGTTGCGATACGCCGGCGTGGGAATCGAAAACGCGCCCGGCAAGAAGTTCTGGTTCCGTAGGAATTGCTCCCAGCTGAAAAAGAAAAACGTTTTATCGCGGCCGTTATACACTTTGGGGATGCGGATGGGCCCGCCGACGGTGAACCCATAATCGTCTTGCCGCAGGGTGGGTCTTACCAAGTGGCCGTTGCCCGAACTCGTGAACGGTTGTCCGGCGTTGAGGTATTCGTTTTGAAAGTAGTCGTAAAGACTGCCGTGATACTGGTTGGTGCCGGACCTCATCGTAACGTTCATCACGGCGCTGCCGGCTTGTCCAAACTCCGCCGAGTAGTTGCTGGTCTGCACGGTCCACTCCTGGATGGAATCCATGCCGGGCTGGTTCTGCTGGTTCGCACCCTGGCCCAGAATGTTGGTCCCGTCCATGCCGTCGATCAGAACTTTTTCGGAGCCTGCCGGACTTCCGTTGATGCGCACGACCGGCCCGGTGAACGGCGCGGCGGGCTGATAATACGCGCCCGGCAGCAGGGCCACAACGTTGAACGGATTGCGAATCCCGGAGGAGTTGGATCCGATCGACAGAAGCGGAAGCGTATTCATGGTCTGGGTGGCGATGGTGTTGCTCAGTTCGCCGCTCTCGGTTTTGAGCAGGGGAGCGGCCGCTTCCACAGTGACCGACTCGGTGGCGTTGCCAACTTCCAGCGCGGCATCAACGCGAATGGTCTGCGCCGCCTGAACGATCAGGCCCTGGCGGATGAATTTCTTAAAGCCGGGAACGCTAACCGAAAGCTCGTAGGTGCCGGCGGGAAGCTGAACGATCGTGTAGTTGCCGGTGGAAGTGGCCTCCACAGGATAGGTGGCTCCGGTCTCGGTGTTGCGGGCTTCAACCGCCGCGTTGGCGATCACGGCGCCTGCGGGGTCTGAGATCGTGCCGGTAATGGTTCCGCGGTCGCTTTGCGCATAAATTGCCGCCGCGCCGAACAGGAAAATCACCAGAGCTTTCAAACGCATAAGTAACCTCGCTTAAATTTCAGGCGCCCTGAATAGAGACCTTTGGAGTGGAGTGTACGTCGCGAAACCGGAATCTGTCAAGTAGAAAGGCCCAAAACAGGCCTGTGGATTGACACCGGCATGCGGTAATGATACGATGCGCGCCAGTAAGTGCGGCGGGGATCGTCTACAAATTTGGAGGATTAGATGAACGTGAAATCGATGACGTTGGCGGCCGGTCTCGGGCTGCTGATCTCCGCGCTACCGGCGTTGGCGCACCATTCGTTTGCGGCTGAGTATGACACCTCGAAGCCGGTCAAAGTAACTGGTGTCGTCACCAAGATGGAATGGATGAACCCCCACGCCCGTTTCTACGTGGACGTCAAGGAAGCGGACGGCAAGGTTGCCACTTGGAACTTCGAGTTAGGTGCGATCCCCGTGCTGCTGAAGCAGGGTTGGCGGAAAGAAGCGCTGAAACCCGGGGACCAGGTCACCGTGGAAGGCAACCGGGCGAAGGATGAATCCCATACCGCCGCCGCCCGGGTGGTTCTGCTGCCGGACGGACGCCGCGTATTCGGTGGCTCAGCGGCCGACGGCTCGGCTCCTCCCAACCAATAAATCCGGCGCACAACGGAGATCGGCCATGCATAAAAGAATGATGCCGCTATGGGCGGCAGTGTCGGCGATCGTCTTGTGGGCGGGAATGCTCCCGGCCCAGGACGCAGCACCGCCGGCTCCGGCGCGCGGTCGCGGTGCGCGCGCTCCACGGCGAGGTCCTGCCGGACCGCTGCCCCGTCTCGCTGATGGTCATCCCGACCTCACCGGCATCTGGAACGGCTTCGGCGGCAGCGGTCAGCCCAGCCCCCACATGCTGCCTTGGGCGGAGAAAGTCGTCGAAGAGCGCAAGGCCAAGAACGGCGCCGAAGATTACGAAGCACGCTGTCTGCCGGGAGGCCCGCCGCGCGCCGCTCCCTATCACACCGCGTTATTCGCCACGCCCAAGCTGGTGTTGATGCTCTTCGAAGGCAACACCCACATGTACCGCCAGTTCTTCGTCGATGGCAGCAGCCATCCCAAAGATCTGAAGCCCGCGTTCTACGGAGATTCGCGCGCTCACTGGGACGGCGATACGTTAGTGGTCGACACAATCGGCCTGTTTGAAAAATCCTGGTTCGATTTCCCGGGCACTCCGCATACGAAGGATATGCATGTGACCGAAACCTTCCATCGCATTGACTACGGCAACATGGAGATGGACGTGACGATCGAAGATCCAGGCGTGTTCACCGAGCCGTTCAAGTTTCATCGCACCAGCACGCTCGAGCCGAGCTTCGAGATGACCGAGTACGTGTGCAACGAAAACAACCAGGATCCCGGCCACCTGAACGCGGCATACAAGCTGGAAGGCGCGAGTACCGCGGCCGCCGGCGTAACGCCTCCTAAACCGAGGAAGGCGCCCGCCCCGCCATCGGGAACGACGCCGCGCGCCGAAGATGGGAAGGTGGATCTCTCGGGCGTCTGGGTCCCCACCAGCACGGCGCTGCCCGGGGATCCGTCGTACACGCCTGAGTACAAAAAGATTTACGAGGCGCGAAAGGCTAACAAGGGCAAGGACGATCCGGAGCGCCTCTGTCTCCCTAACGGCGCAGTTCGGATCAATCCGCTGCCTTATAAAATCGTGCAGCGATCCAACCAGATCGTCCTGCTGTGGGAAGGCAACACCCACAGTTACCGCCGCTTTTTCCTGGACGGCCGCGCGCACAACCTCGACATCGAACCCGAGAGTTGGACGGGCCAGTCGATCGGCAAATGGGATGGCGACACTCTAGTGGTCGATACAGTCGGATTCAACGATAAGACCTGGCTCGACTCCACCGGCAAGCCCCACAGCAGCGACATGCACCTGGTGGAACGCTACCGGCGTCCGGATCTGGGCCACTTGAACGTGGAACTCACAATCGACGACGCCAAAGCGCTGACCAAGCCATACACGTTCACGCGAACCTTTACTCTGGCGCCCACGTGGGAATTGCAGGAGTACGTGTGCGAAGCCATCCTTCAAGGAATCTACGAGTAGTTGCGTAGCGCAGACGACTAAACGTACGGGATACCTTTTCCAGCTACGCCTACGGCTGTCCAGATGAGGATGGACAAGCACGCGGCCAGCTTGGCTTTCCCGTCATTCCTCACGATCCAGCGCCGCTGGATCGTGAACTGCGAGATGATCCCGGCCACGATCAGCATAATTTTGATCGGGAACAAATAGCTCTCGTAGCATTTCATCGGCTCGGAAAGGAACATGGGAATCCCGGAAGCAATGAGCACGCCCAGACTCACCAGCATCCACGGTTCGAGATCGCGCGCGATCTGCGCGGCGGACGAATAATAGCGGCTACCTAATCCGAACACGCGCAGGTTCACAATCAGAACGGTCCCCAGCAATACGGCCAGTGCCAGCAGGTGAAACGTCTCGATCAGCGGAAACGCCCACACGGTATCGCGTACGGCCATGCCGAGCCAGGTTCGCCCACACCAGTCGAAGAACGGTTGAAAGGACTCGCTAAGCATAGGCGAGCGCCCGCCCCATCGCCACCACCCCGATCCAGATCGCGAGCGAACATCCGCCGGCCAGTTTCGCCCGCAAAGGCGTCGCGTGGTTCTCATCCCAGGCAGCTACGTCGCGGAAGATCGTCGTGTGAAAAACCATCGCGTTCAAGCCAGCAAAAACCAGCAGCGCCAGCTTTGTCCGGAAGAACGGGCTGTTGTAGCATTTGACGGCTTCGGACGAGAACAGGATCACGCCCGTCAGGACCATGGTCACGAATCCCGCCCATACCCACGGTAGAAACTGCGAGGCAACACGGGATACCGGCCGCTTCTTCATAACGATTCCCAGCAGCCGCATGTCGAGCAGGGCAGCCGGCCAGAGCATCACGCTCAACGCCAGGGAGTGAATCGACTCGATCACGGGAAACTGCCACGACGACTGCTTCACGCCGCTTGCCCAAGATGTATTCTGCAGCCATTCGCAAACCCCAAGGAGAGTCACGACTATAATTTCCCCGATGCAAATAATTCTGAAAACAGTCCGCGCAGCCACTTGTTCGCCGCGTCATGCGTGTAACGTTCATGCCAGTGCTGCATGACAAAATACGTGGGAACCTCGAACGGAAGAGGCAGAAGTTTGATTCGTCCTTGTTTGGTCAGATACTGCCCGAGCTGCCGGGGAACCACCACGATGCAATCGGTGGCCGCGATGATGCTGGAAATTCCGAGAAAGCCATCAACCCGCATGGCGATGCGCCGGTCGATGCGCTTTGCTTCGAGCGTGCGCTCGATAATATCGTGGCCGGTGCCCGATGTGGTCACGGCCAGATGAATTTCAGTGGCAAACTGCGCCAGGGTTAACGTCGATTTGATCCGCGGATGATCGGCGCGAACCGCGCAGACGAATGTTTCCTTAAACAGTTTCTGCTGGCAGAAACCGGCGCCCAGCGAAGAGATGAAGCCGACCGCCAGATCCAGCTCGCCCGATTCCAGGAGCCGGTCCGTATTCGCCGACATGCTGCGCAGCTCGATGCGGATGGACGGCGCAGCCTCATGGATTCGCAGCAACAGCTTGGGCATCATCGTGATTTTGGCGATGTCGGTCGAGCACAGGCGGAACATGCGGTCGGACGTGGCAGGATCGAAGACCACATGGTGTTCCAGAACCGCCTGCAGCAAATCCTTCGATTGTTCGATCAACTCCATCAATTCCGTGATGTGCGGTGTCGGCTCCATGCCATTGGACGTCTTCACAAACAGTGGATCGTTGAAATGCTTGCGGAGTGTCGCCAGGTGCATGCTTACGGTGGACTGGCTGAGCGCGAGGTTCTCCGCGGTCTGCGACACGCTACGGGTCCGGAACAGTTCCGCGACAATCGTAAGCAGCTTCAGATCGACGTTAGTCATGCCGGCCGCCGGCTCGAGCTTCTCCGAAGCGTCATTTTTTCTCGAAGAACTTGCTGTAGTCGATGTTGTGCTCGCAGACAAACTCGTCGACCTTCGCCAGATCGGGTCGAAGGGCAAACGCGCGGCGGACGGTCCACGGTTTTACGAAGACATTGGGATCGTCGATGGTAGCCTCGTATTCCAAAGTGTTGTAATCGGCGCGATGATAGCGCTCCACCAGGTGGAGCGCCTCGGTGTGCCGGTATCCGTTGATCTCGGTTTTGTCATTGAAGCCGACGGTGTCGACCACCAAAGTGTCGCCGTCCCAATGGGCGATCGAATCGCCCATCCAGGAGGGATCCGGATCGGCCGGATGCGGACCGCCGTCGGTTGGAATGATGCGGAACGTGCCGGGGTACCCATGCAGAATAGCCACGTGGTGAGCGCTCTGCACAATCTGAAACTGGTAAGGGACGTTGAACGCCTGGGGCGGTGCAAGAGGCATGCAGTCGGCGGTTTGGCCTGCGTCGTCGGGGCCGCGAACGACGCGGAATTTCTCCGCGCCGGGTTTCAATGCCGGACCGTCGGCAGCGGCAGCGGCGCCGCGCCCGCCGCGCGCACCCGGTGCACCCAGGCTGAAATCGTAAACGCCGGAAAGATCGGGCTTGCCGTTGGCTGCGCGAGGCGCCTCCTTGCGCGAATTATCGTCTGTGCTCGCCGCGGCTGCCGCGGTGCCCGCGACGTTCACGGTCACCGAGCGGGTCAGCGTTTGGTTCTCGGGCCCGCGCACCGTCAATATATATGTGGTGGTCGCGGCGGGCGACACGGTGCGCACACCGCGCGGCGTGACGCGCCCCAGGCCGGGCTCAATGCTGATTCCGGTCGGGTTTTCCGTCGACCACGTGAGGGTCACGGTTTGTCCCGGTTGCACCGATGCCGGTTCCGCTTTGAACTCCATGATGCGCGCCGGAAGCAGCCGCGCCCGCTGATAGGCCGGGCTGCCGCCTGCTGGAACCGCGCCCGCGCGCGGCGGGGGCGCCGGTGTCTGGGCGGCCGCCGCGGCGGCAACGATCGCGATAATGCCGGTTCTGAATGTCATTTTTATTGCCTCGGATTCACTCAAGTTCCCGCCAGATTTAAAGGAGATTCTCCGTCTACTGTACCGCTTTCCGATAACTATGGACGCGACCGTCAGGTTTGGATATCGACGACCGCCGAGGTGGAAGTGGCATCATCAAAAGTAAGAATCAATGTGTATTCCAGCCCCTTGTGGAACACCTGAATACTAACGATCTTCTTGCCGTCAAGCCGCTTCTCGTAAAGGTAGAGCCATTTGGCCAGGGCCCCGAGCAACGTATCCATTTCCGCTTTGGAATCCACAGTCTCGTATCCTTCCGTATTCAACAGCGTCTCATGGTTTCCGTTGGTGCCGCGGCTGCGCCCGGCTCAAGATGGGGCATGCAACGATGATGGATAGATCATCGCGCTGGCGAGGCATCGAGGAATTGCAGGAGCCGGCTGGGGGCAGTTTCCTCGGTCTGTCCATCAACGGGAATGTCCCAATACTCGGAGCGCGGCAGGCATTCTTCGAGATACCGCGCGGCCGAGGTGGCGTGCGTGGCGTCGCGGCCGGGAACGATCAAGGAGCGGATCTGGAGGCGGAGCAGGTCTTCCGGCTCAGCTCCGGGCGCGGTGTCGCGGTCCAGCAGGGCGCGAGCCATGCCGGCCACGATGAGCTTGTAGTCGTCCACGTTCTGTTTTGCAAAAGAATCGGCGAAGGCGCGGTCGTGCCGGATGACTGACGCCCAAGGTCCGCCCCGGGGATCCTTATTAAAGGGCTTGCCTTCCGCAGTGGCCAGCCGGACGACCTGGTCCAGGCCGTGCTGCTGCACATAGACCAGATGCTCCGCAAAGCGCTGCTGGCTGTTGATGCGGTACTTTGCGCCGCCGACAGGCCAATAGAGGACCATGCTCAGCGTGGCATTCGGGTAGGCCACCGCAAAGGCAATGGCCGGGCCGCACCCCATGCAGCCGCCGAGGAGGTGCGCCCGGCCGATGTTCAGATGATCCAGCAGCCCCTTGCCCTGCGCCGCGAAATGGGACCAGGTCACGCGCTCGACGCGGCCGCCGGATTCGCCACATTCCCGGCGGTCGAAGATGATACATGTGTACTTTTCGGATAACCGGTCGAGCATTCTGGTGCGGGCGTACACGCCGAGCGTGGTCCAATTCTCCAGCCTGGCGTCGAATCCGCCGGGCGCGAACAGCAAGACGGGCGGGCCGGAGCCGACCACCTGGTAACGTGTCGTGATGCCGTCGATGCTCGCGGTAGGCATGTGCGATCCAGTCAGGTCAAGGCCGGCGTTTTCGCCGTTTGGGAAACGATCGTTTCGGAACGCGGACTACAGTGGTTGAAGGGAAAGCGGTTAGCACGGTGTTCCGCTTGGTACAAAGCGAACGGTTTCGCTCCCGTTTCAGACTGGACAGCTGGGATATTTTCGCGCAGTCGCATTGACCTTCTCACATCCTTATTATTGCGCGCGTCTGCTCGGGAACGCGGTTTCGGATTTGCCTCTGTCCGCTGTAAGTCGCAGGTGGGCCAGAGGATCGGAAAATTTTGCGCGACGGTGAATGCCCCATTGGGGTTGCCCACAACGGGGGATGAAAACGGGCTAGAGCCGACGTATCCTGCTAAGGCCGGGAGCGTGACCAGAGGCCGGTTCTCGTCTGGTGCGTTGGTGCCCGCCGGTGAATGTGGTCGGGACGTTGGCTTGTTGTGCGGTTGATGGCACAACGGATTGTCGCCTCCGCCGCGAGGCGGAGAGCACGTGAAGGAAAGTCGTCATTTTTCCAGGCGTCCTTCGCTCGCGGCAGAGGAGGCGATATGAAATTACTGTATCGCCGTTGCGCGGGTTTGGATGTGCACAAAAAGTCGATTAGTGTCTGTGTGCGTATCCGGCGCAGCGGGAGCAAGCAGGCAGAGGTGCACGAGGCCGAGTTTCGAACCTTTACGCAGGATCTGGAACGGCTGCGTGATTGGCTGAAGCAGCACAAAGTAAAGCAGGTGGCGATGGAGTCCACAGGCGTCTATTGGATTCCGGTCTGGAACATTCTCGAGCCAGTGAGTTGGGGATTCGAACTGCTGCTGGTGAATCCGCAAACTGTACGTGCCTTGCGGGGCTGTAAGACCGACCGCATTGACGCGCGGCGGATCGCCGAGTTTCTGCAATACGGGTTATTGCACGGCAGTTTCGTGCCGCCACGGCCGATCCGTCAATTGCGGGATCTGACGCGCATGCGGGTGCAAGTGCAACATGATCGCAACCGGGTAATTAATCGAATCGGCCGACTGCTGGAGACGGTGAACATTAAGCTGGGCTCGGTCGCCAGCAATATTGTCGGCAAAAGCGGGTGCGCCATGCTGAAGGCCATTGCTAAAGGCGAGACCCGGCCGGAGAATCTGGCGAAACTGGCGCTCGGACAGCTTCAGAACAAGAAGGCCGAATTGGCGCTCGCGTTCCAGGGACGGTATAGCGATCATTTCCGTTGGCTATTGCGAGGTCTGGTTGCCGAACTCGAATGGCTGGACGGCAAACTCGCCGAATTGGACACGCATTTAGCTGCGCAAATGGAGCCGCATGCCGAATTAGTGAAACGGTTGTGCAGCATTCCTGGAGTGCACCGTGTGACCGCGTGGGTTCTGATTGCCGAGTTGGACCTCGAAATGAGCCAGTTTCCGGATGCCAAGCACGCCGCCAGTTGGGCGGGACTGTGTCCGGGCAACGCGGAAAGCGCCGGTAAGCGCTTCTCGGGAAGAACACGCAAAGGAGACCGCTACCTGCGCCGCATTCTGGTGCAGAACGCCTGGGCCGTGGCACACATGAAAGACTGTTTCCTCACGGCCGTGTTTTACCGGATTGCGCATCACCGCGGGATGAAGAAAGCGGCGGTGTCCGTAGCACACCGCATTCTAGTCATTGCTTATCACATCATCCGGGACGGCACCGAATACTGGGAACAGGGAGGCGACTACTTCGATCGTCTGCATCCGGACCGTACGGTGGCACGTCTGACGCGCCGGCTGATGCGCATCGGCTACGACGTCACGCTCACCCCGCACACGCCAGTCCCACTTACTTCCAATGATCCGGCCCCACGTCCCAAACGCGGCCGTCCTTGCCTTTGCGCCGTGCGGGGCATCGCTTGCCCGCATCCGTTGCCCACCCCGCCGAAACACTCACCCCAGCCACGCCACCACCTGCCGTGCTCGAAATGCGCAAAATGGGGCATCCCGTGCATTCACGTCCGACCCCGCAAACCAGGCGGCCATTTTTCCACTTCCCCTCCGGAGTCTACAACTTAACTCGGAGGGTTTTCGAAGGACCGGACCCGGCCCCTGCCGCAGCGGATAGAATAGCTGTGAGACTGTGGGGGCATTTGAAGCAATAGGGAGAGGAAGGCAAAAGTCAAAAGGCAAAAGTCAAAAGGCAAAAGGCAAAAGTCAAAAGTCAAAAGGCAAAAGTGAGTAGGTGGCCTCGCCTACGGCTCGGCATCGTTGTATATGACAGCGCGCTAGGGCGGTGAATATTTTCAGCTTGTGGGAGCGCGGACGCTGGCTTTCGGGATGCTGGTTGCACCTCTGGCGGCGCGGTGGGCGAATCCCCGGACGCCCGGAGTTCCGCGAACAGCGGCCGGCAAACCAGACCTGGAAGCGGCCTGCCCGCGGACCGCGAACGGCAAACCGGACCTGTCGGGCTTATGGGTGATGCAGCCCACGCGAGGAGATCACGGTGAATGATCCGAAGGCCTACATTCGGCCGTGGACGTTACGCTGCACCACACCCTCCAGCTGGATGCGGACCTGCTTGAGGAGTCTCTAGCCTTCCTCGTCTTCCCAAGGCTTTCCAGGACGGCCTGTAATCTGTTCCAGGCTGGCGGGCTTGGGCCGCCAGGGCTGTCCGAAGTGCTTGTCGATTTCGTCGCGATAGCTCATTTGAGGGCCAGGATAGCCGACTAATTGCCAGCCGATCAGGCCGGCGTTGCCGCCGTGCATGGGGTCGCTGAACATGCCTTCGATGGTATGCGTTCGCAAAAGTTGGAAGAAATGCGACTTCTCCATCGAGCGGAGCTTCGCGTCCTGATCGGCAGGTGACAGGCCGGCGAAATCGCCAAGAGCCTTGATACCGGCGCGGTAGGTCTCGCGAGGACTTTCTTTGCCCTGGTAACCGTGCTCCGGATAGGATTCGACGAAGGGTCCCTTCGTGTAGCGGTATTTGTCGCGGCCGTAGGGGCCGGCGAGTTGGCGGTCGATGAAGATGACGACGTTGGCCTCGGCCGCTCCGGGGCCGCTCGCGTCACTCGGGAAAATGCGCGCGCACGCGGCCGTGACCACGCGAGCTTCCTCGGCGGTGAAAAAGCGCAGCGGCACCTTTACGGTGCCGGTTTGAGCCTGCACGCGAACCGGTTCGCCGGCCAAAGTGTACAGCAGCGTTCCGCCTACCGCGGCGGCGGGTACGGTCAGAAATTCTCGGCGCTTCATATGAGTTTCTCCGGATGCGGGAAGTATCGATTCACCATCGCGTCTGACGCCCAATACGTCAGCGCGAGCACGGTCAAGGTGGGATTGGGCGCGGCATTCTGCGGAAAGGCGGATGCGCCGATCACGAACAGATTCGGCATGTTCCAATGCTGGAGATACCGATTGACGACGCTGGTTTCGGGCGATGTCCCCATCATGGCCCCTCCCTGGATGTGAGTGGACTGATAGTTGATCACGTTATAACGAGCCCGGGAAGGCGGATTGTCGTCGAATCTAGCGCCCATCTCGCGCGCGATCTTCTGCTGGATCCGGACGGCGAACTCGCGCTGCTTGAATTCGTGATCGGTCCAGTTCAGCGTGAAGCGCAGCAGCGGATCGCCGAACTTATCGGTATAGGTGGGATCCAGATCCATGTAATTCTCACGAAATGCCAAATGCTCCCCGGACAAGCCGAGGGAGGCGGAGTGATCCTTCCATTCGAGCGCGGCCTTCTTCCAGTCCGAGCCCCAGTTGGATTTGCTCGCGCCCGGCGGGATGTTGCCGAATGACCCGATGGGGCCGTCGCCAGTGCTGCTGAGCGCGATCATGCCCAGACGCAGAAGCCCGTCTTCGCCGCCGGTGAATCCGATGTCGCCGTCGAAATCCGAAATGCGCGAGCCGAGTTCGCCGGCTCCCATAAAGGAGTTGAGCGGCTTATCGAAGAAGACGCGCGTATTGACTCCCACCTGGTGGGTCAGATTGCGACCCAGCGTGCCTTTGCGGGCGACGGGATCATAGGGCGTGCCGATTTTGGAAAGCGCCAGCAGCCGCGTGTTATTTAATGTGAATGAAGCCAGTACGACGGTGGCGGCAGGCTGGAAGAATTCCTCCCCGCTCCCATCAGTGAACTGGATTCCTGTAGCGCGGCCGTCCTTGTGTACGATGCGCCGCACCCAGCTGCCGGTGCGCAATTGGAAATTCTTGCGCGTCGCGAGCACCGGCATCAGCGTATTGGTTGGCTGGGCTTTCGCCCCGACCATGCAACCGTAGCGCTGGCAATGGCCGCAATACATGCATCCAGCCCGGGTGACACCATCCGGATTCCTGTACGATTCGCTCAAGTTCGCGGCAGGCGTCGGATAGGGATGATAACCCATCTTGCGGACGGCTGCTTCAAACATGCTGCTCGCGTAAGAGTGCTTCAGGGGCGGAGTGGGGTATTCCTGCTGGCGCGGCCCTTCGAAGACGTTGCCGCCATCGATCTTCTTGCCGCGCAGGTTGCCGGCTTTGCCGCTGATCCCCATCAACTGCTCGGATTTCCAGTAGAGCGGTTCGAGCTCGTCGTAAGTGATTCCCCAGTCCTGAACCGAAAGGCCGTCCGGCAACTTCGCAGCTCCATGTTTCTGCGTGAGGTGGGTGCGCAGCGTGAACACATCCGGCAGGAAGCGGAAGGATGCGCCGCCCCAATGTTCGCCCGCGCCGCCGACACCCGTGCCGGGATGGAAGGACCCGTGCTGGCGCACCGGAACGGCCGAATCCTTGAGCGAATGCCGATGGGTAATTGTTTCCTCAGCCGTATTCTGCATCATGCGCAGACGGATGTTGTAATCAAGCTCATCCATGGTCACCGCGTAGTCTTGCATCTTGCGCGGAATGCCACGCTCGAAGACGGCGACCGATTGCGACGTTTTCGCGGTGAGTTCCTTGGCCATGAGGAGGCCGGTCCATCCGCCTCCGATGATCGCGACGTCCACGGGCTTGAGATTGGTCATGAGAGCGCCTCGGTTCCTTTCCCGGATATCCTACTCGATCGGTTCGTCGTTGACAATCGCTGCGGAGCGGCTCGAAGCGCCAGCGCTTGCCCGGCTAACGAAACACGTGTCGATGCTTGGGCGCCGATCAGTTCAGCGCAAATACAAACAGGTAACTGGAATCCTGGAAGTTATCGTATTTCACAGGATGCAGGTGCCGGCCGCTGGCTTGCACGGCGACGTATTGCTTGGGTCCGATCGAATAGGTCACCGGAGCGCCCTTCAGCGCAGTGCCCACGTTGAAGCGCCACAACTCCTCGAGGGTTTCGTCGTTATAGGCTACCACCCAACCATCCTGAAGCGCGGTGAACACCAGGCCTCCGGCGGTGGCGGTGGCGCCCGAGCGAATTTCGATATCGGTCACTGTCTTGGCAATCACCTTATGATTGATCGTGTCGAAAGCGGTAATCGAACCGTAATACAGGTCGCTGTTGGACGTGCGTTTCTCGCTGTTCTTCTTGTCGAGACCGCCGTCCGGCGAAAGGAACTTCGCCTCCGCACCGTTTTGGGAAAAGCAGCCTTCTACGCCCACGCCGTAAGCGATGTGCTTGACCGGATTATAAGCGGTGGGCTGGTGGGCGACACCGCCATGCCAGGTGGGGCAGGTCCGCTTCAGCGGGTCGCCCCGCAGGGAACGAGCGACGGGATTGTATACCTGCACGTCCAGCTTCGGATTGTAGTCGGCCGGCTTTCCGGTTTCCGGATCGAGGCCCTTGGTCCAGTTCAGATCGTTGACGTACTGAGCCCCCTTGAGGAATCTTCCATTGGTTCGGTCGAGGGAGTAGAAGAAACCGTTGCGGCCGAAATGGCTGACGACCTTGCGCGGCTGGCCGTTGATTACGGTGTCATACAGCATATGGACGCCGATCTCGTCGTAATCCCAGGAATCATTGGGCGTGTATTGGAAATGCCACGCCAGTTTGCCGGTGTCGACATTGAGGGCGACGGCGGAGTCGGTGTAAAGGTTGTCGCCTTCGCGATTGGCCGCGTCGAAATCCTTGCCCGGATTGCCGGTGCCGTAGAAGATCGTATTGCGGTACGGGGTTACCGGTGCCCCAAATCGTGAGCTTGGTCGCGGGATCGTAGGAGCCGGTCTGCCAGATACCGCCGCCGCCGGTCTTCCATGCATTATTTTTATCCTTCCACGTCTCGCTACCGGGCTCGCCGGGTTTGGGTATCACATACCAACGCCACAACTCCTTACCCGTTCTGGCTTCCAGGGCCGCAACCCAACCGCGCGTGCCGGCGTCGCCCGCCCCGTTGGCAATGAGGACCTTGTCTTCCGCGGTGAGGGGCGCCGTATCGAAGAATTCCTTATTGCCGAATTCGTTGGTAGTGGCCATCATCTTGTCCCACACGATTTCGCCGGTGTCGCGCTTGACTGCAATCACGCGGCCGTCGGGAAGGTTGGCGATCACGAGGTCTTCCCACAAGGCAACGCCCCGCGTGCGCGAGGTGTTGCCCTGGTGTTTCACGCCCGGGTCGGTGACCCAGACGAACTGGCCGCGGTTCGGATCGCGCGCATCGATTTTATAAATTGTGCCCCAGCCGTCGGAGGTGTACATGAAACCGTTGTCAATCAGCGGATTCAGTTCGTTTTCCGGGCCATTCTGCCCGACGTCCTGCATGCCGCCCAGCGCCAGCGCCCAGACCATCCGCAGGTTCTTGACGTTTTCCCGGTTGATCTGGGAAAGCTTCGAGTAGCGGGTGGATCCATAGTCGCCGTTCATCATGAGCCAGTTTTGCGGTTCATTCTGCGCGTTGATCAACCGGTCCTTGTTGACCGTCATGGTGTACTGGGCAAATGCCGCAACCGCAAGCGCAATCGCAAATCCGGCGAGAGCCGCAATTCTCAAAGCCTTCCGCACACTCTGTCGCATGAGATCTCCTCCTGAAGAGGATATGGGTTCAGGCGGCGTTGGTCAAGCGGGAGGCGCCGGCTTCCATAGGAGTATGGGCCGCGCCAATGATCCGCCTGGCGAATTCGCAGCAGGCACACCGATCGAGGCCCAGCGCACATTTTACGCCGTGCTCATCCACGCAATCGAGAACTCTATTACTACTGAATGCCGCCGCTCTTCGATTCTGCATTTCAACTTCTGCATTCATCGGTGTTTTTCGACAGTTCGGAACCTGCTCCAGTTCTCGCGAGGCGGACTGGTTTGAGCAGCGGGTTAGTAAGTATTGACTATTGCTTATTCTATCGGGTGGCTCGGGCTGTCGCGGCGAACGGCAAGGCGGTTGCTATAGGACTCGCATCTCAACTTGAACTTAGCCGGGCTGATGATGATGGCCGGCGCCATAGGAGTAGATAAACGTCTCGCGAGAAGACTGGGAGACACTCGTGCGCTTCCGTTCGGAAGCGTTTGGTTCATGTTTACAGGCCGCAGGTGGGAGAACCACGGCGGAAAGGATTTGGTATGAAGAATCTGATCGCACTGCTCATCCTACTCGTTGGATGTGCATTTCGGCTGAGCGCTGACGAACCCGGGTTCCTGTTGGGTGGCACTGCCCAGAACGCGCAGGATCCTCAGAATCCGGCTAATGATGTTATCAAAATCGACACCACGTCGCCGCCTCAATGTGATCCACCGACCTATCAAAACTGTGCTTACGGCACCGTATCACGGAGTCTGAACGTGAAAATCGCCGCGCTCAGAAATATGGTGGAAGTTAAAGCTTATTTTCAGCTACCACGCGTTGGCTGTGGCGGTGGATCGCCCCGGATTAGTCTTTCCATCGATCTTAATGGCACGGGTATGCCCACCGGGAATGCTCACGGCAACTATGGCCCTGCTCCTTTCGGAGGAGGCTGTCCGCCTCCGGGTGTCTGGCAATATGAAGACCTCACCGACAATGCGCCGAGATGGGACGTAAGTCAGTTACCAGGGGTAGTCGCTAACCTGCCCCCCGGAACAAACATCTTTCTCGTGCCATGGCCCGTGCTACAGGACATTCTTACTACGTTCTTCCCTAACCACGTTGTCTGCAGCGGGGCTCTCGTCGACGACTCGGGCTGGTTTGAACCTGCAGAGGGTATCGCCTATTACGACATCCTCTCGCTCGGCCGTGCGACATGGGAAAATCACGACGACAGCGTGGGACGGGGTTTTGCCCGCGGATGCGTCCGCCCCGACGACGGTGACTTCGAGGTGCCCGGCGATCAAAACCACGACCACGAAGTCAACGACGACGACAGCACTTGGACGAGCAGGCATAGCGGCAACTAGGGTCGACACAGCTAGCTAGCTGCGTCTGAGACATCGGCGACCGCGCTGGCGGACAAAGAGGGCACCGGTATTCCTTGATCGGCGCCCTCGTCGGCCGCGGCCCGCAGTCAGAACATCAGCTTTAACCCGAGCTGGATTTGTCTCGGGGTCGTAGTCAAGGTAGTGATCAGGCCGGCCGAAGGACTGATGGACGGGCCCGAGAAAACCGTGGCGTTCGGGGTCCCGAGATTCGTGCGATTGAACAGATTGAAGAACTCGGCGCGGAGCTGGAGATGCGCGCGCTCGGATACAGCCACATTCTTGAAGATCGAAAAATCCACATCCGCCAGGCCCGGGCCAGTGTAAACGCCTCGGCCCAGGTTACCCCATGTGCCCGCGGCCGGCCGGACGAATGCGTTGGGATTAAACCACTGGGTTTGCCGGCCCAGAATCACCGGACCCGAAAACGAAGGGTTGACTGACGGCCGGTCGGGGTTTCGGATGTCGCCGTCTCCCGAGAGGTTGGCTCCAATCAGGGGCGTGAATGGAAAACCGGTCTGCAGTGTCGTAATCGCGTTGAGCTGCCAGCCTCCGAGGAGTTTTCCTTCGAGCCCACGAGCGCTTTTTGCGAAGGGCAGCGCGTATGTACCCGATAAGCTCAACTGCTGTGCCACGTTCAGAGCCGAAGGCCCCCAGTCTCGCGACAGGTCGTTGCGGTTCATGGTCATTTGCGCCTGGTTTTGCGCCTGAGCCCCGGTAAGCCCGGAGTTCATGTCGAGATTCTTGGACCAGGTGTAGGCGATACGGAGCAGCAGTCCCTGGCTCAAGCGGCGGGTGAGGTCGGCTTGTAAGGCATTGTAGCTGCTGTTTCCCTCCGTATACCAGAAAAAGCCCGCGGACAAATAAGGATTGGGACGTCCCCCCACTGGAATGTATGACGCGCCCGGCGCGACGACGCTGGTGTTGGCGCCATTTCCGCCGGCGATGCACCCGCTTGGGTTGGCGCATAAGGCCGCCGGAATGCTATTGGGATCGACGCTGAGAAGGCCATGATAGCCATGCGATCCGACATAGGCCACGCGCAGCGCCATATTCGTGCTGAGCTGCTGCTGAAGGCTGAGATTCCACTCCGCGACGGTCGGCGTCTGCGCATCCGCTTGCACGCCGAACGGCTGGTATGTCGTGCAGGGGGCGGCGACGCCCACCCCGCAGGAAGGAGGCACCGGAACGTTCGGAGTAATCGGCAACAGCGCCGGCAAAGACCCGGTGAAGGTGGCCGAGCCGTTATACGGGGGCACGTTGTTCAGTTGAAAGCTCAGCGCGTCGATTAGAGAATAATAGAGGCCAAATCCCGCGCGCACCGCGGTCTTGCCCTGGCCGAACGGATCCCAGGCCAAACCGGTTCGCGGACTCAAAAGCCGCCGCGCATTGTTCTTTGTGAACGTCGAGCCCCCCACGCGGGGAGCGGTGAGCAGCACGCCGGCGCCATCGGTGATGTAGTTCGAGGCCCGCCCCCACGGCTCATTCCACCCCGTAGTAAATTCGTCCCGGAGGCCGGCCTGTAAGGTCAGGTTCCGCCGGAGTTTGATGGTGTCCTGAACGTACCAGGCGCCGAACCAACTTCTCCAGCCTAGCTCGTTGTGATTGGGCACCACTTGAAAATTGACGAGCGTTCCCTGGAGGAACGTGGTCAGCGTGGCGAAGGTGGCAATACCCAATCGTTTCGAGACGACGTCCTCATTGTCCTGGACGCGCTGCAACCAGACACCGGCGCTGAGCTGATGAATTCCTTTCGTGATCTGCACGTCGTCCGTGTAAGTGAACAGATTGCGCCGGTTCCAGGCCCCGGCGTTGGTGCTGTCGCCCGCCGCCGTGACCCCGCTGTTGAGGATCACGTTTCCCGGCTGGGCGCCCGCGACAAACGATAGATCGGGCGGAAACGTGGACAGAGTCGCCGAGTCGAAATTGAAGCCGGCTCGCGAAAATCCCGCCCGGAATGTGGTCAGCACGTTCGGCGAGAACACGTGCATCTCTTCCAGGCTCGCGACCTGGGCATTCAGCCGGAGCCTCGAGGCGAATAGTGGATCGGGAAGCGGTATCACGCTGGCGCCGGTATCCAAGGTATATTCGGTGGAAAGCCGATCCCGGCTGCGCAGATTGTAGTCGGCCCGGAGCGTCCCGTAGTCTTCGCGGATGGCGTTCTTCGGGTTGTAATACGCCAGTGCGATCCCGGTGGCCAGGCCGTTTACGGTTAATTCGGGACCATTGGCCTGCGGCCACAAGGCCGTGAACGGCAGCATGGCGGCGTTGAGCCTCGGAACCGGCACGTAATTGCCCGTCGCATCCGGCAACAGGCCCTGGCGCGCCAGCGTATCGGGCACTTCGCTCACGTTGCTAAGCGCCAGCGACTGGCGGAAGCCCTCGTAATTGCCAAACAGAAACAGGCGGTCTTTTTTGAGCGGGCCTCCGAGCGCACCGCCGAATTGATTCCTTCGAAAAGGAGGCACCCTCCCCGGATCGAAGATGCCCGGCTCATCCAGACTGCTATTGCGGAGAAACTCAAAAAGTGTTCCGTGGACGATATTCGAACCGGACTGAGTGACGGCAATCACCTGGCCTCCTGCCCGCTTTCCGTACTGTGCGCCGTAAGTGTCAGTCAGCAGGTTGAACTCCCGGATTGCGTCGATTCCGAGCAGATACCCGCTCACGCCGCCGGGCGTATTCGCCAGTTGGCTCGTGCCCGTATATTCAATGCCATTCAGCAGGAAGAGGTTGTCTTGCGGCCGCCGGCCCGCCACCGAGAAGGAGTTTCCTTCGCTGGTAGTGGTGTTGGCGCTCTTCATAGACGAATAGTTGATGGCGCCGGGGTTGAGTGTAATCAGATTGTCGAAACTGCGGCCATTGAGCGGCAACTCCTTTATGTTCTCTTCGCCAACCATCCCGGAGACCGGCGAGGGCGTGGTATTCACCACCGGGGCTCCGCCAAGCACCGTCACCGATTCAGCAATCTCGCCCACGTCGAGCCGGAGATTGACGACTGCTTCCTGATCGACGTCCAGACGGATTCCCGTTCGGACTGCCGACTTGAATCCTACTTTTTCCGCTTTGACCTCCTGCTGTCCGAGCGGCAGCGAGATGATCCGGAAGTTGCCGGTGGTATCTGTGATTACAACCCGGGTCGCGCCGGTCTCCAGGTTCTTCACGGTGACTGCGGCATCGCCGACAGCCGCCCCGGTGGCATCCTCGACTTGTCCGGAAATCGCGGCAGTCACTTGAGAGAAGGCCGGTGCTACACACACAGCCAATACCAGCAGCCCGAGGCAAATATGTTGAAGGCGAGTGGAGGTGTTCATAAGAATAAGCCTGCCTCGGCGCGGGTTCAAGCCGGAGAATTCAATTCCCCAGAACCGCCCCGGCCCTGAGCCTGGACATGCTGCAGACAGAAAGTGCCGGCGCCGAATAATGGACGCCAGCAAGAAGATGCAAGAGAGCACGATCGAGCGCTTCATGCATCAAGTCTCCTTTCGTAGAACGTCAACCGGGACAACCGCGGATGGTGTTATCGGGCTGTCATTTTACCCCACTCGATGGCGCGTGGCTACGCGGCCCGGATGGTTGTGCGGCTGGACACCACTGGCATGGGGCTGGCATGGGGCTGGCATGGGGCTGTTGCGCCTCGATGATAATGTCCCCTTTTGGCCTCGATAGAAATGTCCCCTTA
>CAZKQQ010000102.1:0-23026 GCA_964554945.1 uncultured Solibacteraceae bacterium | reverse complement strand
CGCAGCGCGGGTGTCATTTATAAAGATGTTATAGCCGGGCGTATCGAGAATATTGATCTTGGCCTTCTTCCATTCGGCTGCGGCGATGGCAGTGGAAATCGTGATTTTGCGCTGAATCTCCTCCTCATCAAAATCAGTGATGGTGTTGCCTTCGTCGACGCGAAGGAGGCGATTGGTGCCTCCCGCGGTGAACAGCAACGCGGCGGTGAGCGAAGTCTTGCCGGAATCGCCGTGGCCCACCACACCGACGTTCCGAATGTCCTTGCTTTCGTAGACTCTCACGAGGATATCCCCCAATTTAAAACGGAATGGTATCACAGCCCGGAGAGAAGTGGCGTGATGGAGCGGCATCGCCCATCACCGTCGTGCTGAACGGGACGATTGGATTGAAAAAGTGATTTCTACCGGAAGGCAGCTTTGGGCAGCATCGCGTGGACTCCCTTGGTGTCGTCGACCACCTGCGTGACGCGCAGATCGACAGCCAGCGAGCACAGAATGTAGGCGTCATCGCGCGACATTCCTTTTTCCGAGACCAGGAAATCGATCATTTCGCGCGTCGCAATTCGCGCCGCTTCGTTGAGGTCCGGGTGCAGGCCCATGGTGATGAAGTGAGTCGGGGTTTCCGCGCGCGGCCAGCGAATCGGCTTTCCCTTGCGGACGGAGATCTGGACGTTGCCGCGCAGAGAAGTCTCCAACGCGGTAATCGTGACTTCGCCATCCCCTTGCAGCGCGTGACCGTCTCCAATCGACAGCAAAGCACCGGGAACGTGGACCGGTAAATACAAGGTAGAACCCGCGACCAGTTCCTTATTGTCCAGGTTGCCGGCATGCGCGCCGGGCGGTCCGCTGGAAAGGCGATGGATCACCGAAGGAGGCGCGACGCCGATCGAACCCCAGAAAGGCGCCAGCTTGAGAGTGACGCGGGGGCTGAATTGCGCGGTGCCGGCACGGGGATCGATGCGGATCATTTTGAACCGCGAGTACGGGAAATCATCGGGGAGCGCGCCGCTGCCGGGACGAAAGCCGGTCACACCATAGGGATGCAGAAATTCGAATCCGAGAATGCGCACTTCCAGGACATCGCCCGGTTCGGCTCCTTCCACATAAATGGGCCCAGTCAAGGGATGCGCGCCGGGACCGCGATCGGTGACGGCAGTTTCCACCTGCTTCAGGGAATCGGGGATTTCGGCATCGGGGACGCCGGCCAGCTTCAGCCGTTCCAGACCGCCGGCAACCATAGTTTCGACACGGACGGTGTCGCCAGAGGCGATCCTCAGCGCGGGCTTGACGCGCGCGTCGTAATACCCCCAATGCACGTTGCCCGGCGTCAGCTTGAGTTCATGAGTGGCCGCGCCGGCAGAAACCGCAATAGTAAACAGAACGGCGGCGACTCGGGATGCAAACAGTGCTCGCATGGGAAAGCTCAAGCGAATCTTAGCAGAATGCCGCGCAACGCCGGTGAGCCGGATTACCAGAAGTGCCGGCGGCGGCGGGAAATTGACGCGTCACCGGTTTGACCCCGGCGCTTCGCTGCCAACTATCGCTAGATCAATTCGATACAGTTCGGCATCCGGCCTGCAATACAGATGACTTCACATGGGCCTCACCACTTTTACCAGCAGGGTTGGAGAAATTTTATCCAACGGAATAGCAAGCATTCTGTTCGAGGATGATGCGGATTCATCCACCGATCGCCGCGCCTATACGCGAGTGAAAGCCCGCTTTGACGGATCTGTGGACTTCGACGGCCGCCGCATTCCGGTGCGCGGAACCGATCTGCACCGCGCCGGCGCCGGGATCACCGTGGATGAGCCGCTGCCCCCCGGGGCGCTGCTCTTCTTCTACGAAAAAACTCATGGATTGATGGGATGGGCCACGGTGCGCTGGTGCGCGTGGCAGGGCGGGTCGAACTATCACGCCGGGCTCGAGTTTCGCAGTTCGCTGATGCGCGCGGAAGCCGGAAGCTGGCAATTTTCATACATCCAGTCATCCAGCGGCACCGCCGGGATTCCCGCTCCCACGAACTGAGCGCCCGCCGCCGAAACTGTTTCCTTCCCGAGCAGCGGCGTTTCCGGCCAGCGGCATGGCGCCGATGAGAACACTTGTTCCAGCTTCCGCCATAAATCGTGCGGGAGGAATGGCTTTCTCAAGAACGGCAAGCCGAAGGTTGCCCGCTCGACGCCCGAGATCATCAGAACACGGACGCCGGGGCGTTCCTTGATGAGCTGCCTGGCAAGATCGAAGCCGTTCATCTGCGGCATATCCACGTCGCTGAGAAGCAGATCGATTTTGCCGGGATAGGCTCTGGACATGCTGAGGGCTTGCTGGCCGTTGGCTGCTAAAAGGAACGAATACCCTCGTTCCCGAATGCATAAACTCAGGAGGGTTCTTACGCTTGCATTGTCATCGACTATAAGGACTACGATTTCGGATCGTTTCACTTTCGCCTCTTTTTAAATTTCGGTCCCACTCCCTTACGGGTTCTGCGTGAACACCTGGCTGCGCGCCGGTTTTGCGTGGGGCCGACGATTAGTTATCTGCCGACTGACGCAGGCCACAAAGAACGATGGCCTGCGCCACTTTATGAATGGGTGGATGAATGAAAGCTCGGTGATTCTGGGGTGAAGGTAGCTAGTGGGGATTGTAGGAACTATCAAGAATCCCCACAAGTCATCCGAACGTCCGACAACCAGAGTTAATCCGGGCCGAACTTCAGCAGAAGACCGTCTGGGACCGGGTGGACTGAAAACAGTCTAACCGGCCAGGCGGGCGAGCGCTTCGGCCAGCACCAGCGTGCCTTGCGCGATCGATTCGGGCGAAGCGTATTCATCAGGGCGGTGGCTGATGCCGCCGCGGCAGGGAATGAATAGCATCGCAGTGGGTGCGATGCGCGACATAAACAGTGAGTCGTGGTAGGCGCGGCTGATCATCAGGTCGTGGCGAAGGCCGTGAATTTCGCATGCCTGCGCGAGGGCCGACACAACCGCCGGCGCGCACTGCGCCGGTGGATCGGCATTCAGCGTCTCGCTGCGAACAGTGACGCGGCGGCGGGCGGAAACGCCCGTGCTCGCTTCGGCGATCTTGTCGAGAACCGAATCGCGGCGCGCCGGATCGATATCACGCACGTCGAATTCGAGACGCACGCGGCTGGGAATACTGTTGACCGCGCCGGGGAAAACCTCGCAGACGCCGGTGGTGGCCACGGTATCAATGGCGCCGGTCGCGCGCGCGGCCGCCTCGGCGGCAAGCGCAATTTCGGCGCCCGCGAGAAAGGCGTCGTGGCGGTCAGGCATCAGGACTGCCCCGGCATGGCCGCCCTCGCCTTCTATCCAGAGGCGCAGGCTCGCAGGGGCCGCGATGGCCGTCACTACACCCAGGGCGATCCCGCGCTTTTCGAGCAGCGGCCCCTGCTCAATGTGCAATTCGACAAACGCAGAGTAGGAACCCGCCGGCAGACGCACGTCTGCCAGAGGACCGGTGAAACCGGCAGCGGCGCGCGCGGCGTCGAGTGGCACGCCCTCGCGATCTTTCAGCCGCACGCCCGCGGACCCGTCGAGCAAACCTGCGAGCAGGCGGCTTCCCATGCAGCCGATGCCAAAACGCGTGGGCTCCTCCGACGTGAAGATGATCAGGTCGATCGAACGGCGGGGACGAAAGGCGGCGCGCGAAAGGGCACGGATGGCCTCGAGTCCGCCCAGCACGCCGACCGTGCCGTCGTAACGGCCGGCGTTCGGGATGGCGTCGATGTGCGATCCGGTGGCAACGGGAGTCAGGTCAGGCGCGGCGCCGGTCCATCGCGCGAAGGTATTGCCCACGGGATCCTCGCGGACGGCCAGGCCGGCTTCGGCGCAAAGTTGCTTCACGAATGCGCGGGCGCGGAGATCCGCCCCGGTGAAGACAACCCGCGTGACCACGGGGGCCGGCTCGGAGGAAATCGCGCCAAGCGCTTCGAGTTCGCGCGAGAGACGCTCCTGATCGATTTCCAGGTTCATCGTTGTTCGCCTAGTGGGTGCCGATTCCAATCCTTATATATGAGATATTTCGAGGGAGTCCGGCCCAAGGCGCCGAACCACTGGGGGCAATACGGGCCCATCCAGATGAAGTCGCCCGCAGTTACGGGATACCAGTAATCGCCGAGGCGATAAATGCCGCCTCCCTGTAACATGAGCAGGCCGTGCTCCATCACGTGAATCTCGACCATCGGCAGGGTGGCGCCCGGCTGAAAAGTCATGGTGTTGACGGCACAATCGAACGCGGGCACGTCGGGAAGCAGCGTGCGGACCAGGAGCGTCTCGTCGCCCAGAAACGGTTTGGGTTCGACCGCGCTCTCGCGGCCGATAAAGAAGGCGGGCGCGGGTTCGCCGGCCAGAGGCACATAAGGTTTTTCAATAACCGCCGCGCGAGTGACGGTTTGCGCGGAAACTCGCGCCGCCAACCCTGCCTGAATGTAGGCATAGTCGCCGGCGGGCAGCGCGCGGCCGTTGGCCTCGAGTTCGCCTTCGAGCACATAAATGAAACGCTCGCCGGTGGCCGGGCCGAGCGAACCGCCGGCCTCGAATTCGGCTGTGTATTGCGTGAACTTAGCGCCTGCCGCCGGCGCTATGTGAATGATCGCAGTGGCATTGCGCATGCCCGGCAACGGCGCGCGAACGAATGTGTCGGGCGTGTGCAGAAGATGGTCGTGACGGTGAGCGCTACGAGTATTTCCTAATTGGTGCATGTCTGTCCTCAAGCGGCGCGCGGCTGAAGCAGCGCGCCCCGCGTTTGCGCGGTAATGGCTCCGCCGGCAAAGATGGTCTCGCCGCGGCGAATGGTCCGGCGCACGACACCGCGAAAGCGGTTGCCGAGATAGGGGCTGATGCGGTGGCGTTGGAGCAAGTCCTCCGGCCGCAGAGTAAATGACGCTGACAGATCGACCAGCGCGAGATCGGCCACAAAGTTTTGGGCAAGCCGTCCGCGCGAGGAAAGGCGGTAGCGGCGCGCGGGCCCGGCCGCGAGCAGCGACACAATGCGCTCCAGCGGCAAGCCGCGACGGTGGTGACCTTGCTCGAGCATCACGGCAAGCGTGGATTGCACACCGGCGATGCCGCCCCACGCCTGCCAGAAGCGCCCGGATTTCATTTCAGGAGGCGCCGGCGAATGATCGGATGCGACGAAATCGACAGTGCCGGCCAGCACCTCTTTCCAGAGAGACTCCTGCTCCGCGCGGTCGCGCAAGGGCGGCGCGCATTTCGCAATTGCACCGAAGCGCTCGACGTCGTCTTCGGTAAAGAAGAGGTAGTGCGGACAGGTTTCAATGGAGATATCGATTCCGCGCGTCCGCGCCTCCGCAGCCACCGCGACGCCCCTTCCTGAGCTGACATGAACGATGTGGAGCGCCGCGCCCGCTTCGCCGGCGAGCAGCGCGGCACGGTGAATGGCTTCGACTTCGGCCAGGACCGGGCGGGATGCCAGGAAGTCGCGGATGCTGTCGCGTCCCTGCCCGGCGCACCGGCGGGCGAGGCCTTGCACGATGTCATTGCTTTCCGCATGGATTGCCACCGGCAGGCCGAGGCGGGCCGCCTCGCGCAGACCCTCGGCGAGCGTGAGGTCGTCGGCACGCGGGAACTCGGGAAGGCCGGAGTCGCACAAGAAGGCTTTGAAACCGACGACGCCGCGCGCCGCGAGTTCCGCCATTTCGCCGAGATTCCCTGGCACCAGGCCGCCCCATAAGGCAAAGTCGGCGATCGACGCGGCTTCGAGGGCCTCGCGCTTACGGTCGAATTCGCGCGCATTCACCGTGCACGGCGTGGAGTTGAGCGGCATGTCGATGAACAGAGTGCCGCCGCCCGCGGCCAGCGCCCGGCTGCCGGTAGCCGCGCCCTCCCATTCGGTGCGTCCGGGCTCATTGAAGTGCAGGTGCGAATCGATCACACCGGGCATGACGTGGAGCCCGCGCGCGTCAATCTCCACGGCTGCGCCCGGCAATTCGGGGCCGATGGCACGAATGATCCCGTCTTCGATGGCTATATCCGCGCGAACGACGGCTTCGGGCGTGACTACGTCGCCGCCGCGCACGATCAGATCAGCCAACGCGCGCCTCCACCAATTCGAGGAAGCGAGCGCCGGCGGCAAGCGCCGCAGCGACGTCCTCGGGCAAAACAGTTTCATCGGGATGGTGGCTGATTCCGCCAGGGCTGCGCAGAAACAGCATGCTCGCCGGCATGCGGCGGGCAACGATCATCGCATCATGACCCGCGCCGCTGGGCATGCGGTGCGCGGCGCGGCCGGAATCGGCGACCGCCCGTTCCAGCACGCGGCTAAGATCGGGATCCATCGGCACGGCGGATTGATCGAGGCGCTGCTCCCAGGAAACAGAAATTTCGCGGCGAGCGGCGATCTGTTCTGCACAGCGGAGCAGCCGCGTGACGGCGGCACGCCGCACCACATCATCGGCATGGCGGACATCGAGACTGGCGTCCACGCTTCCCGCGATGACGTTCACCGCACCGGGCCGGGCGTCCAGACGGCCGACGGTGGCGACGAGGCCCTCGGCGGCTCGCGCTTCCCTTTCGACAGCGACGATCCACTCCCCGGCGGCAGCGAGAGCATCCCGTCGCAAACGCATCGGCGTAGTCCCGGCGTGATTGGCCTGTCCTTCGAAGCGTACTTCCAGCCGGCTTTGCCCGGCAATCGTATCCACGACGCCGAGCGGCAGGCCGAGGCTTTCGAGCACCGGGCCCTGCTCGATGTGAAATTCGAGATAACCGAGCGCGCCGGCATCGGCCTGCGCTTCGCCCATTCTTGAGGGATCGAGGCCGAACGCGCGAATGGCATCGTCGATGCGGGGGTCACGCACGGCATCGCCGATGAAGGCGCGGCTGCCGATGAATGGCATGGCAAAGCGCACGCCTTCTTCTTCCGAAAATCCGACGGTCTCAATCGAAAACTTGAGCCGGCGGCCGCGAAGCTTTTCGACGAGAGCCAATCCCATTACCACGCCCAGGATGCCGTCGAAGGCTCCGGCGTGCGGCACCGTATCGAGGTGCGAGCCAACGTAGAATCGGGGCGCGTCCGGGCTGGAGGCCTCATAGACACCGCGCAGATTGCCGGCGGCGTCAATGTGAACGCTCATGCCGGCCTGTTCCATCCAGCCGCGCAGCCGCGCGTGAACCTCGCGCATCGGAGGCGACAGGAAAGTGCGGGTGGTGAAGCCAGGCTCTTCGGTACACCCGGCGAGCGCGCGGCAGCGGTCGATAACTTCGCGCTCCATTACGATCCCCGGTAGGTGCTGTAGCCGTAGGGCGCGAGCAGCAGCGGGACATGGTAGTGACCGGCGGCATCCGCGATTCCGAAACGAATGACCACTTCGTCGAGAAAAGGCGGGTCGGAGAGCTTTATGCCGGCAGTGCGAAAGTAGTCGCCGGCGTGAAATACCAATTCGTAGGTGCCCGTGTTCACGGTTTGGCCGGCGGCGCGTCCGTCCAAATCGGTCGAGAGGGTTTTCAGAAGGCGCCGCGAACCATCGCGCCACTCGTGCAAGTCGATCACTACGCCTGGCGCGGGCCTGCCGCGAGACGTGTCGAGCACATGAGTGGTCAACCGGGCCATCTAGCGTTTCAACCTCAGGCCCAGGCATCCATACGGCGGACGCGCATCGGTATAGACGCCGAGTTCTTCGCCGCGTTCGCTGATCGTGTCCCACGTGCGGTTGTTGGCTTCCAGATGAACCTCGGCAATGGCCGGAATTTCGGCGAGCAATTTCGTTCCGATCTGATAAATGACCTGCTGGATGCTTCCGGATTCGAAGCAGCGAAAGACATCATGTACAGTCCGCCATACGGCCGCGGGGATGGCGCCCGCGCTGAACGCAAGGGCCTTACCGGTATACAACCATTCCAAGTCGAGCCACATGTGCAAGGGGCGGTTGGCGATATCGGGAAGCGTGGTGTACTGATCGCGCACGAAACCATGGAACGCGCTGCCGCCGAGCCGCAGGAGACGGAACCCCTGGATGCCGGATGCGATTTCCACGGTGCCTGAGCGGTTCACCTCGATGCGCGCGGTGGCGCGCTCCGGACCGGCCGGAGCGAACGCCGGGCCGCCCCCGGCGATAGCGGCATACGGAATCTCAACCGCCGAGACCTGCACGCCCTCCACTTGCGCGTACGTCTCGATGAACCGTGATGCGAGAAAGCGGCAGTAATCCTCCAGGTCTCCGCCCGTGTAATTAGTCGTCTCGCGCTGGATGAAGTTCTTCATCGAATCAGTAGCGATGAGGCCGGTATTATCACCGGTGGAGTAGGTCGGCCAGAAAGCATCGCCGTAGACGAGCATCTTGACGTTGGCGCCGAAGACCGGGCTCTGGCCGGACGGCGTTTTGCCGTCGCGGTTGAGACGGTAGACGGTGACGTCGCCCTTGCCGTAATAGCTTCGCTTCCAGCCGCTGGCGAATTGCTCCATGAGGAATCCTTACTTGATCGTGTCGCGAAGCCGGAACTCCGCGATCCGGTACACCTGGCGGAGCGCCTCCTGACGCTCCTCATCCGGCGACGCCTGGATGCGGCGTTCGAGTGCCTGCAAAATATCGTACTTCGTACTGCCCTTGATGGCGAACAAAAAAGGGAAACCGAATTTACCCCGGTAAGCCGAATTCAGCCGGTGAAGCCGGTCGAACTCCTCGGGGGTCAGGCGGTCGAGCCCGGCGCCGGACTGCTCGGCGGTAGAGGCGGCGCTGATGCGGGCGCGGGTTCCGAGATCCGGATGCGCGCACAGCAGGGCGAGTTGCCGATCGGGAGGCGCCGTTTTGACCTGGTCGATCATGGTGTGATACAGGCTCTCGAGATCGGGATAAGGGCGGCCGTCGCAAACCTGCTCCGCGACCCAAGGCGATTGCTCGAAGACCCATCCGACGGCGTCAACGAAAGCAGGGCGATCGAGCGCATTCAGTTCCGCCAACGTCATGCGGCCGCCCGATAAATCACCGAACCCTCAACCCGCACCTCGGCCACGCTTTCCTGCCCGGCGAGCGTTACCAGGGCGGCCAAAACTCTCTCGGGGCTTTCCGCCTGCGCCACCACCGCGGCCAGCGGGCTCTCTGCAGGCGGCCGCAAATAGACGAAATCAGCGGCTTTTCCCAATTGAAAGTCGCCGGTCTCATCCGCGAGACCGAGGGCCTCCGCGCCGGCGCGTGTCGCCAGGTACAGCAACTGCGCCGGGTCGAGGACGAACGGTTGGGGAGCGAGGCGCTGGAGCAGATATGCCTGGAGCGCTTCTTTGAGGATTCCGAAACCGGTGCCGCCGCCGACGTCGGTACCAAGGGCGCAGCGGACTCCGGCTTGCAGATGACGCCGGAGGGAAAACAACCCACTGCCGAGCGCGGCATTGCTGCAGGGGCAATGCGCAACGGTGGTATGGCTCGCGGCCAGGCGGATCAGTTCCGATTCGGTGGGATGGACGTTATGCGCCATCACCGCGCGCGGTCCAGCGATGCCGAAGCGCTCATAGACCGCGAGATAATCGGCTGCCCATGGAAAGCAGCGACGCACCTCCGCAATTTCCTCGAGGTTCTCATTAAGATGCGTTTGTACGCGCAATCCATCGTGCTCGCGCAACAGAGTCTGGCAGACTTCAAGCATGGGCTCGGATGTGGACAAGGCGAAACGCGGAGTCACGGCATACAGCAGGCGCCCGCGCTGGTGAAAGCGCGCGATGAGCGCCTTATTTGCTTGGTAGGCCGCTTCGGGACTCAGATGCAGTTCGGGGCGGAGGCGCCGGTCCGACATCACGAGCCCACTGATGAGCCGCAAACCGGCTGCCTGCGCGGACTCGAACAGCGCGGCGGTAGCGGGCGAAAAATGGGCGCCAAAGGCCAGAGCCGTCGTGGTGCCGTGCGAGGCAAGCGCGCGCACAAAGCTGCAGGCCACGGTGCACGCATAGGTTTCGTCCGCCATGCGCGCCTCTTCCGGAAGCGCGCAGTGCTGCAGCCAGCCGAGCAGAGACCGGCCCAGATTTCCCAGGACCTGAAGCTGCGGAAAGTGAATATGAGTGTCGATGAGGCCGGGCAGGAGAAATCCACCGCGCAGGTCGGAGGACGGGGCGTCAGGATGCGCGCCGCGCAAGGCGCTGTAATCGCCGCAGGCGGCCACACGACCGTCGCGAATCAGCAGTCCGCCGTCCCAGTGGCACTCCAAAGCGCGGCTCTCGAGGAAAGGATTGACGGGCGTGTGGAACACCGGCGCCCGCAGCAACTCGCCGCGGTCTGAAGAACTCACTGGCGTTCCGCTCCAGCCTGGCTGGCCAGCGCCTCGCGCTCCGCCGCCGCGCGCCGCAGCGCAAAGAAGACGCGCTCCGGAGTCGCGGGGCTGTCGAACATGACCACGCCACCGTGACCGAACGCGGCGATCGCATCGCGAAGCGCCTCGCGCACCGAAATCGCCAGCATCAGCGGAGGCTCACCGACCGCCTTACCGCCGAATATGGCGCCCGGCTCGGAGGCGCGCTCGAGGAAACTCACATTGAACACGTCCGGCATCTCGGACCAGGACGGCAGCTTGTAAGTGGACGCGCCGGCGGTTGCCAGACGACCCTGATCGTCCCACAGCAATTCCTCAAGGGTGAGCCAACCCGCGCCCTGGATGAATCCGCCTTCGATCTGGCCGCGATCGACGGTGGGGGAAAGGGGATCACCGGCATCCTGCAGAATGTCAGTCCGGAGCAAGCGGTACTCGCCCGTGAACCCGTCGATCTCCACTTCGGAGACGGCAGCGCCGTACGCAAAGTAGTAGAACGGGCGGCCGCGGCCGGCATGATAATCGAAGTGGATCTCGGGAGTGCGGTAGTAGCCTTGGGCGAACAAGGCGACGCGATGCCGGTAGGCCGCATCACAGACCTGCCGGAACGTCACCGCGGAACCTTCGATACCCTCCGGGAAAACCAGACCGCCGGCGAAGCGTACGGCCCCGGCTTCACACTCGAGGAGCCGCGCCGCGACCGGAGCCAGGCGGTTTTTTAACTGCGCGCAGGCATCCAGCACCGCGGCGCCATTCAAGTCGGCACTTGCCGAAGCGGCCGTAGCGGAGGTGTTCGGCACCTTGTCAGTGCGTGTGGGCATGATGCGAACCGATTCCAGGGGCAAGCCCAGACTGTCGCACGCGACCTGCTGGATCTTCGTGTGCAGGCCCTGCCCCATTTCCGTGCCACCGTGATTGACCTGCACGCTGCCGTCGCGGTAAATCAGCACAAGCGCTCCGCCCTGATTGAAAAAAGTCGCGGTGAACGAAATACCGAATTTCACCGGCGTAATCGCGAGGCCTCGCTTTCGATGCGTGTGCGCGTTGTTGAATCGTTCGATTTCGGCGCGGCGCCGCGCGAATTCGCTGGATTGCTTCAACTGGGTCCAGATCGCGGCAATGCGACCGGCGTCCTTGACGGCCTGACCGTAATGCGTGGTGTCTCCCTCGCGATAAAAATTCAGCTCGCGAACCACTTCGGGCCGGAGCGAGAGGCGGCGCGCCGCCTGAGCGAGAATCTCTTCGATGACGAGCATGCCCTGCGGACCGCCGAAACCGCGAAACGCGGTCTGAGACGTCTTGTGGGTACGGCAGACATAGCCGGTCAGTTCGGCCGCCGGCAGGCAGTAGGCGTTGTCGGCATGGAAAAGGGCCCGCCACAAGACAGGCTCGGAAAGATCCAGACTCCAGCCGCCATCGGAATAAAGCTGGATCCGCACACCCTGGAGGCGTCCGTCCGCCGAGAAACCCGCGGCGTAGCGCGCCAGAAACGGGTGCCGCTTACCGGTGAGCGCCATGTCCAAGGCGCGCGTGAGCCGGACACGCACCGGCCGGCGCGTTTTCATTGCGCCGAGCGCCGCGAGCGCGGCATAGCAATTCGATTGCACTTCCTTGCCGCCAAACGCTCCGCCCATGCGCAGGCACTCGACGATGATCTGGTGCCGCGGCACGCCGAGCACGCGCGCGACGATTTCCTGCACATCGCTCGGATGCTGCGTGGACGATTCAATCCCGACGCCGCCAGTCTCATCGAGCCAGGCAATCGCCGACATGGTCTCCAAATAAAAGTGTTCCTGGCCCCCGATTGCCAGCTCGCCGGAGAACCGGAGCGGGCTGGACTCGATGACCGATGCGTCGCCGCGATTCAGGTGCACTGGGCCGACGTGAAAGCTTTCCGCAGCAATGGCCCGCTCGATGGTGAGAATCGCCGGCAGCGGCTCGTACTCCACGCGCACACGTTCGGCGGCCCGGCGCGCAGCCTCCAGCGTTTCTCCCAACACCCAGGCCACGGGCTGAGAGTGAAACATCACCTCGGAAGGAAACAGCGGTTCGTCATGCCGGTTGGGCCCACAATCGTTTTCGCCGGGAACATCGGCCGCGGTCAAGACGGTGCAGACGCCCGGCTCGGTGAGCGCGGGAGTGACGTCCAGGTGTTTGACGAGCGCATGCGCGTGCGGAGTGAGCACCGGCCAGGCATGGAGGATGCCGGGGAACCGGGTAACCAGATCGTCGGTATAGAGCGCCTCGCCGGTGACGTGCCCGCGCGCGCTCTCGTGAGGAACCGGCTTGCCGGCGAGCGTCATGCAGCGGCCTCGCGCCGTTCCCACCAGAATTTCTCGACCAGGCGTTGCGCCACCGCGACGCGATATTCGGCCGAGCCACGGTGATCGCTGATCGGCTTCAGCGCGCGGGCCAGAATCGATTGCACGCGGGAAACGGCCGCCTCATTCCATCGCTCGCCGAGTAAAGATTCCTCTGCCGCCTCCACGCGCAGCGGAACCGCAGCCACGCCGCCAAAGACAAAGCGGGCGCGCGTGATGCGGCCGGCGCTGTTCCAATCCATGGCGAAGCCCGCAGCCACCGTGCTGATGTCATCCATACGCCGTTTGGCAACCTTATAGAAACGCGAAAAGGCGGGCAGCGGCTTCGGAATATCGATCGCGGTGACCAGCTCACCCGGGACCAGCGCGGTACGGCGATAGGCTTGGAAGAACCGGGCGAGGGAGACCGCGCGGGGTCCGTCCGGGCCGACCAGATGAAGCACCGCATCGAAGCTCATCAACAGCGGCGCTCCGTCTCCAATGGGCGAGGCAGTCGCCAAGTTGCCGCCCAGGGTGGCGCGGTTGCGAATGGCCGGGGACGCGAACAGGGGAAGCCACTGCCGAAACGCTTCCGGAGCGCCGCTCCATCGCGCGCCAATTTCGTTCAAGCTCAGGGCCGCCCCAATGCGGAGACGCTCGGCGGTCTCGGAAAATTCGCGCAATTCCTGGATGGCGTCGAGGCTGACGAGGTGACTCCACCGGCGGCCGCGCAGATTGGATTCGACCGCAAGATCGGTGGCTCCCGCGAGCAGGCGGGCTTCGGGATCGCGAGCCAAAATCGAAAGACATCGTTCCACGCTGTCCGGCCGCGAAAACCGCACATCTGAGCTGGCGTACTCCACTGGCTCAAGCAGCGGAGCCGGGTGCGCCAGCCGGTCGCGGAACGGCCCTTCCGGCGCGGGTCCGAGCGCGAGCGCGGCATCGCGGATGGGACGGTACCCCGTGCAGCGACAAAGATTGCTACCCAGCTCGTGCGGGTCACATGGGCCTTCGCGGCCGCTGCGATACTGCTCGGCGAACAAGCTCATGACAAAGCCGGGCGTGCAGTAGCCGCATTGCGATCCGCCGGCCGCGGCCATGGCCTCTTGCGCGGGAGCCAGTTTTCCGCCCGCAGCCAGCGCTTCCACGGTGTAAATCTCGTGACCGGCTGCGGCGGGAAGGAACATCAGACAACTGTTAACCGGGCGATAGACGCTTCCGGAGCCGCCCCTCGAGCCGGAACCGACGAGAATTACAGTGCAGGCCCCGCATTCGCCTTCGGCGCAACCTTCCTTCGCACCCGTCAACCCGCGCTCGCGAAGGAAGTCCAGCAGGGTCGTTTGGACGGAGTCGCCCTCGATCGACACCGGTTTTCCGTTCAGCAGAAATTGAAGCGAACCCGGAATGCTGGTCATCGTTTCCCACTCGATCGGCGCACGCGAACTCTGGTAAGGGCCGCCGACGTGGGCCTTGAGGGGCACGTTCCCCCTGAGAACCCGATACCCCGGAGTCTAGCACAGCGGGATAGGAATCCATGATGCGCCTCCAAGCTTTACCGTCCGGTTAGCCCTAACCGGAATCAGGGAGATATTTCTGTGGCGGGCGCTGTAGTTCTTACACCTACCGGGCGGCGGACCACTTCACGTAAATAACGGAGACTTTGGAACTCGTGCAGCGGAGCACTAAACGCTTCCAGCCGTTGGCTGGACCGGGCGCTTCCTCCACCTCGACGCCGCCGGCGCTGCGCGGGTCAAACTCATAGACGACCCGATTCCAGCCGTTTTGCGGACCGGCGGAATCCCATCCCGCCCGCGCATCCTGCGAGTTGGCTGTGTAGACGAGAATGCCATCATCGGCGAGGTCGCCCGGGTACACCCGGAACTGGACCGGCCGACCGGGCAATCCGCCGGTAAGCGTGCCAAACGACGCGTTGCTGCCATCGATGGTCAGCGTCGCGTTTTTTCGAACTCGTCCCGTCCAGATCAAACTTCCCTTAGCTGGAGCAAGGGAGGCTGTAATCTTGGGCGCGACGGTTTTGACCGGCGGCACCACCGTCATTGATTGGGGAAGCGGGGGAGGAAGAATCGGGCCGATTTCATGGGCTACCAGGGGAGGCGCAGACAGTTCGGCAGGTTTCACGTCCTTGCGGGAAGGCGTCAGAATGCGCAGAGGCCGCAGCGTTCGCACCGGTTGAGTAGCTCGCTCGGTCTCGGCCGGAATGGTCTGGGCAGGAGCAGGTTTGGCCGCAACGATCTGAGGCCGGGAGGGCGGCGGCTGCACGCGAGGCGATTCGCGAAGCTTTTGCTGCTTATCGAAAGAATTGTCGAGCCACCGGGCCTGATCGTTTTCCGACGGCCGGGCCGGCGGACCATCCTCGATCGGAGGCAAACTCGGCGGAACATCGGCAGGGTTTCGCTCGTCGGCGCCGCGTGAATTTTCGCCGGTCCGGAGATCAACCGGCTCCGGAGGCGGCGGAACTTGCTGGCGGTCGGCGTCAACCAGAGCCGCCGGGGGCCGCTGGCGCTGGGCGCGTTCCGTAGCCTGCCGCGAGTAAGCAATCCACCAGTATCCGAGCACAAAGGACGTGATAGCCAGAGAAGACGCGGCCCGCCACACCCAGCCAGCGATCAGCGGCGGCTTTGGCGGCGCCTCTTCCATTCGGTCCATCGCCAATTGTGCGAGTTCCCGCGGGGGCGCCGCGGGCATGACTGGACGCTCCGGAGGAATCGCTTCCGGAGCGACGGTCAACATGGGACCGTCGGATACGGGCGGCACAATCAGGTCGCGATATACATGATTCAGGAATCCGTGAGATTCCCGCACGTAGAAACGCGCACGAGTCGGGCCAGAGGCGGCAGGGCGAATGATCACGCCTATCTGCGCCGGCGCGGTGAAAAACGAATTCAACAACTCCAATTCCAAATCGGACAGCACCAGGCTCCGCTTCGGTTGAGCCCGGAACCAGCCGACCGGTTCCAGACCATATAGCTCGCCGTCCGCGGGAGGCCCCGCAATCAACCGCGCAAAGGCTTCGCGATCGGCATCGGAGAGCACTCCGGAGCGGCCGAAGAAGCGCTTGGGAACAAGACGGCGAGAAGCCAGGATTCGTACACGGTGGTCGTCTCTTGTGCCCAGCAAAATTCCGGTGACGTCATGTTCAGCGGCGGCCGCACCGATTTCCTGCAGGACAGAATGGAGACACTCCAGGACCACTTGGTTTTCCCTCGGGATCCCCGGCGCCACAGTGTAATCGGACATTTGTACTTTCAGCTTAGACCGCCTAACGCTCGTTGCAATTGAGTTGCCTTGAGGCAGTTGTAAGTTCTCGAACGATTCCCTTGATCCACTCGTTCTCTTCCGCACCGGCTGAACCGGCACAGTACGCTTTGGCACTTGGAGCCTGGCATCGATTCCAGTCATCGTGTATAGCGTGTACGAACATTGGTTCTTCCCAGACGCGCCGGGGCGGCGTGCCATGCTGCCGGGCGTATCCTTCCTATTGCTGAGCACTTTGGCTCTGAGCACGGCGCTCGCGCAGCCATCGGCACCCGCGCCGGCAGCACCGGCACCGGCGGCCTTTAAGATTGAGGTGCTCGAGGGCGAAGGCTCCATCAACAACGTCCAGCAGCGCCGGGCCAGAGAGCCGGTGGTGCGCGTCGTCGACGACGACAACACTCCGTTGAGCGGAGTGTCGGTTACGTTCTCGCTACCCGATATGGGACCTAGCGGCACATTTACCGGTAACATCCGGACCCTGACTCTTCTCACAAACGAGAGCGGCCAGGCGGTGGCACGGGGCTTGATTCCGAACCAACTCATCGGCAAATATCAAATTCGCGTGACGGCCTCCTATCGCGGCCAGAGGGCCAGCGCGGTGATCAATCAGATCAACGCCGCGCCGGGCGGGGCGGTGAGCGGCGGGTCATCGAAGAAACTCCTGATTATTGCGTTAATCGGCGGCGCGGCCGCCGGCGGCGTGGCGCTGGCGGCAAGCCGGGGGGGCGGCTCGGGTAGCTCGAATCCCACCACTCCCGCAGGCGCGGTGACTCCCACAGGCATCGTGATTTCAACGGGCACGCCGGTATTCCAGCCGCCTCATTAGCCCCAGTACGTGCGATGAGGCGTCTCAGATCCAGTCAGCTGGCTGTAATTGCGCTTTTCTCCTGGCCGGCGGCGTATGGAAAAAACGAATTAAAAATCAGCCCAGCCAGCCTGCCCGATTGGACAATTCGCTCCTACTACAGTCAGGCGCTCAGCGCGAACGGCTGCGCGGAGCCGTGCCTGTGGTCGTCCGAAGGGACACTCCCGTCCGGACTGTCGCTTTCTATTCTGACAGGGGCGATCAGCGGCAGCCCGGGCGCGACCGGCACTTTCCAATTCAATGTTTCCGTGATCGACTCGAAACTGGCGACCGGATCGCAAGCATATAGCCTGGTGATTCATGACGCGCCGCGGATCACAACGGCGGCACTTCCGGCCGGGATACCGGGCACGGCCTACTCGCAGGTTGTGGCGGTGAGCAATGGAACTCCGCCGGATCATTTCTCGGTGACGGCGGGATCGCTTCCCCCAGGTCTATCGCTTGACGCGTCGGCCGGCACTATCCAAGGCACACCAGGCGGCGTCGGTTCCTTCGCGTTCACGATCACAGTGAGCGATGCAGCGGGGGCCGCGGCTTCACAGGCTTACAACATCATCATCGATGCCGGTTCGAGACTTGCGGTCAACACGCCGTCGCCGCTGCCCGCGGGTATTGTGGGGGCCGCTTACTCGCAGACGCTGAGCGCAGCAGGCGGCAGACCGCCTTACTCGTGGTCAGTGAACGGCGGAGCCCTGCCCGAAGGTTTGACTCTGAACTCGACGACCGGTCTCATTTCCGGCAGCCCGTCCCGGCCGGGCTCGTTTATCTTCAACGCGCATATAACCGATAGCGCTTTGACGACCGCGGACAAGTCGTATTCGATGACGATCAGCCCCGTTTCCGCAATCCCGGTGGTCAGCGTGTCCGGGCTTGCGGGCACGACCAATTCGGGACTCCAACTGCCGTTCGACGTCACGATATCCGCGCCGTACTCCAAGGCTATAACGGGGCAGGTTACCTTGAGCGTTCAGCCGAGCCCGGCGCCGGGGCAAGATGATCCCTCGATTCAATTCTCCAGCGGAGGGCGCGCCCTCAACTTTACGATCGCCGCCGGAAGCACGCATGCGACGTTCCCCGCGAATCCGATCGCGCTGCAAACCGGCACGATCGCCGGAATAATAAACTTGAGCGTCAGCTCCGATCTGCCGGGCGGCACAGCCTCCATGTCGATAGTGATTCCCCGCGCGGGGCCGGTGCTTCGCAGCGCGACGATCGTGCCAAGCGGCTCCGGCTTTCAAGTTCAAGTGGCCGGGTTTTCTAATTCACGGGATCTGACAGCCGCGACTTTCCATTTCACGGCAAAATCCGGTCAGGTACTGAAGACGAGCGATCTTACGGTAAATCTTGCGAGCCTAGCCAGCCAATGGTATGCCGGAAGCGCGTCAAGGCCGTTCGGAGGCCAGTTCCTGCTGGTGGTGCCGTTCACAGTCGAGCAAGGCGCAGTGAGCAGCCTCTCCTCCCTGCAAATTCAACTACAGAACTCGCAAAGCAGTTCGACAATGAGCGCAAACTTCTAAGCACCGTTCGTGTTCTTACAGTTACATTTTTGGATTGGCATGCGATCTGCTCCCGGTTTCCCCACCAGGAGCGATATGTTCCGAATCAGCCAAATCCGGCGCCATTCCAGCAGAGACGCACGGGCCTATCCAGCGCCGAAGCGCGCGGTGGTACTGGCCTGCCTATGCGCCGCAATCGCCCAGGCCGCCATTAAGATCAGCCCCGCTACGCTGCCTGACTGGACCGTGAATTCGCCCTACTCGCAAAATCTGACAGCAAGCGGATGCAGCGGAATTTGCACGTGGTCCTTCACAGGGTCGCTTCCGCCGGGCTTGTCTCTGGCGATTCTGAACGGTTCGCTCAGCGGGATTCCGACCCAGGCGGGAAGTTTCGGTTTTACGGTGAAGGCAACCGATACACTGGGGGCCAACGCCTCGCAAGGATATACCATCGTCATCAATCCATCACCTTCGATCACGACCACCACGCTGGCGAATGGGACGGTAGGAGTAGCCTACTCACAGACCATAGCGGCAACTGGTGGAACTCCGCCATATAGCTTGTCGGTCACGTCGGGAACGCTGCCTGCGGGGCTGACACTAGATCGAGCCAGCGGCGAGATCAAGGGGACTCCTGGCGCAGCGGGCGCTTCAAATTTTACCGTCCAGGTGATGGATCACGCACAAGCCAGTGCTTCCCAGCCCTTCACATTGACGATTGCAGCGGCCGCGCAGAGTCTCACGATTACCACCACGTCCCCTCTGCCCGGAGGTGCGACAGACGCGGCCTATTCCCAGACTTTAGCGGCGAGCGGCGGCACACCTCCATACACGTGGTCGGTTTCATCAGGCGCCTTGCCGGCAGGTATTTCCTTGAATCCAAGCAATGGGCTTCTCGCAGGGACACCCACTGCCGCCGGCACATTCCAATTCACGACGCAGGTCACCGATAGCGGCACCGGCAAGGCGAGCAAGGCCTTCGCCCTGACCATCACAGCCGCGACGTCGAATCTTGCGATCACCACGACGGCTCCTTTGCCCGGCGCATCGGTCGGGTCAGCGTATTCGCAGACGCTGACCGCCACGGGCGGAAAGCCGCCGTACTCCTGGTCGGTGACTACGGGCGCACTGCCCGATGGTTTGAGCCTGAATCCCAATAGCGGCCTCATCAGTGGAACTCCGACCGCGACCGGATCATTTACATTCAATGCGCGCGTGACGGATAGCGCATCAGCCCCGGCGAACCAACTGCTTTCGATTAACGTCGGGCCGGCATCGGCGACTCCCAGTTTGACCATGACCGGCATTCCCGCGAATACAAACTCCGCAGCACAGGTTCCCTTCGACGTTGTTCTGTCTTCGGTCTACACGAGAACCGTCACCGGACAAGTGACATTGACATTTCAACCATCCGTTACGGTCTCGCGGGACGACCCGGCGATTCAATTCGCGTCAGGCAGCCGCAGCGTCAATTTCACGATTCCCGCCGGCAGCACGCACGCCGTTTTCTCTGCGAATCCCGCGGCGTTCCAGACCGGAACCGTAGCCGGCACCATCAAACTCACGGTCACGTCGGACCTGCCCGGCGGCGCCACGGCGAGCAGCGCAGCGGTGGTTCCGGCGGCAGCGCCGGTGATTAGCAGCGCGACCATCGTGACAAATTCTTCGGGATTTCAGATCCAGGTCTCAGGCTTTTCCAATTCGCGCGAGCTCTCGGGGGCCAGTTTCCATTTCACGGCCAAGTCGGGGCAATCCGTGCAAACGAGCGACTTGAGCGTCAACCTATCCAGCCTGGCCAGCCAGTGGTACACGGGGACCGCGTCGAACCCATTCGGAGGGGAGTTCCTGCTTGTAGTTCCATTCACGGTGCAACAGGGAGGGTCGAGCGGCCTGGCCTCGGTCAGCGTGCAACTGCAAAATTCTCAAGCCGCGTCGCTAGCGGCCACGGCGAACTTCCAATAGAGCCTCGCTTATTCGACAGCGGGAAAGGCGATGGTCGAAAGCAAAGCATTTTCGGCTTGCCGCGAATCGAGCCGGGTGTGTTGTACGACGATCGGAACATCGGACGCAATGAGGCTAGAAAAGGGAGTGTCGACGGGAACTCGCTCGGGCTCTTCGAATTCATTGATCCGCAGGTGGCGCGTCCGCCTGGCGCCCACAGTAAAACGATATGGCCCGGACGGCTCGCGGTTTTCGAAGTAAATGGTGATGGTCACATGAGCATCCTGGTCGCCGGCATTGAGGAGGCAGACCGCTTCATGACTTACCATCTGCGGTCCCGGCCCATGGCTCCAGCCGGGGATATAGCCTTCGGGGATGGCCCAGAGCCGGCGGCCGATTTCAGGCATTCACTTCTCCTTGGAAGGCGAGGAATTTTTCCGCGTCCTGCGACTTAAACCGCAGACCGAATCCAGGCGTTGTCCGCTGCGGCCGCAGCTCGCCATTTTGGGCAGTAAGGGCGCCATCCAGGAGCATGGATTCGATACGGACGTGGTCGTGAAAATATTCAACGTGGCGCGCGCGGGGAACGGCGCAGCACAAAGTGCCGTGCAGCGAGGGCGCCGTGTGGGCCGACAAGGGTACGCCAAAGGAATCGATTTCCTCGGCCGCTTTCAAGAAGCCCGTCACGCCGCCGCAACGCGTAGCATCCGCCTGCATGACATCGACCGCTTGCGCCTCGATCATGCGCCGGAAGTAAGCTTGCTCGTAACCGTACTCGCCAGCCGCGATCTCCATCGGCGGCGGCGCGGCATCGCGAACGAGACGCAGGCCTTCCAAGTCGTCCGAGCTTACTGGCTCTTCAAACCAGCAAACGCCGAACTCGGAAAACTCCCGCGCCTTCCGCACCGCCTGTTTGCGGTCGTAAGCGGCGTTGGCATCCACGAACAATCCTGCGTGACCGATAGCCTCCCGCGCGGCGCGGACACGGTGAACGTCGCACCCGGGATGGGCGCCGACCTTCATCTTCACATTGGGAATTCCGCTTTTGACCCAGGCGCTCAACTGATTCCGCAGCTGGTCGTCGGTGTACGATGTGAAGCCGCCGCTGCCGTAGACAGGAATGGCGGCTCGAACCGCCCCGAGCAAGTCGAGCATGGAAATTTCCAGCAGCCGCGCCTTGAGGTCCCACAACGCGCAATCGACTGCGGAGATCGCCATTGCCGCCAAGCCTGGGCGGCCATTATTACGGATCGCCCGGAACATCGAATCCCACGCAGCCCGCGGGGAGAATACGTCCTGGCCGAGAATATGGCGGCCCAAGCCATCGACGATCAGCGTGGCGGCAGCAGCGTGCGCATAAGTGTAGCCGATACCGCTTTGGCCGCAGCCGCTTACCTCCACCAATACGATCGTGGTGTCCGACCACTCATAAGTTCCGTCCGCTTCCGGGGCATCCGTCGGGATCTTAAACGCAGACGCGCGAATGCGATTGATGGCTTCTTGCGGCATGGGGGCTCAACGGCGCGAGCGCCGCCACATCCAGGCGCCGACTGCCAGCGCCGCGGCCCCGGCAACAGTCCACGGCACGGCAGGCGTTTTCGGCTCGACGGCGTATTCTCTCTCAGCCTTCGCCAAATCGCGCAGGGCGGCAGGTCCTTCATGAATCGCCATCTGCAAAACCTGAGCAAAATGCAAAGCGGCGCGTCCTGTGCCCTGAAGGATCTGTTCGCGGCAACTGAAGCCGTCGGAAACAATCAAAGTATCGTTAGCGGCTTTGCGCACAGCGGGCAGTAGCACGCGTTCTCCGCAGGCCTGAGACACTTCATAATGGTCGCGCTCGTATCCGAACGCGCCGGCCATGCCGCAGCAGCCGGAGTCCAGCACATCAAGATCGAACCCCGCCTTTTTCAGCAGATCGATTTCTTCCTGGAACCGCAACACAGACTTGTGATGACAATGGCCCTGCACAATGGCCTTGCCGGAAGCAGGCGGGGGCTGATAGCCGGGCACCTTTTCCGCCAGAAACTCGCTTAAAAGATATGACTGACGCTGCAGGCGCACGGCGTTCTCGTCGCCGTGCAGTAAATCAGGCATCTCCTCACGGAACACAGAAACGCAACTGGGCTCCAGTCCGACGACAGGCGTGCCTGCGCGAATCTCCGGCTCCAGCGCGTCCAGTATATTGAGCAGCCATTTCCGCGCCATTCCCAGCATGCCGTAGTCATAGAGCGGCCGGCCGCAACACATATCGGGCTCGGGAACGACGACGTGACAGCCGGCGTGCTCCAGCACCTCAACCGCCGCCTTCGCAACCTTGGGCGTGAAGTGATCGTTGAACGTATCCGCCCAGAGGAGGACACGCCGTCCACTGACATTACGCGGTGCACGATTCCGAAACCACTGTTTAAAGGTCTGCGGCGCGAATCGGGGGATCTCGCGAATCTGCGCATAACCGGCGGCCCATTTCGCCAACGCCTTTAAGCCGGGGGTCTGCGTAAAGAAATTAGCCGTAGCGGGCGAGCGCCCGGCCGCGCGGCTCCACCAGTGAATGAGTCCGGAGGCATATGCGTTGCGAGGCCGAATCCTTCCCCAATAGTAGTGAGACAGGAACTCGGCCTTGTAGGTGGCCATATCCACGTTAACCGGACAGTCGCCCTTACATCCTTTGCAAGAGAGGCACAGATCGAGCGCCTCTTTGACGTGTTCATTACGCCAGCCGCCATCCAGAGGATCACCGCGCAGCATTTCAAAGAGCAGGCGCGCGCGGCCGCGCGTGGAATGGATCTCCTCGCGTGTCGCCATGTAGCTGGGACACATGGTGCCGCCGTCCTCGCGCCGGCCGTCGCCAACACCGACACACCGCGGGGCGGCGCGCGC
>CAZKQQ010000101.1:0-23275 GCA_964554945.1 uncultured Solibacteraceae bacterium | reverse complement strand
ACAACCGGACAACTGTTGTGTTAATAAAACCGGACAACTTGAAAAGCTAACGACAGCACCTCCTGCTACTAAGCACCTCCTGCTACTAAGAATTTCAAGATGGCCCGGATTGGGGGTTTTCCCGATGAGCGGAAGCTGAACTGGCAGGGTGATTGGGACGCGATGAGGAGAGACCGTTGATCCTCGTCGATTCGAGCGTCTGGGTCGATTATTTCAAAGGAGCGATTACGTCGCAGACTACGAGACTCGACGGGCTCCTTGGCAATGAGCCGTTGGCCATCGGTGACTTCATTCTGACGGAAGTCCTGCAAGGCTTCCAGGACGATCGGGATTTCAATCAGGCCCGGAGGATGCTGGCGGCGCTGGCGGTGGTGCAATTGGGCGGACAGGACATTGCCATGCAAGCGGCGAAGAATTTTCGCAGCCTGCGCCGGAAGGGCGTAACGGTCCGCAAGACCATCGATACGGTGATTGCCACCCGATGCATCGAGAGCGGGTATGAGCTGTTGCACAGCGACCGGGATTTCGATCCGTTCGCCAGGCACCTCGGTCTGCGCGTAGTCGCCTGACCCCCAAGCCATCGGGAGAACTCTGATTTGAGGATAGGCGGGTTAGGAAAATCGGATGAGATGCCGAGTTCTGGGGAGTAATCCGGCGGCGCTACGTCGATCGCGCTTCCCAACTGCCTTCTGTCCGCGCATTGGTGTGAGCTGCCTGACTTCTGGACTGACGACCGAAAATCAGGAGCTCCGCCGATGGCCCCGAGCGGGACGATATTTCTGAATGATTGCCGCCAGAGCGCGCAAGGCCTCGTTGGCCTCCCCGGCGGTTGGGAACGCGGCGGCTACATCGGGTTCCAGAACGACGACCGCGCTTCCCGCCGCATACCGTGACGCGTACTGGTTCCGTCGCGCCTTGCGGAAGTCGTACTCCGGCAAGATCTCATCGGCAGGAATCTGCCGTTCGACACCGCCTTTATTTCGCGTCTTCCTCATAGTCTCTCCGCTCGCGTCGCGTCGCCCGCCGAGCACTAATGATACGAATTGTCTCACCGCGATCGACGAACATCACTGCCAGCAGGCGCTCCTCTCGTGAAGAACCCAGCAGGACGAACCGCTCCTCCTCCGAAGAGTGGCGCGGGTCGCCCACTATGCGGCCCAGAGGATCGCCGAATACGGGTCGCTGCCTCTTCGAACGGAATGCCGTGCTTTGCGAGATTGGATGCCGCCTTTCGGGAATCCCATTCAAACTGCAGCGCCACTGCCCATTATACCCGCCCCCTCGATGGACCCCGACACTCTCGCGGTGGGGCATGATCGGGTACGCTTGGCGGATTACTCCCCATAACGCCCTTCTGGCCGGTTACCTTCCGAGTGTCCGCGATCCTGAACTCGGAAGTGATTCGTAATCTCGTGCCGGCCCGATATTCCGGATAATCAGTTAAGATGGCCTTCATGACGGCCGGCCGTGTTCTGGTTCGCTGCGCTGCGACTTGCCTGATCATGCCGGGTCTTCCGGCCCAAAATCGGCCCTCGCCGGCAATTGAGAATCTCTTGCCGCCGGATGCAAGGATGATCGAGACGGCGGATTTGAGCGCAGCCGTAGGGAAACCACGCAAATTGGTCTTGTGGATGCAGAGGCCCGAAAAAATCTTGCGGGAAGTCGACCATCCCGGGGAGTCGTACTGTGGCGACGCGGTCTATGGAGACCATTGGTACGGGCCAACTCGTCTTTCGCTCATTGACGCAGAGAAGCATCGAGTGCTGAACACTCTGGAAATCCCCGATTTTTTTGAGCATCCGGGAGATGGAGGCAGCTTTCCGATTCCATTCTTTGTGCCGAATGATTTTTACTACGTTCCGCGTCCTGATTCCAAGAACGAAGGTACGCCCAGGATTCTCAATCTCAGAGATCTAACCGGAGAAGGATACCCAGGGCAGTTCGTGCTCTTTGAATACGAGTTCTGTGGAACTCCTCTGACCTCGGTGCTCGGGTATAGCCGGGCGTCCGACAGAGCGGTTCAGTATCAGGTCGAAGTCCTCAGGAGCAACGACACGCCAAGTCTCGATACTTGGGTTGCAACGATTTTCGGAAGACAGCCGGCAAGTCCGGGACATTGGGACTTCACGTGGGAACCGGGACATGGCGCCAACCGGAAAATTCATGAGCAGGTAGCGTTCGACCCGGAAGGTCAGTTTTTTGTGGATCAGCAGGAAATCACCCAGCAAAACGATCGGTAACGGATGTAGCGTTCCCCGCGCGAATTCTTTTTTATGCGCTGGTACTTACAACAAAACCTCAGCTTGCGGGCAACCCCACCAGGACTGCCGTGTGTGGCGGCACGGCTACGGACCGCGCCGTCGTCACCGCGGCGGCCGCGGCCTCGGGGCCGGCGAGCAACTGCGCCTGTTTCGCATCGAGCGCGGGAGCGGTCAGCACTTCCAATACCTCGGCGCCCGGTAAGTTGACCGTGACCGTGCGGGCGTCGTCCTTATTGAGAATGGCGACCATCCGCCTGCCATCGGGCCGCCGCGCGGCAAATGCCGCTGCATTCACCGGGCCGGGGTCGAAGTCAACCCGCAGCAGCGTGGCTCCCACGAACCGGCTGGCGAATTTCATCCCGTAGCCGACCGGTTCCAGCACATATTTGTCGTTGAGCTTGCCATCCACACCGCTGCCGGCCAGCGTTCCCTCGTTCGCGATGGGCGTGTAGAACGGCTTGGGATGCGGCTCGTTGGGATTTTTCATTTCCGCTTCCCCCACGAAACTTCCGCCTACCGATACCGCTTGCGCATGCCCGCTGCCGCCGTGCAGGTTCACTCCGCTATATCCCATCGACATCAATTGCAACAGATAGTTCGCCGACCACAGGGCCGAGGCGAAGACATCGCTGAGCCCCGGCTTGCCGCCGCGAAACACCGTGTTGCCTTCGGTCATGCGGTAAGCGGTCTTCATTCTTTGTGCTGCCTCGCGCGCCATCGTCCCCTGCCGGCCCGCGGCTTCATCCGGCAACAGCAGCCTCGCAATATTGGCCTGCGGATTACTCGGAGGTCCACTCCAATAATGATGATGGGAGAGGGTGGTGACGTTGGGCTTGTTTGGCACGGCCGGCCACTGGTCCGCGATCCGCTCGAGCCACGTCACGTCGCTCGCGACGTCGGGCAAACCGAATTTGGCCCCCGGCAGCGCCCGCTGCACGGCCCGCGCGATCACCAGCCATTCCTCCAGATAACGATCCGGGTTCCAGTCTGCCGGCTCGCGCAGCTTGTACCGGACGAAATTATCCACCTCGTTTCCGATCTGGAAGTACTGCAGCCGCGGCCCCAGCGTCTCGAAAACGAAGCGCGCCTCGGGGATGTCGGTTTCCGGATTGCCGTAGCCGAGATTCAGGCCATAGATGCAGGTCCATCCGGTGGCCTGCAGAAAGCCGTCGAGTTGCCGGATGGTTTCCGGCGTGATCGCAAAGATGTAGCTGGCAGGCCGGGAGCCGTCCTTCAGGACGATGCTGCGATTCCGCGGCTCGTCGGTGCTGCGCGCCTTCCACCATCCAAATTCGCTGGTATTTCCGCCGAGACGGAGCACGCCCCGCGGCGACAGATTCCGGAACTGAGCCACCAGTCCGCGATTGGCGGCCGAGAAGAACGCGGGATCTTCCAGCTGCATGTTCTCGTAGGAGAGCCCGATGAAATCGGCGGGAACCGTTTGCCCCGTGGGACCGCCAACCGTCAGCTTCGCCGCTTCCGGCTCGTGCCCCGCCTGGCCCGGCAGGCGGACGGCAAGCGCGGCCGCTCCGGCGAGCCGGGAACTGTAGCGCAGAAAGTCTCTACGGCGCGGATGTGTGTGGTTCATCGGAATCATTATAGAAAATGGCCCGTGGCAGCGCCGATTTCGAACTCGCCGGTTATGTAGCCGATCCATGCCGACGAGTGATTCTCCACTCTTTGCTCGGGTGCCGTCCCAGTCACGGTGACAAGCCGGCGGAATATTTCCATCCCCCGCCGCCTCAGCGCCTTACCGGCCAACCGCCCCTCCCGCAACGCGAGTTTTCGGGACCCCCGCGTGATAATGGGATCGTGAGAGAAGCTCAAAGGCAACGTCGGCGAACCCGCGTGGGCCGCTTGGCAAACAGGACTCATGCGCTCCCCTTGGTACCAAGCGGAGTCCACAAGCTAACCTCTTTCATTGGAGTAAATCTTATTGGATTTCCGCAACGATCGTTTCCCAAACACCCCCTGACGGCGTTTCGCTTTATCATCCGCAGATCCGCGAACTGGCGGACCTCGCAAGCGCGTTCCCCAATCTGAGAATCGTCGTCAACCACGTCGGCGGCGTCCCTGGAATCGGCGCCTATCGCGGCAAGCGCGATGAGGTGTTTTCACCATGGCAGGCATCGATCGAAAAGGCCGACCTCTTCTCCGGCTCCGCGGCCCGATGCTACCGTCTCGAAGCCAGCGCCTGATGCTGTCCCCGTGCGGCGCGATCGCTCAGCCCAGTCGAAACGCAATCAATTCGCCGGAATAATTGCCGCCGCTGATCGCGATCACGATATATTGCTTCCCGTCGAGCATGTACGTCATCGGCGATCCGCTTTGCGGCGCGGGCATGTAGACTGCGCCAACCTCTTTGCCTGTCGCTTTGTCGTACGCGCGCAGCATGGCGCCTCGCAACCCCGAAGGTGTCGGCCCGAAGCCCCCTTCCCCGGCAATTACCAGCGTCTTCGTCACCAGCGTGCCGATCATACCGGACCGTCCCGTGCGCGGAATATTCACGCCTTTGAGTGCGGGATTGTTGCGGACGTTATCCGGTGTCTCTCCATGCGCGATCTGCCACAGAATTTCACCCTTGTTCAAATCGACGGCGCTGATTCGCCCATACGGCGGTTTCCCCAGAGGTAATCCCTGAATCGTCAAACCGCCGCCGCCCTCCCCGCCTGCCGCTTCGCCTGTCCTGCCGCCGCCCGCCGCTGATCCGGCCCCGCCGCGCGTCCGCGCGCCGCTATCCGCGCTCCCCTGCACGTACTCCATCTCCGACATTCTCGAGTTCGTCGGAGGCACCAGCCCATACGCTCCGATCGCTCCGCTTGAAAAGACATAGACCGTATGTGTTTCCGGATCGTACGATCCGCCGAACCAGTTCGTCCCCGCTTGCGCCCGCGACAATGTAGCCAGCGGCCCATCGATCTTACTCACCACGGGAGGTGTAAAGATCGGTCCCAGTTTGTACTTCGCAGCCAGCTTCTCCGCCTGCGCGTGAAGCTCCGGCGTGAAATCGATCAAATCGTCAACGGAGACCCCGGTTCGTTCATACGCGGGAGGCTTGGTCGGGAACGGCTGCGTCGGAGAATACCACTCCCCCGGCACCGTGCCTTTCTCCACCGGCCGCTCTTCGATTGGCCATACCGGCTGCCCGGTCACCCGATCGAACACATAAAGGATGCCTTGTTTTGTCGGCTGCGCCACCGCCTTGATCGCCCGCCCATTCACCGTGATATCCGCCAAAATCGGAGCGCACGGAATATCCATGTCCCACAACCCGTGGTGAACCAGTTGATAATGCCACTTGCGCTTGCCCGTATGCAGATCGACCGCAACCAGGCTCTCGCTGAACAGATTATTCCCCGGCCGGTGCGCGCCGAAGTAGTCGCCGGTGGATAACTCTACCGGCAAGTAAACCGTATTGAGATCTTCATCCACCGAGATCTGCCCCCACACGCCCGTGTTTCCGCTGTAGGCCCAGGAATCGTTCAGCCACGTGTCGAGGCCGAATTCTCCCGGTTGGGGAATGGTATGGAAAATCCAGAGCCGCTTGCCCGTCCGCACATCGAATCCGCGGACATAGCCTTTCACATTCTTAAAACTCTTCGGCACGCCGCCCGACCGGTGCGCGGCCCCGACGATCACTACATCCTTCGCCACCATGGGCGTGGAATGCAATCCAACTTCGCCGGTAATCAGATCGATGTCCTGGTCGTCTTCGAGCTTGAGATCGACCGCGCCGTTCTTCCCGAAGCTCGCGACCGGAACGCCCGTCTTCGCATCCAGAGCGACCAGACGATAGCCGGGCGTCACGTACAGAATGCGCTCCTCGCGATTGTCAGTCCAGTACGCCAACCCGCGCCCGGAAAGCTGTCTCGGCGCATTGCCGCCGCGCGGGCCTTCATTCTCGCTGTGCATCCACAGCATCTCGCCCGTCGCGCCGTCCAGTGCAACCACCGCTCGCCGCGATCCCGCTGTGGTATACACCACGCCATGGACCATGAGCGGCGTTCCTTCGAACTGATACTCCGGCCGCGGTCCGAGCGAATCCGTCTTGAAGCGCCAGGCAATCTCCAGGTCCTTGAAGTTGCCCGCATTGATCTGGTCCAGCGCCGAGTAGCGCGTGTGCCCAAGATCGCCGCCATAGCTCCGCCACTCTCCGTTCTTCGCGCCCGATTGCGCTGTTCCGGAAATGGCCGCTCCCAGAATCATCGCCGCAATACTGAATGCTCGCATACGCCTCCCCGTACATAGTACAGAAAATCGGTAGCGTATGCCTCAGGCTGGCGCAGTCGCGAAGCGCGGGTTCTAGCTGTTCGTTTGCTGGACCGTCTGCGTGAACCCGAACCGGCCCGCATCCCGGGCGATGATCATGGCCGCAATTACCTTGGGGACATACTCCCGTGTCTCCAGTGGCAGCGCCCTCACCCGGTACAGATACCAGAAGTTTCGCTGTTTGATCGGATCGGCGACCACCTTCCCGATGGCCTGCTTCACCTTCGACGGCCCGAGGTTATAAGCCGCCAGCGCGAGCATCACCGAACTACCCGAGCCAAAATCGAGGATCAGATCGCTGAGATAGTGGCATGCGGCGCGCGTGGATTTCAAAGTATTCTCGCGCTCATCAACCTGATCCGTGATATGCAGACCATATTGTTTCGCTGTGATTGCCGTGAACTGCCAGAGCCCCACCGCTCCCGCGCGCGAGTGGCTCGGCGGTTGTAGTGCGCTCTCGACTACCGGCATATAGGATAGGTCGGGTGGCAAGTGTTGCTCCTCCATCACCTGCCGCATCGTGGAAATCTGGCCCGCCGCGGCGCCGAGCGCTCGGCTCATCAGCGGCCGGTCGGGCCCCTGGTATTGCTGGATGTAGTACTTTACGCGCTCCGTGAACTCCGGCGGAACGCTGTATGCTTCCGCGCCGAATTCCGCCATCAGCCCGCGAATCTCCGTTGTGACCGGATCCTTGTCGCGGCGCCCCAGGCGGTACAGCAGATCGCGCTGCAGTTCCTCTCCCGCTGCTTCGTAACTATTGATTTGGCTGATGAGGCGATTGGCTTCGTCGGTGCTGGCTGCTTTCTGTACCTGTGCTTCCAGCTCCGCGATGTGTTTGTCGATCGCAAGTTTCTCTTGATTGAGCCGCGCGATTCTCCAGGTGGCATATCCCGAAACCCCGATCAAGCCGATTGCCAACACGCCGATGATGACCTGAAACCGTTTGGACGCGCGGCGCAGCGCATGATCCAGCGTTTCGCGCATGATCGTCATGGTCTGGCCCGCCAACCCATGGGCTCGCGCGTGCCGTACCCGTTTCACGCCCTCGGTAAGCAGGTGTTCATACGTGTTGTTGGGCTCGGACGGCCCATTCGACGCCGCCGAAATGATCTCGGACGGTATCGCCGTGGTCCGGTCCAATTCTAAGGAAGGTGGTTCTTCGAATACCAGCGAGATTTCCGGTCCCTGCGCGCCGAGTCGAATCGGCGTATTCGCGTCGATCACTGCCTCCTCGATCCGGCCGCCGTTCAGGAAAGTTCCGTTCGTGCTTCCCAGGTCCCGTGCCCGGAAGGCGGGCCGGCCCTCAACCACGACACGATGGATTTCGAGATGATGGAGAGAAACCGTGCCCGTTTCAACCCCTTGGATCACCAGGTCGTTGTCCGGTGCGCGCCCGATTCGCGTTACATCTGCCGCGATCGCACAACACACTCGGACCGGGGAGTCCTGCGGAGAAACCAACCAGGCTTCAGGGTGCGGCGGTACTGTCTCGTCCTGCGCTTTGGCGGACCCCAAGCTCTGACTGTTCGCTGCCATTTCTGCTCCGATTGCAGCTAATTAAGCTGATCGTGCAATCATACCGCCAAAACGAGTTGCATCATCATTAAATGCGCTGCATCCAAGCAAATGTGGTGCGTGGTTGGATTGCGCGTAAGCGAATATACGTTGTTTTAGTTTCGGGGGCCTAGCCGTATTAGAACTTCTGTGGTGCTTACGGAAACTCCGCAGCGGAAACGCTTCGACTCCAATAACCGTCTTGGGGTGTGTAGGTCATGTCTCCGGCCAAAGAATCTTCTCCGCAGCCCAGAACGCCACCGGAACGCTCGGCCGCCCGTTTCCTGCGGCATAAAACCTCTCGCGTTGAGCTCGATTTTCGGCGCCTGACCGATCGGGTACAGCAGCGTCTCTATCCCGAGACGACCCCCGTCCTCGCCTCTTACTGGCTGAAGACGGTGTATTGGAGCGGGTACTCGCGCGACGAATGGCGTGAGCTCGATCGTTTGCTCAAGCGGAGCATGGCGGCGGACTCCGCGGTGAGCGAGCACTGGCGGCAGGTGGTCGCTGACATTCGAAATTGGATCAGGAGCACGGATCATCGGAACGGGAAACCGTCGGGGGCCGACCCGCGCGCCAGCCTCATTCGCCGCCCCACGCTCGGTCCCGAAACGCTCGGCCCGTATATAATTCGGCTCTTGAACACGTGGTTGCCCCAAGAAGTAGCGCGGATGCTGGTCTCTGACACACAGGATTTCGATCCCGAACCGGCCGGCGTTCCAGTGCTCGCCATCGGCAAGGCTTTAGAGCGCCTGCTTTTGCGGGAGCGTCTGGCGCCCGCGACACTGGAAGCTCTTCTGAATCCGGCGCTGGTTTCTGCGCGGTTTGTTTACCCGTCCGACCTGGAAATGCTGCGGGACGTGATTCTGTTTCTGCTCGGCCAGACTGCGCCGGTTCCTGCCGCCGTCTTGCCCGCCGCATTCCTGGGCACCCCGCGCGATGCGCGCATTGCCGGCGATTACCCGGAAGCCATCGATAACTCCTATCTTGTGGATGCGTCAGAGGGGCAAGAATTGCACGTTCCGATCACGCCCAATCAGATCATGCAAATTTTGACAGAGTCGCCGGTGGGCATAGGTTCCATTGTCGTTACCGCGGACGGACGCTGGTGGGAGGCTCGGAAGCTTCAAGGGGGCGACGAGGATATTCTCGTATACCGGCCCCACGGCCGTCCCCGAATCGACTACTCGGCGGATCATGCCCGCCTCAAGGTGCCATGGCCTGAACCGCGCCAAAGCTGGTCTGGAACAGTACATTTTCCGGTTGAGTTGGAGGTCTTCGGCCGCCAATGGAAAGTGGAGCAGTGGGAAAAAGATGGCACCCATTCCTGGCTCAATTTGATCTTTTCGCGGCCTGTATCCGTTACCATGACGGCGTCCTCTCCCGAAGCTTCCTGGCGCCGCTGTCCCCCTGTTTCAGCCGATTTGGCTTGGGCGGAACTCGAGACCGCTCTCGCCACCGCGCTGGCCCAGCATCAATGGGATCCTATTGAACGCCTCCAGCGGGAGGATTTGATTCCCCTTGGCCGTGCCTTGTTCGCCCTGGCTCAATGCGCCCTGAGCCGGCAAAAGGTGAGCATGATCGAAAATAACTTGCGCGCCATCCGCTTTGTCCTGGGCGGACTGGATTCCTTCTACGGACTGATTCCCTGGCGGATCCTTCCGCCGGCAGTTCGCAAGAGCTTGCTTCGCGCTCGCCTCTACTCCGCGTTGTTCGAGCTGTTACAGCAGGTTTTCGGCGGACTACCCGACGTCCCCACCGAGCGTCTTCCCATCCGCTATTTGGTTCGACTGGCCGGCCGCTAACCCCGCGATCTTCCCGGCGGCGTGTTTTGCTCTCACTTTACGCCTTCAAGAACTGCTCCAATTCCGCCAGCGTCTCTTTCGGCGCGCTTTCCTGCAGGGAATGGTTTCCGGGCAGCCCTTTGCCCGTCACGTTCACGCCTTCGTCCTTCCAGATTTTGAGGACGTCGTACAGCTTACCCATGGCGCCGGTGGCGGCCCAGAGCGTTAATAGCGGGCACTGGATCTTCTTGCCCGCCTTCGCGTCGGCTTCATCGTACCCGAGGTCGATCGAGGCCGAGGCCCGGTAATCTTCGCACATTGCATGGATCGACGCGGGGTTCGTCATGGTGCGCAGGTATTCCCGCTGCACATCATTCGTCGCGCGCGCCAACTGCGCGTCATTGGCCGCCTTCAGCTCGTTTTCCGGCCCCGGCGCAGGACGCAGGTAATTGAACCAATGAAAGTACGCCTGCACGAACTCGATAGTGACGTGCGAATACAGATAATGCGCCGGCACGATATCCATGACCACGAGTTTCCGCACGCGATCGGGATGATCGAGCGCCATGCGCCGTCCGACGCGCCCGCCCCGGTCGTGCCCCACCATAAAATATTGCTGATACCCCAGGTGCTGCATGACGTCGACGCCGTCCTGCGCCATCGCCCGCTTCGAATAATTGGAATGTCTCTCGCCATCGGGAGGTTTGCTGGAATCGCCGTACCCGCGCAAATCGCACATCACGAGTGTGAAATTCTTGGCGAGATCGGGCGCGATCAGCCGCCAGGTAATCAGAGACTGCGGCGCGCCATGAAACATCAGTACCGGAGGTCCCGATCCGCCGATCACCGCGTTGATCTCGGCGCCGGCGGTTTTGATCCGCTCGTTGCGAAATCCGGCGCCGAACAACTTCTGCCACGCCGGTTGATCGCTCTCCTGCGCGGCCGATTTCCGCGCCGCGAGAGCGGCCGCGCCGGCTGCCATTGCTGTCTGTTGCAGTAAGCTCCGCCTGCTCTTCATGTCCATTTGTAATCTCCCGCCAGGTAGTATGATATCTCGTGTGCTGCAGTGAAAGGCAAGCAGGCTGCATCGTTTATGAAATTCGCGATTCGCTCTCTCCTTCGCACTAAAGGGCTCACCATCACAGTAATATTGACGCTGGCGCTGGGCATCGGCGCGAATGCCGCCATCTTTACCCTGGTCCGCGGCGTGCTCCTGCGGCCGCTCGTCAACCGCGACGAAGCTCGCCTGATTTACATTCACCAAAGCGCGCCGGGCGTGGGCAGCGAAAACGCTCTCTTTTCCGTGCCGGAGATTCAGGATCTCCGCCAGCGGGTCAAAACGCTCAACGCAATCGGCGATTTCTCCACAATCGGCTTCACCATGGTTGGCCTTGGGGAGCCGCGCGAAGTGGTCGCGGGCGTAGTCGGAGGGTCCTACTTCGAAGTCATGGGCTTGCATCCGGTCCTCGGCCGTCTCCTCGACCAGCGCGACGATGGTCCCAACGCCGCCGGCGCTGCCGTGCTGACCTACCGGTTCTGGACCACCGCGCTCAAAAGCGATGCTTCGGTGATCGGCAAAACCATCCGGCTGGGCTCGCGCCCGGCGACGGTCGTGGGCGTGCTGGAGCCCTCTATTCCTTATCCGGCCGAAACCGAGATTATCGCCAACGTGGTGACGAGTCCGCATCATCTTTCTGCGACCATGGTCACCGGCCGCGTTCACCGGATGACGGAATTGTTTGGGCGGCTCGCGCCCGGCGCGGATCTGGAATCCGCGCGCGCTGAGTTGCACGCCATTCACGGGACGATGCTCAAGGAACATCCCGAAGCCTATTCCGCAAAAGCGGATTTCCGCATCGACGCCGTGCTGCTGCGCGATCAGATCACCGCGCGCGCGAGAACCATCCTCTGGGTGCTTCTGGCAGCCTCGGCCCTGGTGTTCGTGATTGCCTGCTCGAACGTTGCCAATCTGATTCTGGCGCGGACCGTCCGCCGCGAAGGCGAACTCGCCATCCGCGCCGCATTGGGCGCGAGCGCCTTTGCCCTCCGCCGCACACTTCTAGCCGAAAGCCTGCTGCTGTGCGGCGCCGGTGCACTGCTCGGCGTCCTCAGCGCGCGTCCGATGGTGGCGGTCCTGGCCCGCTACGCCGCAAGATATTCCGTGCGTGCTCTCGATCTGACGGTCGATTCCAGTATGCTCTGGGTCGGGGCGGGGCTGGCCGTGATCGCGGCGGTGCTGCTGGCGTTTGTTCCACGCTTGCCGTCGGCGGACTCCTCGCACGGAATCGGCCTGGCGAGCGGCAGCGTGCGGGTAACCGGCAGCACCAGCCGCCGGCTCCGCGTTTTCGCCGTGACCCAGGTGGCGGCCTCATTTGTGCTGCTCGCCGGCGCCACCACGCTGGTGAAAACGCTGCTCTCTCTGCAGGCCGCGCAAACCGGCTTCGAAACCCGGCAGGTGCTGGCTATCAACGTTCCTCCCATGTCATATGGCCGCACCACCGATCAAATCGTCAACTCCTATAGGGAGGCAATCCGCCAAATCGGCGCACTGCCCGGCGTAAGCGGCGTCGCGGTGGGCACGGTTGTGCCCTGGCGCGATGCGGGTGCTTCCTTTGCCATGCAGTTTTCGACCGAGGGGCGTCTCCGGGGGCCGGGGGAAGAGGATCCGCGTGCCCGATTCCGCACCATCTCGCCCGGGTTCTTCGCCACGATGGGCGTTCCGATCATCGCCGGCCGTGACTTCAATGACAGCGATCGCCGCGACTCCGAGCCGGTAGTCATTGTGAGCCAGAGCCTCGCCCAGAAGATGTTTCCCAATCAGGATGCGGTGAACCGCCATATGATGTGGACCGATCCGGTGCTGAAATTCATCGATATTAGCTCGCAGCCGCGGCGCATCGTCGGCGTGGTTGCGGATGTGGATGACGAACATGTGGTGCCAGGTCCCGCCGTGACGGTGTATCATCCGATGGGTCAGGCATTCGTGGGCCAACGGGTTTTCGTGCACACGCGCGCGGATCCTTATCCGCTGGTGTCGCCGGTCACAAGAATTCTCCGCACGATGGCCCCTGACCAGGTGGTGGAGCGTGCCGCCTCGCTCGAAGATATCCGCGGCGAAGTCCTCGCGCCTGACCGCCTGAACGCTCTGGTCTTCGGCGGTTTCGCGTTCGTCGCGCTCGCCATTGCCGTGGTCGGTGTCGCGGGCGTGTTGGCGTTTTCGGTCAGCGGGAGGATCCGCGAATTCGGCATCCGGCTGGCGATCGGATCGCAGCCGCGCCATCTCTTGCTGGATGTGCTCTCGCAGGGCGCCGTGATGGCGGCAGCCGGAATCGTGGCCGGAGCCCTGGGTGGTTATGGGCTGGTGCGCTTGGCCGCAAGCTATTTCGAGCACGTACAGCGGCCCGGCGCCGTGCCGGTTGTGGGCTCCGCCCTGCTCCTGCTGGCGGCGGCGCTGGTTGCTTCCGTTCTGCCCGCTCTCCGCGCCGCGCGCGTCGACATCACGCAAGCATTGCGCTCAGACTAGTTCTCAGTGCGTCAGATCGTAGACGAAGTAATTCACCGCGATCTGGTAAGCAAGCCGCGCGAACTTCTCCGGATACCGCGGATCATCCGACCACTCCCAGGCGTCTCCGAGATCCATGTTGTGGCAGATGGCGACCATCACGCGGCCTTTATCGTCATAAATCCCGCGCCAGTGCGCGACTTTCCCGGTCTCGCCCGCCTCATATGTCCGGCCGCTGTAGCGGTACTGCCACCCGGGGACCTGGAAGCGGTCATCCAGATCGTACACCGTGTGAAAGATCTGATCGGAATTTTGCAGGTCCACAATGGGGCGGTCCGGAAAAACCTTCTTCATGCCGGCGACAAACACTTGCCATTCACTGACGACATTATGGTACGGTTGATCGCCGTGAAAATCGTCGACCATGAGGAATCCGCCGCGCAGCAAAAACTCGCGAAGCTCGGCCGCCTGCTCATCCGGCAGTGCCCAGTGCCCGACCTCGACCGCGTACAACATTGGCCAGTTGTTGACTTCGCCGCTTCCATCCAGCTCGACCACCTGCTCCACCGATCGCGTGTTGATCCGCGTCAGGCGGCTTATGCCTTGTAGCAGATGGCGGTCCGAGCGCGGGTAATCGATGGTCCAGTTCAGGTCCTCGCCGCCATAGCGCGCGTAAACGCTCGGGTACTTCAACCGCGCGCGGGTCCACTCGGTCTTGGTGTTCCAGTCGGGCGGAAGAGGGAAATCTTCGTATTCGGTGGCGTTGTATTGCTGGAAGGCCCGCTGCGCGTATAAAGCACCGAGAGTGGCCAGCCCGGCTGCGACCAACAGTAAGACCGAACCGTATCGCATACGAATTCGAACCGCTCTCAGCTTATCACGCGCCCCATGCTCAGCATTTGGTTTCCCACTGGAGTACAATCTCGGCGAGGTGTGCCCATGAAACAGTCGGGATCATCCAGCCGGCGTCAACTGTTGAGGGTCAGCGCGGCTCTTGGGGGAGGGCTGCTGGCAAAACACGAGACGGCGCGAGCGGCGGAATTGGGTATTCCGCTCGGCCCCTACGGAGAGCGGTCGCCGTTCGAAAAGGCGGTCCGCTGGCGGCGTGACAGCAAGACCCCGGAGACGGGCTCCAGTTTTACGCCGCTGCAGGACTCTGTCGGAACTCTGACCCCTTCGTCGCTCCATTACGAGCGGCATCATTCGGGCATCCCGACTATCGATCCCACGCGGCACCGTTTATTGATCCACGGATTGGTTGCCCGGCCTCTCTCGATGAGCATGGCGGATATCCGGCGCTTGCCGTCAATTTCGCGGATTTTGGTGCTCGAATGCGGGGGCAACAGCGGCTCCGAGTGGGCGGCGAAGACAGCGCCCGATGTGCAGCGCAGCCATGGCCTGGTCAGTTGCAGCGAATGGACCGGCGTGCCGCTATCGCTGGTGTTGTCGGAAGCCGGCGTACGCCCCGGAGCGGCCTGGGTTATCGCCGAGGGCGCCGATGCCTGCCGTATGGAGCGTAGCATCCCGCTGGCGAAAGCCATGAAGGACATTTTGATCGCTTACGGGCAAAACGGCGAAGCGCTGCGTCCCGCGCAAGGCTATCCCCTGCGTCTGATTATCCCGGGCTGGGAGGGAAACGCAAACGTAAAGTGGCTTCGCAGCCTGAAGCTGACCGACCAAGCCTACATGGCTCGCGACGAAACGGCCAAGTACACGGACTTAATGCCCGACGGCAAGGCCCGGCTGTTCACGTATCAGATGGAGGCGAAGTCCGTGGTGACATTTCCATCGGGTGGGCAGACGCTGCCCGGGCCAGGCCTGTACGAGTTGACGGGGCTGGCCTGGTCGGGGCAGGGAAGGATTGAGCGCGTCGAGATTACGACCGACGGCGGCCGCAGCTGGGTGAAAGCGCCACTGCAGGAGCCCCGGCTTCCGATCGCGCTGACGCGCTTCCGGCTGCCCTGGCGTTTTGAGGGCCGCGAGGCAGTGATCGCCTCGCGGGCGATCGATGAAACCGGATACACGCAGCCTACCCGTGAAGCGTTGATCGCGGTGCGCGGGACCAATTCCGCGTATCACTACAACGGCATCAAGCTCTGGAAGGTACACGCCGATGGGACGGTGACCAATGTGGAGGTGTAGCGCGCTGGTTTTGCTGGGCCCGGCGCTTCTGGCGGCGCAATCGCCCAAGTACGGCGTGGGACGGCCGCCGACTGCAGATGAGCTTCGCAGCGTGGGAGCCGCGATCGCGCCGGACGGAACGGGTTTGCCGGAAGGCTCGGGGACGGCCACAGAAGGACGGGAAGTCTTCGCCGCCTTGTGTGCGCGATGCCATGGTGAGAAGGGAGAAGGCGGCGTCGGGCCGGTGCTGGTTGGCGGGCAAGGCACGCTCGCCACGGCCAAGCCGCTTAAGACGGTCGGCAGTTTCTGGCCGTACGCGACCACAGTGTGGGACTACGTGAATCGCGCCATGCCATTCGACCAGCCCGGGTCGCTGAAACCGGCGCAGGTCTACGCGGTAGTGGCATACATTCTCAATCTCAACGGCATCATTCGCAATGACCAGGTGATGGATGCCAAGAGCCTTCCGAAGACAAAGATGCCGAATCGCGACGGTTTCGTGCCGGACCCGCGGCCCGATACCGGCGGCAAGCTAAAGGCTAAGCCGTGAAGTTCCTTCCCGCATTGTTATTGGTTGCCGCCGCCATACTCCCGGCACAGACGAGAAACCTGGATATCTATTGGATTGATGTCGAAGGCGGTGCAGCCACACTGATCGTGTCTCCGTCCGGTGAATCACTCCTGATTGACACGGGGTGGACTGTCGGAGACCGGGACGCGAAGCGCATTTTTGCCGTGACGCAAGAAGCCGGCTTGAAGAAAATCGACTACCTCCTGATCAGTCACTGGCACGCGGATCACGTGGGCGGTCTGGCCGCGCTCTCGAAAATGATTCCGATTGGCCGGTTCTTCGATCACGGAGACGCGATTGAAAAAGAGAATCAGCAATGGCTGGATAGCTACAAAACCGCCTCGGCCGGTAAGCGGACGGTGGTGAAGCCCGCAGACACGATTCCCATGAAAGGTGTTCGAACCCTGGTGGTTGCGTCGAACCAGCAGATTCTTCCGAACGCGGTCAACGGCGGCGGCCCCAACCCGCTCTGCGCGGATGCGGAGCAAAAGGCCCCGGTCGCTCCCGAGAACCAGCGCACAGCAGGCGTGCTGCTTACGTACGGCAAGTTCAAATTCCTTGACTTGATCGACCTCGATTGGGAAAAGGAAATGGAGCTGGCGTGTCCGATGAATAAGCTCGGTCTGGTGACTCTGTATCAGACCAGCCGTCATGGGTCTTTTGACGGGGCAGGGGCGCCGGCATTTCTCGGGGCGATCCGGCCGCAGGTCGTGGTCGTAAACAACGGCCCCCGTAAGGGCATGGGCCAAGTTGATAACAACGTCAAGTCGCTCACTCCGCCGGGTAAGCAGGCAGCGCCCTACGAGAAGAACACCTATTTGCGATTGACGAAGCTAGCGGGAATCGAAGGCATCTGGCAGGAACACCTCTCGCTATTGGATAAGGACCCCAGCCATAATACCGCCGGGGACATGATCGCCAACCTCGAGGACACGGCAGAGTGCCAGGGTCATTGGATCAAAGCATCCATCGAGCGAGATGGAAAGTTCACCGTCACGAACAGCCGGAACGGGTTCAGCAAGACGTATACCGCGCGTTGAGAGAACGACAGCCGGGACCTTCTGCCGCGGCATAAGCGCCGACAAGGCTCAGGCTGTGGCCAGTGACCTCTTGTGGGGCCGCGCGAGGTTCTCGGCTTTCACGCGCTCGCTGATCATCTTTAACGCCCGGTGCGCGGAGAGGGCCGCGCCTTCCATCCAGGCATTGATGTGGCTGCAGTGGTCGCCGGCGAAGTAGAAGCGTCCGTCCCCCTCAGTCAGCTCTTTGTAAGCGCTATCGTAGTAGCTCCCCTCGTTACCGTTGGGGTGGGAGAAGGCCCGAACCCACGAACCGAGGTTGTGGGGGATCTGTCCCCAACTCACGTAAACCGGATTGCGGAGATGCTTACCAAAGCCCGGGTGCAGGGTTTCCACCGCGGCTCGCGATGCGGTCAGCTTCGCTTGGAGACCCGGCAGGCTGCCGAATGCCGTGGATCCCACCGCCCCATAGCCGGAAAGCACGACGCCGGTCTCGCTGAAAAGCCTGCCGCTCGGATACCAGACTAAGCCGACCACTCCGCCGGTAAGCCATGAGATGCCGCCGTAGATATTGAAATCGGTTTCCCAAAAGCGCGGCGACTCCCAGGCGATCTTGTAATTGTCGGCGTACGTGGTGGCCGCAATCGCCTGCTGAATGCGCGGCGCGAAATCGTTGGGAATCGATTGCAGGATGCTGACGGGCAGCGCACAGATGCAGTAATCCGCGTCCAGGACCTTGTCGCGTCCGCCCTGAGTGTAAATGATGCGCACGCCATCGGTCCGCTTGCGGATCTCCTTTACGGCAGAGCGGAACTGCACCACCTTGCCCAGATGCTTCGCGAACGCGTTCGGAATGTGATCCATGCCGCCGACCGGCTGGAACATGGTGGCCTGGTAGTCCAGGCCCTCTTCGAACAGCATGCCGTTCCAGAAGTTGGCATCGAGCAAGGAATGCAGGTCGAGAGGCAGCCGCAGTTCTTCATCATCCGGACCTGCTCCCGGAGGACGCCCCACGCCGGCGCGTTCGGAGCCACGGTAGGAGAGGTCACCTTCGAGATCGCCGTAGGCGCGCAGAAAGCCGAGCATCCGCTCGCGGTCTTCCGCGGTCAACTCCTGATTGAGCGCGCCTTGCCGGATGCACTTGGCGAGCAATTCGGAAACGTGGCCGCGCGTATCGTTGATTGCCTGCCGCTGCTCGATCGGTTTTCCGCCGAATGCTTTGTCATTCACCAGCAGGGTGCTACGCGAAGTATTGATCTCAACTTCGAGCGGGACGCCGAGATCCTTGCAGTAGCCGAGAATCGTTTTATGAATGGAGGGGATGCGGGCGGCGCCGGCATTGAAGTAGTTGCCCGGTGCGTAACTGGCGGTCTGGCGCGCCTCGCCAACAGTATCGACGGAGTCGCCGCTGCGAATGGTCCAGACGCGGCCGCCGGGGCGCTCGCGTGCTTCGAGCACCGTGCACTGGAATCCGGCGTTGCCCATTTCGTAGGCCGCCACCAGTCCCGCGATTCCGGCGCCCAGCACGACTACCTTGACACCTTTGCCGGCGTCTGGGGGTAAATCCAGGTTCGAAGCCGCTGACGCCGCCATCGGCATCAGGCCGAGCGTTTGCAGGGTCAGGAACGCGGCGGGGTATCCGCCGGCTTCGGCGACTCGCATTAAGAAATCGCGCCGTGTGGCTGCCATCGCGAGTCAAATTGTACTACTTGCCGGTCCTATTTTCTTGCCGGCTTGGCGGAGGCTTGCCAGGCTTTCGATTCCTGCGCGACGATGTCCAGCAGGTTGCCCATGGACAGGTTCACATCCACCAGATGCATGCCCCAGTTCGCCTGGACGCCGTTGGCGGCGCGAAGGTCGCCGACTATGTCGTCGGTGCGGGCACCGGATGAGTCGGGGTGCACGGTCACTTCCAGATAGGTCGCATTGTCATTGGACGCGCATTTCGCGGTCAGCAGGCCGGGAACGCTGACCCACGGCGTGTCGATGGTCTTATTCGGAACCCACGGTTTGGGCGGAGTGGCGCCGACGATGGTTTTGCCGTCGGTCGAGAGATACGCGTGCAACTCGCCGCTGCCGCCGTCGAGCGCGGCCGGATTCACGCACGCGGCCGTCTTATCCGCATCGGGAGCCTTGCCGAACAGCGTGTTGGCCGGAGGCGGCACGGTGGAGCGGAACGAAGCATAGGTGATGACGCAGCCTGTCTGTGAAGGGGCGTGGCAGAGCGGAATGTGCTGGAACGACCCGCCCACATCCTTGCCCTTCGGGACATTCAGGGTGGTGCCGAGCAGGATCGCGGAAACCAGGCGTTGTTGCACAGGTTTACCGTCAATCTCTTCGCGGATCAGCCGGTCGAGGATGAACGAGCCTTGCGAGTGGCTCACGAGCACGAAGCCGCGGCCGCGGTTGTCGTGTTCGAGATAGTAATTAAAGGCATCGCGGACATCGTCGTACTGCACACCTTTATCGAGCGAACCCGCGCCGCTCAAGATGGCGCGCAAGCCGGCCAGCGTGATTTGGCGGTACATCGGCGCGTATGGTTTGCACCTGGAGGCATAGCGCGCGAACTGCTGCTTGATGACGTTGCGCTCGGCCTCGTCAACATTCATGTCGCTGTTCGGCGTCGGATCCGTCGAGACAGTCGGATAGACATAGAAGCAATCGATCGGGGCGTTCGGATCGGCGGCCCAGGTTTCCCGCGTCATTTTGCCATCAGGCGCGATGACGGTGGTGGTGTTGTCTACGTCACAGGCATCGTGCTGGCCGGGACGGCAGAGCCAGGATGCGGGTTTGCTGTAGTCGTTGGGCTGGGCGAGGCAGAAGCCGGCGGTAAGGGCAGTCAGTACAAGTAGTCTTCGCATGACCCAGGCGTTACTTGCTGCCTTCCTGCTGGCGTGCGCCGCGCAGGATATCGGTCAACGCATAGTTGCCTTCGTGGCAGGCATACTCGTAAATCGGCTTGGTGGTTACCGGCCAGGTGTACTCGCCGGTCCAGGGCTTGTCCCAGGTGTTCGGGTCTTCCACCGTGAACTTATAGAGAAGCGTTTTGTCGTCGATGCGCGTGAAGCGTTCGATCACGTGCAGACTGTCCGTCGCGCCGCGGAAGCGCGTCTTTTCGTTGAAATTGGTGGTATCCACCACGAGCGTGTCGCCTTCCCAGTGGCCCACCGAATCGCCCATCCACCGGCGGATGTTCGATGGAAGATGCTGCGCGTTCATGCGGATGATGCGCGCGTCATGCACCATTTCGGTGAGGATCATGATGGAGTCTGGAGTCTGCACGATCTGGTGCAGGTCGTTGTAGAAATAATCCGGCAGCGCGGGCGGTCCGGACGTGGAGCCGAATCCCAGCAGGCAACGTTCACCGAGCGGCCGCTGTTCCGGGTTATCGAAGGCGCCGGGGGGCTCGGCAGTAGGATCGTTATTCTCGCGCTGGTCCGAAGTCGGCGTGGCTCGCGCGCCCGCCATCCGTTTGCGCGCGGCAGCATTATAAGGCGGTACGTGACCGTCGGCCGGATCGATGACAATTGACGTGCGGATCTGCCCGTCGACCACGGTGTACTGCGTGCCCTGGTTCAACCAGAAGCGGTTGTAGCCGCCGACTGCGCCGCCGCCGGCTTTCTCGAGGATTTCGAAGAACGACTTCGGCTGGCTCTTGTCGCCGCCGACCGGAGGCGCGGGGCGGTCCGCCTTGGAGGGCTTGTTATCTTCGGCGCGACGGGCCAATTCGGCTTTCTGCAGAGCATCCGCTTTTTCCTTGGTCAGGAACGGCGGATCGCCGGGCAAGCGCTCCATGGGCGTGATCGTCGCCAGATCATAGGTGCCTTGCAGGTCGGGATGTCCGTCGGGGGTGCGCGCGATGGTGGATTTGGCGCCTTGGCCCGCCATCGGGAGAGCCGCCAGAGACAACAACGAGATCACGAGTATCAGTCGATTCCACATACAATCCTCCTCGATTACTTGCTGAGCGGATGCTTCCGGTACTGGCCGTACAGCAGTTCTTCCACAAATTCCACGCACTTGAAATCCAGAAGCTGCGCGTTCTTTTCCTGACGCTTGTAGAGCGCCATGCTCATTTTCCAGGGACGCGTGAACACGTTCGAATCGTCGATGGTAGCCTCGTACGAGATCACGTCGGGACTGGTGCGCGTGTAGCGCTCCACCACGTGCAGTTTGTCGCTGTGAAAATTTCCAGCGCGATCAAACCAGCTCTGATCATTCAGGCCGGTGACATCGATTACGAGAGTGTCGCCTTCCCACTTGCCGAAAGACTGGCCCATCCAGGAATCGATGGGAGCTTTGCCGGGGTCTTTCAGAAAGATATTGCGCACAGCGCCGGCGTATTCGTAGACGAAGGTGAGCGCGCTGGCGCTCTGCAGGATCTGGAACGGATACGGCATGTAGGTGGCGCGCGGCACGCCGGGGAGATAGCACTTGATCTCGGGATCCTTATTCAACCAGTCCTGCTCGTTCTGCTTCTTTTGGGCAAGGGCTTCGGGCTTGTAGGGGAGCGCGCCGCCCTCGACTACGCCCAAGCCGGGCGGCACCGCACCCACCGCACCCAGCGCCAAAACCTGGGCCGCCGGCACGGGGCCATAAGGGCCGGGCCGAAGGGCCATGGCGGGCCGAGCGACGTGCGCTTCGATATCGTAATTGGCCTCGTTGAGCGATTGCCAGATGCCGTTGAAATCGGGGTGGCCGCCGGGGGCGCGGGGAGCGCGATAGGCCTGACCGGCCAGCGGCAGTGTCAGGAAGGCCGCACTCATTATTAGCTTGCGAGCGATGTTTCCCATTGAACCGTCCTGTAACCCAACCATTATCTCTCCGACCCTATTTCTTCTCGGGCTTGTTCGCCTCGAACCGAATGTCTTTCAGGACTTCACTCTGACGCGGCAGTTCCATGGAGCCGGCAGGAAACTGGTTGATGCGCAGGATGTGCGCAAGAATATCGGCAGTCTTATCCCGATTGAGCTTTCCGGGCGCGTCGGCCGGCATGGTGGTGCGGATGCGGTCAAACAAGTCTCCCACGGTGAGGCCGTTCCAGTTCGACATGAACTCGCCGCCCGTCAAAGGAGGAGCCATTTCACCGCCGTTCAAGGCCAGGCCGTGGCAGTTGGCGCATTGTTCGCTGTAAGCGGCTTCGCCTCGCTTGGCCTGCTCGGAGGTGTAGACTCCATCCCAGACCGAGCGCGACGGCTGCGCGGCGGCAACGAGGACAAGAATCGCGGCCGCCGCGAGTCCCTTTCCGATGGTTCGTTTATTCTTCGGTAGGCAGACTATAGGCAATGTACTCACCCGAGTAAGCGCCGCCGCTGACGGCGACGATGATGTATTGTTTCCCGTCCACCTGATAGGTCATCGGGGATCCGCTCTGGGGCGCCGGCATAAAGACTGCACCGACTTCCTTACCGTTGGCTTTGTCGTACGCGCGGAGCATCGCGCCGCGAGGATGCGTAACCGAAGTGATCTGGCTGTCGCCGAGGACGACAAGCGTTTTGGTTACGAGCAGGCCGACGCTGCCCGGTTGTCCGGTGTTGGGAATATTCATGCCCTTCAGGGCGGGATGATTGCGGACCGCGTCCGGCGTCTCGCCGTACGGGACCTGCCATTGAAGGTCGCCACGATCGAGGTTGATGGCCGAGATTACGGCGTAGGGGGGCTTAATAATGGATAGACCTTGGACGGTCAGACCACCTACCTGCTGCGCCGGAGCGGCGGGCCGGGCGGCGGCGCGCGGACGGGGCCGTTGCGGGGCATCGGCGGCGCTACCGAAACCGGGGCCTTCGGAAACCACAAACTCGGTGTCCTTCCGTCCCATTACATAGCGGATATCCGAGAAACCCTCCGGCGGTGTTCGCAGAGAAATCGGTGTGACGGCGGACTGGTTAGCCTGCGCGTACACAATGTGCGTTTCGGGATCGTAGCCGGCGCCCGGCCAGTTGGTGCCGCCGCTGGCGTTGCCGAGGTTAATGGCTGCCAGCAGGCCGTTGGGGTCGCCCACGATCGGCGGCAGAAACATCGGGCCGGTCTTGTAGCGGGCAATGTTGTCGCGCGCCTGCGCGCGCATTTCCGGTGTGAAGTCGATCAGGTCGTCCGGAACCTTCATGAAGTTCCGAGCGTAGGCCGGCGGCTTGGTGGGGAAGGGCTGCGTCGGCGACGTCTTTTCAAAAGGCACGTCGGATTGCGGTACGGGGCGC
>CAZKQQ010000100.1:0-23521 GCA_964554945.1 uncultured Solibacteraceae bacterium | reverse complement strand
CTGGGCAAGTTGAACCGGAACGCCAACGAAGGCGGGAAGGGTTTTGACACAGGCCGCCCAAACTAGAGGGGTTTTGACACAGTTTTGACACAGTGAGGGCTGGAAACGGGTGGGAGCGATGGCAAGCAGAGGATCAAGTCTTTTAGAATCAGTGAAGATTTGGTCGGGGCGGGGCGATTTGAACGCCCGACCCCCTGCGCCCAAGTCGGTTGCCGGCATATTGCCGAACTTTCTTATTTTCAACTGCTTACGCTGCAATCTCTTGCGTGCTTTTTGTTGGAACGTATTGAGCCTTGTTGAGTTCAGAGGCTTCATGTAGCAACAAAATCATCTACATTTTAAGAGCGCGATATCTGATTCCCGAGAGTGAGAGCGCGTCGCTTATTGCCACCTTCCCTATGCCAATAAATTTCCCGAGGGGCACCCTTCGAATCTTTGAACGGCCCTGGCAGAATGGAACCGCGGAGCGCTGGATCGGAAACGGCCGCCGGGAGATGCTGGACCATATCATTGCACTAAACGAGCGTCACCTTCTCCGCCTCCTGCGGGTTGGCGCTCTGAGTTCACTTACCCATCACCCCGAGGAATGCCCACCAAAAACAGGGCTGCACCGTAGCGATTTCTAAACGAGGAATTCACCGGGATCAGTAACTCCACATCTCTCGCGTTTCATGTAGGCATGCTTGACGCGACTGCCCAGAAGAATGCAGAAAAACGTCCGTCTGGAAGAACGCACCATAATCGCCCACGAAATCCACGACCAATCTCCTCCAGACATCATGGATCCTGATTGAGTTCTAGTTCGGCATACCTAGACCGGATGGAAGATCGTGTTTGAACATCTGAGTCAGTGGGCCGAAACATTTGCGGCGCCGCCGGGCTTGTTGGCCTTGAGCAGGAATGAGCAAAACAACATCAGAGCCGAGAATACCGCCAGCAGCCAGAAGACGTCCACGTACGCGAGGGTTGCGGCTTGAGCCTGGACGACGCCGTAGAGTCTGCCCAGCGCCTGTTGGCCCGCGTCGTACATGCTCATCCCGGCTTGCGCCAATTGGGTCGTGAGGGATTGAATCGCGGCACCGAATCCACTGGACGCACTGTGCTCGGCGAGGATCGATTGGTGAAACTGCGAGCGCCGCGCGATCAAGGTGGTGACTGCCGAAGTCCCCACGCTCTGTCCGAGGTTGCGCGTGAAGTTCATCAGGCCCGCCGCGGCATTGGTTTTCTCCGGGGCCAGGCCGATATAACCGGCGACATTCAGGGGCACAAACACAAAGCCCAGTGGGATGAATTGCAGGATGCGAACCCACGTCGCCGAGCCGAAACTCACGTAGAGATTGACCCAGTGCGAGGAAACATACATACCAATAAGAAGGCCGGCCCAACCGATTGCCAAGAGGTAGCGGGCCTGGACCCTTGACGTAAGCTGGCCGACGATAGGCATCGTCACCAGCAGCACCAGGGCGCCTGCGGAAAGAACCAGGCCGGCGGTTTGCGCGGTATAGCCCATCAGAGTTTGCAGAAACTGCGGCATCAGTACCGTGGAGCTAAATAGGATCATTCCAACTACAAAGAACATGACGTTAGTGGCGCCGAAATTGAAGCTCTTAAAGAGATGCACATCCACGATCGGAGTTTTCTGAAACCATTCCCAGACAATCAGCGCTATCAGGCCGACGGCCGCAGTCACAATCAGGGTAGTAATGAATGTGGATCCGAACCAATCGTCTTCCTGCCCTTTATCGAGCGCGATCTGCAACGCGGAAACTCCGATCGTCAACAGCGAGAAGCCCAAGAAGTCGAACTTGCGCGCGGCCTGCCGCAAGCGTGATAAGTATGGGGGGTCTTCGATCAATTGCTGTACGAGGAAAATCGCCAGGATGCCGACCGGAATGTTGATATAGAAGACCCAGCGCCAGGAGTAGTTATCCGTGAGCCACCCTCCGAGCGTGGGCCCGATCGCCGGCGCGCACACGGCGGTGATGCCGTAGACCGAAAACGCCAGGCCACGCTTTTGGATGGGAAATGAATCGGCCAAAATGGATTGCGCCATGGGCTGCAAGCCTCCGCCGAAAGCCCCTTGCATAACGCGGAACAACAGCAGCATCCCGAGGCTGGTCGCCGCGCCGCACAGGAAGGAACTTACCGTAAATAACGCAATGCAGGTCAGGAAAAACCGCTTGCGGCCGAACGCCGCAACCATGTAACCGCTGAGCGGCAGAACGATGGCGTTCGACACCAGATAGCTGGTGAGCACCCAAGTGCTCTCATCGTTGCTGACCCCGAGGCCGCCCGCGATGTGCGGCAGCGCCACATTGGCGATGCTGCTATCGAGCACTTCCATGAACGCCGCCAGCGAAACGGTCACGGCGATGATCCATGGGTTGACCCTCGGTTTCCAAACAATGGGCTCGGACATGTTCCCCTCTCCTATATCCCTTGTGACGTTACTTCGTAAAGATAGTGGCATCTACGTTCATACCCGGGCGAAAGACAAATCCCTCGGACGAATCGTTCAGCAGAATTTTTACGGGAATGCGCTGGACTACCTTGACGTAATTGCCAGTGGCGTTTTCGGGAGGCAGCAGGCTCAGGGCCGCGCCGGAAGCGCCGGCAATCGAGTCCACCCGGCCTTCAAACGAGCGGCCGTACATATCCACGTTGACTTCGGCGTGCTGGCCCGGCCGCACGTTGGCAAGCTGGGTCTCTTTGAAATTGGCGGTCACCCAAACATGCTTCAGCGGAACTATAGTGAGCAGGGTCTGCCCGGGTTGAACGATCTGGCCCACCTGAATCGTTTTCTTCGTCGCCAGCCCGTCGATCGGCGCAACGATCGTGCTATAGCTCAACTGCAGTGTGGCGGCTTCCAGGTTCGCGCGCGCCTGCTGGATGGCGGCGGATGCAGAACCGGCTTGGGCCGAGCTGATGTCTACCTGGCGGAAATTGGCGCGTGCCTGTTCGACATCCGCCCGCGCCGCATTGGCCCGTGCCCCGGCAGTCTGCATGGAAGCCTGGCTGCTTTCGGCCTTTTTCTGCGTAGTGGCCAGGTTCTCCTGGGCGGCGTTCAAATCGCTATCGGCCACGCGAGCGGCGGCCCGGTAGGAATCATATTGGAGCTTGGAAATTTCATCTTTGGCCACCAGGAGTTCCATCCGCGCGAGATCGGCAAGTGCGCGGTCTCTGGTGGCGCGTTTGGAGTCCACATCGGCTTGCGCATAAGCCAGTTCGGAAGTGGACGCCCGTTCGTAATCGGACTTGGTGCGCGCGTAGTCGGCCACCGCCGCGGCCAGCTGCGATTCGGCCGCTGCGAAGGCGCTCGCGGTGGAGCCTTGGGCCAGCGGCACGCCCGCACGAGCGCCGGCTGACTGGCTTTGGGCGACCGCCAATACCGCGCGGGCCTGGTCAACTTTGGCCTGGTAATCGCGCGGGTCGATCCGCACCAGGACCTGACCGGCCTTCACCATCTGGTTGTCATCCACAAGAATCTCGACGATATTGCCGGAAATTTTGGGCGCGATGGGCGCGTTGTGCGCGTCTACCTGCGCGTCGTCGGTGGAAACGCGATTTTGGAAGTGCAGATAAGTTCCCGTTCCCGCGGCGACGATCGCCAAAAGTCCGCCGGCGGCCAACAGAGCCTTCAGGCTGCGCCTCCGCTCCACCGTGCCGGCGGGCTTTCGGGCATTGTCTCCGAGCTGTACCGACGAGTCCAAAATCTCTTGCGATGATTTTTCTTCTTCCAGTTCCAATGTCATGGTATTCCCCTCCTGTTGATTCATTTCGAATACACAGTTTCCATCTGCCCCGTGGCGCGAGCCAGATCGGCGCGAGCCTGGTTGTAGCTGTAAAGCGCGGCGATCTGGTTATCGTTGGCGCGAGCCAGTTCGTCCTGTCCCGTGATTACTTCAATGTTGTTGGCCACACCTGCGCGGAAGCGATCCTGCGCCTGCACGACCTCTTCCTTGGCGAGATTGACACCGAGATTGGCGGCATCCACCTGTACGCGAGCGGATTCGAGCTGCGCCAGGGCGATCTTTACGTCCTGCGCGATCTGATTTCGCAGATCGCGCTCGTTCTGCTCGAGCTTGCGGACTTCCAGATCGGCGATGGCAGTCTCCGCCTGAATTCGCCCTCCGGTGAAGAGCGGCACCTCGAAACCCGCGCTGAACTGATAGGTCGGGATCATGGTCGTGGGGGTCAAGCCTTGCAGACTCCAGGAGCCATTCACCAATATGCGGGGCAGCCGCTCGCTTTTGGCCGCACTCTTCTCGAATTCGGCCGACCGGATTTCCGCCTCAACCGCCTTGATCTCCGCACGCTGCTCGTAAGCCGTCGCGATGGTTTGGCTGGAATTGAACGACGGCGTTTCGAAGAAGCTGGCCGTATCCGCCAGTTCCAGCGTCTGCTGGGGATCGATGTTCAGAAGGCGGCTCAGCCTGTACAGCGCCACCTTCCGCTGCGCGTCGGCTTCGCTGTAGCGCTGGATTTCGTTCTGGTATTGAACGTTGGCGCGCAGGGTATCGATGCCGGTACCGACACCGTTCTTCTGCTGATCGGTAGCCAGGTCGAGAAGTGCCTTGGCCAGATCTACGCGCGATTTCGCGGCGTTCACGTCCGCCACGGCCCGCAAACCAGCCAGGTACTGCGAAACTACCAGTTGCGCATTTTGCTCGCGGGCCGTGGTCTGCTGCGCGGTGCTGGCCGAAACATTTTGCTTCGCCGCGCGCCATTTTTCCCAAAGGTTGAGGTCGAAAACGGGCGCCGAAAATCCCGGTCCCGCCTCCGTCAACCAAAATGGCCCGTAGTGGCCGGGAATGCCTGGAATCGCTTGGCCCAGCGTCGCCGCGATATTACCTCTGGCGACGATCTCCGAAGCGTTGAATGAGGCTTTGGGGAGCAGCGCGGCGCGCGCGATAGTGCGGCTTTCCTGGCTCTGCGCCAGATTCAGGTTCGCGATGGCCACCTGCGGATTCTGCCGCAACGCCATCGTGACGGCGTCGCGCAAGGAAAGGCGAAGCGTTGCCGTCGGCGCAGTCTGCGCGTGCAACGAAACGCCATGAAAAAGGACCAGAGCGCCAACAATCCCCGCGAGCAGGTTTGTCTTGCTGGTCTGCCCGCTTTCCGCAATCTCGTCTACTAGCGCTTTCATCATGACGCCGCAAGCTATCAGGCGCGCTCCTGCCTGGTGCATCCGAGCGAGCAGCCGCCGCCCGGCCTCATCCACGCCGATGACGTCCTTGAGGTCAATTTCAATTTCTTTGCCAGGGGCCTGGATCGAGCGCCACGCGTTTTCGAGTTCGGCCACCCAGGGGCCGGCGATCTTACCCGCGGCTTGGATCCGTCCCTTTTTTTCTTCCTCGCCAACCACGATTCGTAGCATCTCAGCCTCTCGGCGCAATGGAAAACGCACGGCGTATACCAACAAGCAGGGGCTTGGTTTTGAGTCGATTAGGCGGACATGACTGCCGAAGCGATGCACGCCACTGCCCGCGTCGCGTCAGGTGCCGAAAAGCTGGCACGGGAGGGGCTTCTCAAAACGAGCGATGCACCGAGTTCAAGAGCGTCGCCTTTCGAAGCCTGCTGGAAAATAAGGTCGCCTGTCATGGAAAGCGCGAAACGAGATTGGAGGATGGCCTGCTATGTAACTGCCTGGCGCTGGAGGCGCTGCTTATGATTGAGGTCGAGAATTTCGACGCAAGCCACCGGGTCATTCGACCCCGGCCGACCGCACGGGAAGTGCAGAGACCACATGCAGAGAAGACGGCCGCCGATCTCTATTGGCTGGCCTTCCTCCTGACGGGGCGCCGCGACATAAGCATTGATATTGCTGCTGACGGCACCGCTTCAATGGCCTTCCGGAATTCATTCTTCGCGGGCTGGATGAGAGACTGGTCACGAAGAATCGTGATCGCAAAGGCGCTGGCCGCGAGTCGGGATGAGCTCGCGCAATCCGCAAACAAAACCAGGCAAGCGCGCATACCTATATGTATGGGGCCGGCCGCGCGGCCGCGCAGTGTAGAAATGAGCAAAGCCCACATTGAGGAAGCGCTGCTCGCGATCGATGCGTTTCCCAGAGCGGCGGTAATTCTGTTGATTTTTGAAAGCGTACCACTGGCCGACGCGGTCACGCTCCTGGATGCAGATGCCAGCCTGATAAGAAAAGGGCAGGCCATCGGGTTACGTGAATTCACGGCAAAGCTTGGTCAAAAGAAAGGCCATTATTCTTGACCAAAGTTGCCGATTGGCCACCGTAACGCAGGCGACCTTTCGTCGGTGTGCCCTTCGCAAGGCCGGCGGCACGATCGCCGGCGCTACGTGCCGCTTCTGGTGACACGAATCCCGAGCTTCTGCATGCGGGACTGCAGAGTCGATCGCTTCAGCCCGAGACGCGCTGCAGCGCCATCCGCACCCGCCACGACCCAGTTGCTCTTTTCGAGAGCAGCCACGATCTGCTGGCGCTCCGCCTCTTCCAGCGCTTCGCGAATGTTGCCTAAAGGAGGCGCGGGAACCCCATTTCTGGCGGCCGCGGGAGCCAATGCCGCCTCGGGGATGGAAGCTCGCAGGTCTTCGATACGCACAGTCAGAACCGGTCCCGTAGTGAGAATCACTGCGCGTTCAATGACATTCTGCAGCTCGCGTATGTTACCGGGCCATGGATAACGCGCCAGAGCAGCCATCGTTTCCGCGGGGATCGCATCGATGACTTTGCCCAAGCGCCGGCTGAGCTGTTGCACGAAATGACGGACCAACAGCGGAATGTCTTCAGGCCGCTCGCGCAGCGCAGGCACGCGAACGGGAAACACGTTAAGACGGTAGTATAGGTCGGACCGGAATTTCTGTTCCGCCACAAGCGCTTCGAGGTCGCGATTTGTGGCTGCGATCAGGCGTGCGTCCGTCCGCATCGTGCGTGTTGAGCCGAGACGCTCAAACTCACGTTCCTGTAAGACGCGGAGGAGCTTGGGTTGAAGTTCGAGCGGCACCTCTCCGATCTCGTCCAGAAACATCGTCCCCCGATTCGCCAGCTCAAAGCGGCCGACTCTTTGGGAGATGGCGCCGGTAAATGCTCCGCGTTCATGCCCGAACAGCTCGCTTTCCAGAAGTCCGGTGGGAATCGCGGCGCAGTTGAGCTTCACAAAGGCACCCGACTTGCGCGAGCTCAAGTTGTGGACGGCGCGGGCGATTAATTCCTTGCCCGAACCGGTCTCTCCGTAGATCAGAACCGTGGAATCGGTAGGAGCGACCGTCTCGATTTGGTCGAGTACGTGCCGCAAGGCCTCGCTCTTGCCAATAATCTCTTCGAACTTCAACTCGCTTCGGATTTCATCTTCGAGGTACAACTTCTCTTGCGTGAGCTTATCTTTCAGGTCCGACACCTCGCCGAATGCACGGGCATTCTCGACAGCGATCGCGACCTGGTGAGCTATCTTATGCAGGAAAGCGAGATCGTCCGGACAGAACGCGTTATCGCGGCGCGAACCGAGCGACAGCACGCCGATGATTCCACTACGCCCCCTGAGCGGCATATGCGCCAGCGTGCGAATGCCGAAGTGGTCCAGCCCGTCTTCGACGATCTCCTCGTATGAAAGAATGCGCGCTTCGCCGCTTTGGAAGACACGTGCCGCGGACGTCTTATCATCGGCTGCCGGCTCGTAGCCTTCCTCGATCTGAAGCGGGGCATCGGGAAAGTCGAGCGCATAAATTCGAAGTTTGCCGTCTTCCGGACTAGGAAGGTCGATCCCAACGCCGTCACACCGCATCACGCGGCGAATCTGCGCGGAAATCTCGCGCAACACCTCACGCAAATTCAGGTTCGAAACCGCACGATTGGTCAGATCAAGCAGCAATTCCAAGCGCTCCTGCGCTCTTCGGGAAGCTCGAAAGTTAATCGCATCGTCCATGGCCAACGCGATTTGGTCGGCTACGATCGTGCAGAAACGAACTTCATCTTCTGAGTATGCGTCCCGGTGGACGCTGGCGATCACCAGGCTCCCGAGGCGCCTATGCGCCGTCGTCAGAGGGAAAGCACAGACCGAATTTATGCCGGCCTCTCTCATCACGGGGATGGAAGCGGGGAACCGGGTCTCAGCATCGAGGTTGCCCAGAACCACGGTTCGTTGATTTCGGTATACCCACGAGGCTAGAGTCTCCTCGCGGCCGGTTTCCGATGGACTATGGTCTGGTTTGCGACACCCCGCGCCGAGGTGCCAATTGATTTTGTTCGACGACTCGTCGAACTGCGCAATTCCGTCTACGTGAATCACCTGACTGAGTTCACGCACCAGGATTTCGAACAGCTCCTGCGGATCCTGCTGAGCGCGGATGGAGTTTGCGATCCGAATCAGTGACTCGTACCGTTCTGCGGTCGATCGTTCCGGTTCGGCATGCGCAACCGCGAGCATCTCCATGGAATCCCCTCCAAAAACGGCTTATTTTCAAGATGCATCGGGAGCTGGCATTGATTCGGCCTCAGCCCCAATTTCTCTGCGTTTTAGCCATTATTTCATATGCACCCTAGATCAGCGGCGTTCGGCAATACCTAAAGATCGTCATCTCATCGGCAGCGCGTCCATTGCAAATTGTTGTCGCTCAATGCTTTCGCGCTGGCCCTCGCTGTGCCCATTCCCTGCACAGGGAGGAATGCGATGCTCCGTTTCGGGTATTACCGGTCCGACGACAAGACTGGCGTCTCTGGGGCCGGCTGGCCGGACCTTGGGAGGATGAGTTGCGCTTGGTTTGGTGCCGCATCCGAGAGCACGCGCCGCGCGCGCACCCCTTGGTGGATCTGAAGAGGTCACATTTATCGATCAAGCTGGCGAACAGTTGCTCACAGAAACGCAAAGCGCTGGAGCCGATTTTGTCGCGACAGGTGCCGAACAGAAACACCTGCTCGCCATTCTGAACAACCGCGGGGTAGATGCGGTCCGCCTGGGCTGCGAATACCTGGGCGGAGGTCGGCGGTGAACCCGACTGCGACAGACGCCCAGCCCCTTCGCTATTTTGTTCATGATGATTTCGACGCGTTCCGCATGGAACTTGCGGGAGGCCTTGTCGGCGCCGCGGCCCGAGGGGCATACGAGACTTGGCGGGTTGCACGCCTCCTGTCACATCGCGCGCGCCTTGTTGTGGACATCAGTTACGTGACTCAAGCCGACGAAGAGGGCAAGGCGGTTCTTCAGGCTTGGCAAGAATAAGAAGCGCACATTGTAGCGTCATCCCCGGCATCCTTCGCGATCGCAAACTCAATCACCCTAGCGTCTGCTCATGTGCCTTCTGCCCGCCGACCCGCTGCCCATCGATTGGGTTCCTTCTTCAGCCGGCCCACCGCCGAAAATTTGGCAAACGCCGAAGCCTCCGCGGTTTCTTCGGCAGCATCGGAGCAGAAGAGCCTTGAGAATACTGGATTTCCGTTCCTGAGTGAAATGGAACAGCAGGTGCGTTAGCGATTGCGACTGCCCGAAGGCAAGTTGAGAACACAAATACCAAGGAGCAACGAGATGTTTCAGAAAACTTTGTTAACAATGATGATCGCGGGCGTAGGTTCCATCGCGCTGCCAGCGTATGCGCAATCCGACGAGGCCGGGCGCCAGGAGGTGTCGGTGCAGGCGTTCGGCAGTTTCCTGACAACAACCACGCATAAAGGCGTCGATAACAGCGCGACCAACAGCGGCGGCGTGCTCGGCACCTACCGTTTCTTTTTCAGCACACACCACGGCGTCGAGGCCAATTATGGATATTCGAGAAACACCCAATCCTACACATCGGCCGCCGCTGCGGTCGGCGTAAAGAGCGACTCCCACGAGATCTCGGGAGCGTACGTGTTTCGGATGCCCTTCCGCAGGTTCACGCCCTATGCGCTGGCCGGAGCCGGCGCCCTGGTATTCGATCCGAGGGACTTCGCAGGCGCCAATGTTCAGACTCGCGCAGCCTTTATTTATGGAGCCGGCGCCGATTTCAACCTGTCCCACCATGTTTTCATGCGCGCGGAATACCGCGGGCTGGTCTACAAGTCGCCGACATATGATCTGCCGGCGGTGGCCGGACTGGACCGCATTTCGCACCGGGCAGAGCCCTCTATCGGATTCGGATACAGGTTCTAACCATGGTGTCCGCTGCAGACCGGCCGCCAGATTTCGAAGATCTGACGGCCGGAATCCCGGTGCAGCATGAGCGGAGAGATCGCACTGATAAGGAGGGGATCATGTTTTGTCAAATTCGGTCAAGAGTCGGATCTGTTTGGTGCAACGCCATGCACGAATCGATTATGTGGCCCGCGCACGGCCGTTACGAATGCCGCACTTGCGGGCGGTGCTTCCCGGCGTTTACGCAGGCTGAGAGAACGGCCCAGTCGCCTGATTCCAGACGGTTGCCTTTAACAACGAGAACCCCTCGGGCGGTAGCGGGGTTGAGCCGCACTTGAGAGCGGTTGCTTAGAGAGGAGGAAAGCCATGAGAAGCTATCAGCTGATATTCACATCCATCCTGGCGACGTTGGGCGCTGCAAGGATCGGAACCGCGGGCGAACTTCAGCCGCAGACAGTGGAAGCGTGGAATGCTTACTTGAAGAATGCTGACCTCCAAATGCAAAACCGCCTCGCAGGGGGCCGGCCCTTCCTGTGGATGGACGAATCAGTCGAGCGTGCGACCCGCGTGCGGCGCGGCGAGGTTCTGATCGCGCCCGTCATTGGTAGCGGCACCGAGAGCGTTCCTCACGGCTTAATTCATGATTGGATTGGCGCAATCTTCATCCCAGGCGCCCGAGTGGACGATCTGTGGGCGGTTGTGCACGACTATGACAACTATCAACGCATGTACCGGCCGGTGGTCACATCGGCAAAAACGCTCGCGTGCAGCGACACGGGTCAGGAATTCGAAATGGTGTGGCAACGCAAAGTCCTTTTTGTCAGTGCGGCGATGCATGGGCATTACCAGGCCCATGACGTCATGCTCGATTCGCACCGCGGCTATAGCACCGCGGAATCCGTGGAAATTCGCGAAATCGAGAAGTATGGCCATCCGGACGAGCACCTCCTGCCTGCCGGTATGGGCAATGGTTTCATATGGCGCCTCCGGAGCATGGCGCGCTATGAAGAACGCGATGGCGGTGTGTACCTCGAATTGGAAGCGGCGGCTCTGACACGGGACATTCCGGCGTCCCTAGCTTGGATGGTGAAACCGGTTGTCAATCACTTGTCGGTAAACTCGCTGACTACGACCTTGCACCAGACGCGCGATGCTGTGACCGTTTCGCAGCAGAGTCTCGAAGCGTCGGCTTCTTGTCCGATTCCCGCCCGCGGGTCCCTACGCACAGAGTAAGCGCGTGAATTCTGGCAGTGCGCTGCTTATCTACCGAGAGGATGCGCTAGCTCTCATCGATTCATCGTTTGTCGCCCGGAACCGTTCTTGTCCGGCCGGGCATCCAAACTACAGATGGTTGAACCAACCCGGCAGGCGCTCGATTACGGGGAGGCTAGTTGAGTCGAGAAAAGGCATTCGTTCCTCTTGGGAAATACTCTAGCGCAACCGAGGAAGATCGACCCGTAGGAGAATGGCAGGTAAATCAGCCCATTTTCCCGATAGAGGGGCAGGGCGGCCGGAGAACGAAGACCATAAACGGCAGGCCCCGGCGACTCAGGATTTCTTCCGGTGAGCTTTACTGTCTCGATGCGATAGCGCGTCCCTTGAGCGTGAGCCTGTAAACCCAAGCCGGACCGGCATCCGACCGAGGTGGATCTTGGCGAACCGAAGAGACGTAGCCTTCCAGTTCGAGCCTCTCCAACCGGTAATCCTGGTCGAACACCTTCGAACTGACGTCGCCTAGTTCCGCCATTTCTTTCAGAGGATGAACGTCCTGCCTATCGAGTTCAAGCTGCATTTGATTCTGCCTTCCAATCAGCGGTCGAGACTGCGCGCCGATTTCGGGTTATAGCTGGAATGCAGGCGTCCGCCTATCAGACTCGGTTACTGATTTTTTTGCAGCATTTCTGCCTGTGCCACCCAGATGACGATCTTCGGCCGATTCGTTACTCAGTCCGCAGCGCCGACATCGGCTCCACGCCGGCCGCGCGCCACGCGGGAATCACCGATGCCAGCAGGGCCGCCAGGCTGAGCAGCAAGGCGGCGATCGTCAGCATGACCGGCTCGCCGGGCTTCACACCGAATAGCTGCGTAGTCATGAGCCTGCCGGACGCGATTGCCGCTGGAATGCCCAGCGCCAGTCCCACGCCTACCTGCAAGAACGCGCCGCGAAGCACCATCCCGATGACGCGTCCGCGATCCGCGCCCAGCGCCATGCGCACGCCGATTTCGCCCGTCCGCCGCTCCACCGTGTACGACAGAACTCCGTACAACCCGACGCCGGCCAGCACCAGCCCGAGCACGCCGAACATCGTCGTCAGCGTGGCAATCATGTTCTCCTGCTGGAAGTCCGCGCTCACGACTTCGGGGTATGGTTCCACGCTGTAGAGCACCAGGTTGGGATCCACACCGGCTAGCGTTTTCCGCACACGCTCTGCAATGTCCGGCTGCCTGCCTGGCGCCCAGATCACGATGTTGTAAAGATAGTGCGACCAGATCTCCCCGCTCTGGAAAGCCGGATCGTCGTACGCTACGGTTTGCGCTTCTGGCACCCAGAACATGGGCCCCACGGGCTTCTTGTAGTTGTAAGTCATATAGCGCACGTCGTTCGTGACTCCGACAATTTCGAACGTGGCGGAATACTTGATTCTGTCAATCCCGAAGTGCTGCCCGACCGGGTTCTGGTCTTTGAAGAATCGGCGCGCGAAAGCCTGATTGACCACGGCCACCTTTCGGGTCGCCCCGGTATCCTGATCCGTAATCGACCGGCCCAGCAGGATCTTCGCGCCGATGCTCTCGAAAAAGCCCGGCATCACGCGCGCCCACGACGCGCCAGTGTCCTCGTTCGGTGGCGGCTCCGGCCGGCCCGCGATCCGAATCCCCTCGTTCCAACTGTCGCCCGTCATGGGCGCATACAGCACCGGCGCCGCCATCCGGACTCCCGGAATTTGGAGCAGCCGATCGTCGATTTGCCGGAACATCGGCTCCATCTGCTCCGCCGGGTAGTTTCCCAGCATCGGGTTGATGCGAGCGACAAATCGGCCCTGCGTCTCAAATCCGAAATTCTGGTGCTCCAGGTTGCGTAGGCTCTGGCTCAGCAGCGCCGCCGCTGAAAGCAACACCAGCGAAACCACGATCTGCGCGATCACCAGCGACTTCTGCGCCCACGCGCGCCGCGAGCCTACCGCGCGGCCGGCTCCACGCAGTGCGTCCGCCGGGTCGGTGCGCGATGCCATCCACGCCGGGGCGATCCCAAACGCGACTCCGGTCAGCACCGATACCCCCAGCGTGAACAGCAGAACCGGCCAGGACGGCGTCGCCACGATCGGAACGTAGTTATTCTGGACGCCGGTCTGGAAAGCAAGGTACAGAATTAGCCGTGTCCCCGCATAGGCCAAACCAATTCCCAAAACGCCTCCAATTACCGCCAGCACCAGGGATTCCACCAGCACCTTGCGCACCAGGCGGCCGCGTGATGCGCCGAGCGCCACGCGCACCGACGTTTGCGCGCGCTCTTTCAACCCACGCGCGAGCATCAGGTTGGCCAGGTTCGCGCAGGCCACCAGCAGCACGCATGCCGCCGCGATCAGCAGCAGCTTCAGTCCATCCTGGTATCGATCGCGCATTGCCGCCACTCCGGCGCCGCCGGGAATCAGGTGCAGGGTCTGGCGCATCCAGAGTTGCTTCTCGCGCGGCTCCATATCGGGCACATGGCTGGCCAGCCAGTCATGCAGGGTTACCTTCAGTTTGGCTTCGAGCTTCTTGGGATCGACTCTCGGACGCACTCTTCCGATCAGGTCCAGGAAATTGCCGTTCGGCCGTTTCAACCGTGCCGTCGCGCCGTCAATTACCAGTTCCGTCGTCAGCGGCAGCCAGAAATCCGGCATTCCGAATCCTTGTACTTTCGCCCCATAAAATCCAGGTGCGGCCACGCCGATTACTGTGAATGAATGCCCGTTAATCTGGTAGGTCGCGCCGGCTACGGCGGGGTCGGAACCGTACTTCTCCCGCCATATGTGATAGCTCATCACCGCGACCGGAGGCGCGCCCTCCTCGTCGTCCGCATCGGTCATCAGGCGGCCGATCCAGGGTTGTACGCCGAAAGTCCGGAAGAAATTGCCGGAAACGTACTCCCCGTTGCGCGTATCGGCCTGCGCCTGGGAGCCCGCGCGGCGGACGCCGAGCGGCGCATTCCCCGCCTGCAGTGCCGCCAAGTCTGTGAACTCGGGCGTTTCCGCACGAAAATTCCGGTAGGCCTCCCACGAGAACAACGAGAAATTTGCGTCGTCACCCTGGGTATAGCCACCCCAGTTACAGCAGCGGATCTTATCGCCGATCCTCCACAATTCCTCTGGTTTCGTCACGGGCAGCGATTTCAGCATCACCTGGTGCACGAGCGTAAAGATCGCCGTCGTCGCGCCGATTCCCAGCGCGAGTGTGATCACCGCCGTCGCAGTGACTCCCGGCGCCTTTCGGAGTTGCCGCAGCCCCTCCCGCAAATCACCCGCCACGAATCCTCCCGTCTCTTCCGTGAGTAACTGGCCGATGTATTCGACGCCGGAGGGAGGAGTTGGTTAGTTACGAAGTCCGCTCGCGACCTCCGGCCGCGAGCAATTCGGTGAACCAAGGCTCCGATGGCCGCCAGCCTCGATGATGCTCATCTCCGTATCAGTCGACACGATTCTCGTCAGTCGGAGTTCTATGTCCTTTCGGCAGGCTTGCGTAAACGGGCAGTTTTCGGTGCCACTGAAGGTTGGGCATTTTGCTAACGACGCGGGCCGCCATTCTGTCCACTCGCGATCCGCGCCATGATCGTCCCTTCCTCGGTCAGCGGCTGATACGCGAACTTGCGCTCAAAGGCGTCCGGAGCGTTAACCAGAGCGACAACCATGCGGGGTTTGATACCGAGCCTCTTCGCAAGTGGTGTTTACGAGTATCCAGCCAATACCTTCGACACTAGCGGAATGGACGTTCGATACGTGTCCTAATCGCAGTCGCTCAACCGGCCAAGACCGCCATGCGGGGACCCCCGGCCAGGGATGGCTGTGCAAGGTTGGTTCGAGCGAGTGCGGAAAGGGCGGATGGTTGCCAGCGGTTTTGCCGAGCGGGACACTGACGCGTGCAGGTGGCTATGGCACCGAAACAAAACCGGCCCAGAAGAGGCTCGTATCGGGAGTTGTCGTGACCTCTTGTCGTTGCGCAAGAGCCAGCTTTCCGTCCTCGTGCACCCGAAATAAGGTCAAGCTGGCGGTGACATGACGTACGCCCGTCTGGTCGCGAACCGCGAGCGGCGATTGATTAGCGACAGCGAGGAAACTGCCCGTGGAATCCAAGCCAAATGTGCGGGGCTGAAATCCGCGCGTGTCCGCGCTCTGGATGAGAGTCAGATCCCCGGTCTCATTCTTAATTGCGAAGACCGCAATCGTATTTTCACCACCCGCAAAAACCCGATGCCCTTCGAAGTCCGTAGTGCCGCTTGCACGATTGGCAGCGTACAAGAATCTGCCGCTGGGATGGACGTGAATCGACGCGACAGCCTGTCCGGCTCGTTTCTCCGTTGCCTGCATCAGTGTGTCTTTCACAAACAACGGCGTAGCGCTGAGTGTTCCGTCCGGCTTTCTTCCATAAACGTGGATTTGGTTCTGGCGTTCCAGCGTCACGTAAACCCACCGGCCTGACGGATGATAGTCCAGATGCCGGACTTGGTAATTGAAGCCCCCATTCGGAGCGATCGAAACCCAGTTCGCCAAAACTCCGCGGTGATAGCTGAAAATCTTGAGCGCGCCAGGATCTTCCGTTTTGGTTGCAGTCGGCCCGTTACCGCGAGTCACAAGGACAACTGTTTGATTCGACGGGTCTACGCGGACCTGGTGTCCGTAAATGCCGGCATCCAGCGGAGTCGCCGGCGCCACCAACTCGCCAATCGTACCGTCCGGCAGGATTCGGTGCACCGTTAACCCGCTCGGATCGTTATAGGCCGCAAGCACATGCGTACCGTCCCGATCGGTAGTGATGAAAATCGGTCGCGACGGCAAAGCTGTAGGCTGACCGAGCGGAATCAAGCCTCCCGAGTTGGGATCGATGCGGAAGGCGCTGATCCCGTGTTGATTGCCTTTTGGTGCCACGCCGGCGGAAGCATAGCTGGCTCCTCCATTGCTCCAGGCGACATAAAGATACTTCCGTGAAGGATGCTGCCACGCCTCTTGCACATTGGCAGGTAGCAAAACCGACCGTCGCTCGATCAATACGCCCTTCACCCGGTTGAGTTCATATTCAGTAAGCTTCGGGCCTACCGCGGCGTAGAGCACGGACCCATGCCCTACCGGTATCTTTCCATTCACATTTGTTTGGCCCGTCAATGCTGCCGGCGTGAGGACGACAAAGGCCGCGAACAGCAACAATCGGTTCAGTCGCTGGAACTTCATGATTGAAGATCATACAGCCGCGCGTTTCGCTGAGCAATCGGCCGCGAAAACGCCGCCGCGCGATCCAAGGTATGTTCATCACTGAAAGGGCACCTTAAGGAATTCCTTCGGCTGGAGTGCGCGGCGCGTAAAGCGCGCCTCGCGGACGGCGCCTTTGAAGAAGTTCACGCGGTTGATCCGCACGCCTACGGAAGCGCGGCCCTTACCCTGAGGTACAAAGGCGACCGTAGCCCTTCCCCGGAGCGCACCGTCGACATAGCTGCGGAACTCGGTGCCGTCGTAGACCATTGCAACGCGATACCACGCGCCCAGGGGGTGGAGGAGAGTGCGATCCAGAAGCGCCTTATTTCCGGCGGGCGTGTCTACAAAAGCATCCAGGCACCAGCTGTCAGCAATGAGGCGCGTTTCGAATAACAAGCGGGTGTCGGTGTCCTTTCCGGTTGCCGGATCCTGTTCCGAAAGGTGAAACCAGCGTTGCTCCGGCGCGCCACCCGGATCGGGCCGGAATATGGCTTCGAAGGTGAACGTTTCGGCTCCAGCCAGCGGGCGTTCGCCAATGAATAAAGCGTCATCGATGCCATTGAACTCGATCGCCTTGCCAATCGGCGTGTCGATCAGGCGAGGATGACCGAGAACCGTTGTTGGCAGCCCACCGATGCTCTCGATTCGGTCGAAGATCCAGACCTCGGGACTTGGAGATTTCCGATCTTGGGCACGCGCCCGAGGCGCCGCGACAACTGCCATCGCCAGTACTGCACCGATCATCGGGGTGACGTATATTCGTGATCTCATCGCACGTCCAGAAGCTGCTACAACTATTGATCTTCTCCGCGAGGCTGCGCGCCTCTCGGGGTTGTGGGCTGTTTCGTTCCCTGCTGGGTCAGGAATGCAAGCAGATCTTTGAACTCTTCGGGGGTTAGGCGCTTGTCATAATCCGTAGGCATCAGACTCTTGCGTTCAATGTCGAAGCGGCGCACTTTGGCCCGGTCGAACGAATGAAGTTGTTGATCGTTGCCGATCATCTGCAGGGCATATCCATCCTGGTTCAGCAGGATGCCGTCGATTCTTTTTCCGTCGGCCGTGGTGACGTGCACGGGTAAATAGCTGTCCATGGGAGACAATGATTTCAGGTGAGCGCCGCCGCTGCCGTATTCATGGTGCTGCTCCTTAGTGAGGGCATCGATAATGGTGCTGGACTTGCGCGTGCCGGCGAGGTTGTTCAGATCGGGGGCGGTGAGTCCGCCCTTGCCGCCGAGCATGTGACAGTGGCCGCACTGGCCTTTGCCCCAGAAGATCTGCTCGCCATGGGCAGGATCCCCAGGCAGCGGGTTGTCAATGGCGGTGCCGCGTAACGCGTGGATATACGTAGCGATTTTCCAGATTTCCTCATCCGAGAGCTTCTGCGGACCCATTGGCGTCCCGGCAACGCCGTTCCTGATGGTATTGAAGACCTGCGCATCGTTACCGCCAAAGGCCGCGCGCTCGCCAGATGCGATCGCCGGTCCGATCTCACCGGCACTGCCATTCGGCCCATGGCAGCCCGTGCAATGCGTGGCGTAGAGGCTCTCGCCTTCGTGAACAGCCTCAGGCTTGCCCTGGAAGGGATTGACCAATGCCGGCGCGCCGCCGCGCTGGGCGACGATCGGTCGAATCGTAAAGATCAGAAGGAATCCCGCGATGGCTAACGCTCGATTCATGGATTGACCCCCTGCAAGCCGAAGGCGAAGACATTGGTGCCGGATGCGATGGCGAAGAATTGCTGACCGTCCACGCTGTAGGTGATGGGACTCGCGGTGATGAGATCTCCGGTATTGAAGTGCCATAACGGCTTGCCGCTTCTAGCATCGAGCACGGTGACCTGTCCGAACTGCTCCGGCGTAAACAGGATCTCGCCCGCGGTCGAGAGCAGGCCGGGTCCATAGTGGTTCGAGCGCACGGGTTTGTACTCCCAGACCTTCTTGCCCGTAGTCGCGTCGAGGGCGCGCACATAGGCTTGCCACGGCGCATCGGCAGTCTCGATGTACCCTGTCCCGGCATCGCGCGCCGTGCTCGAGGAGATGAAGTTGATGCCGCAGCCTTCCGCAACGGTGACGTAGAAATACTTCGTGTCGGGACTGTAGGTGGGCGCCGGCCAGTTGGTCGCGCCCGCCGTGGACGGGCAGGTCCTGGTTCCGGACACGGATGGGTCGTGACCCGGTATGACGATGGGCCTTCCCTTGGAGTCGAGGCCGTCCGCCCAATCGAGTTTACTGACAAACGGTGTGCCGAGCAGATACTCGCCGCTGGCGCGGTCAAGAACATAATAGAACCCGTTGCGGTTGGCTTGCAGCAGCAACTTACGGGCCCGCCCCCTGAAAACGGCATCGACCAGCACGAGCGTTTCGGTGGAGTCCCAATCGTGGGTGTCGTGGGGCGTGTTTTGGAAATGCCACACCAGTTTTCCCGTGTAGGGATTGATGGCCACGATGCATTCGGTGCAGAGATTGTCACCCGGGCGCTCGAAACCGGTCCACTGCGGATTGGGCTGGCCGGTGCCGTAATAAAGAAGGTTGAGTTCCGGATCGTAGGAGCCGCTCATCCACATGGGGCCACCTTGCGGCCTGGCGGTTCCCCAGGTTTCGGCGCCCGGCTCGCCGGGTTTCGGGACGGCGGACCAGGTCCAGGCATACTTACCGGTTTCCGCATCGAAGGCCTGAATGAAACCGTTGGGCCGATTACCGGAGACAACTACTCTATCGCGAACGATGGTAGGGGCGGCCCCGGAGATGACAAAGCCGCCCTCCGATTTCACGTCCCAGCGGATGCCGCCGTTGCGGACATCGAGCGCCACCAGATGGCTGTCGGAGGTCACCATAAAGACCTTGCCGTTGTAGTAAGCCGTGCCGCGCTGCGCCGATGCGGAAGCAGGTGGGCGTTGATACTTCCAGATGACATTGCCGGTGCGCGCGTCAATCGCATCCATCCGGTTGAATTGCGAAATGTACATAACGCCGTTGATTACGACTGGGGTTTGCTCCATCCCGCTGGCGCCATCCACGTGATAGACCCATTTCGCCTGAAGCCGCGAGGCGTTGGCCGCGTTGACTTGTTTCAGCGGAGAGTACCGCTGCCCGTTGTCAGAGCCGCTGTACGCGGGCCAATCGCCCGGGTCCGCCTTCTGAGCCATCGCCGAGATCAATGCGCCGGAGAGCCAGAACCCGATCGTAATTCGAAAGGAGGCGGAAATCACTGATTACCGCCTCCTGCCGCGTCCGGCTGATAATAGTGCACCTGTCCTTCCTTATTGCGCGGCGTGATCGCGAGGCGCGTAGCCATGCCCGGAGCGCGAGACGTGGCGCGATGCCATCGCTCGTTCGGAGCTTGAATCACGTCGCCGACCGTGCCGGTAACGAGCGGTTCTCCTTCAATCAGAAAATCAAGCTGGCCTTCGAGCACAATCCACAATTCCACCATGTTTTCGTGAAAATGTCCGAGGCTCGTCTCAGGAGGCGTCTCGATTCCTTTCCCGCGAATGATGTGAGCTGCCGTGTGGCCGTCCCACACGAAGTTGCTGCTGCCGGCATTGGCCTCGACGACGTCTTTCCAGAAGTCGAGATACGGCTTGTTGTCCTGATCGTAGCTGCCGGTATCGGTGATGCGCGTTTGGATGAACGTCCATCCTTTTACCGGGGTGGGCGTCTCATCGATTGGATAGCTCGGCATTTCACCCGCTGGCCGCACTTCAAATCGCAACACCGGTTCGTTTCCAACCGTCTCCATGCTGTAAGCGAGTCGCGGCGCGGCCTGTACGAGGAAGCCTTTCTTGGCCGTGAAAGGCGGCTGCCCTTCGATATTCACTCGCATCTGCCCGGATTCAACGACCCAGAAAACGCGATCGTCGGCGTAAAATACGGTCTTGGTTTTTTCACCGGGGGCCATCGAGATCCAATCGGCTTCGAAATCGCGCGTCTTGACAACCGGCTGCCGCCAGCTGGCCTGGCCTTTGTGAGCCGCCAGAATCTCAGAAAGGCGCCAGATGAGGCGATTGGGCTGTTGGAACGGAGTTGGTGTGACAGGCTTCGCTGCCCACACGAGGCGCGATTTTGGGGGGTTTCGGTCCTGGGCGTCAAGTTGTGCCAGGGCGGCCAATGCAAGCGCAAGGACGGCAATGATCGGGCTGGCGTATATTCGTGACTGCATGATGTATTCCTATCAGAAAACCGGCTTCGACGCGAACGGCAGCCAGCGCATGTCCGTCGGCTCAATCGCCCTTGTTGTTGATAGCCGTGAGTGTATGACCAAATGACGGCGGCGGATCTGCTGGTACAGGGCCTTCGCCAGCGCGGCGTGGAGTGGATTGCCACGTTGTGCGGCCATGGTCTGGATCCGTTGCTAAATGCCGCCCGCCAGGCCGGCTTGCGCCCGGTAGATGTACGCAACGAGCAAACCTGCGCGTACGCGGCCGACGCCTTCGGTCGCCTCACGGGCAGGCCCGGCGTTTGCGCTGTTTCGAGCGGCATCGCCCAGGTCAATGCGCTCGCTGGTGTGGCCAATGCCCGCTTCGACGGCGCTCCAGTGTTGCTGCTCAGCGGCGCCGGTCCGACTGCTACTGCCGGAAAGGGACATTTCCAGGACCTCGATCAAGTTGGTCTGGCGCGTCCCATCACCAAGTTCTCCGCATCGATAGACGATGCAGAGTGTACGCTCCGACTGCTGGATGAGGCTTTTGCAAAAGCCGTGGCGGATCCGCGCGGACCCGTTCATCTCATGTTTCCGCTGGACGTCCAGGCGACAGAACTGAGCGGCTTTGTTGCAGCCTCATCCGTGATTGAAGGCAGCGCCGAAACGAATCCGGATTTTCTAGGAGTCGCCCGCGCGCTCGCGGCCGCAAACGGACCCCTCGTCATTGCCGGCAGCGGGACTTTTTACAACGGCAGCGGACCCGAAATGCTTCGCTTCTGCACGGATTTCCAGATTCCCATAGTCACGCCAATTTGGGATAGAGGCTCGATCGATCAGCCGAGCACAGTCTTTCTGGGTGTCGTCGGGGCGGCCACAGGCGGACCGGAGGTTCTGAGCCATGCCGATTGCATCCTGCTGGCAGGCGCCGAAATCGATTATCGGATCGGGTATCTGCGGCCACCTTTGGTGCGAACCAATGCCAGGATCATTCAGATTGGAGCGGATTGGACGGCGCTGGCAGTAGCCTGTAGCAATGTCCGAGCGAAACCAAGCCCAATGCGGGAGAGTTGGCTGGTCTCCTGCGTGCAACGTCGCGATGATTTCCGGCGACGCGTGGAGCACCGAGCCGAAGAGCAGGCAGGCGAAGGCCTACACGCCATTCACATCATTCGCGCCATCGAAGGAGTGCTCAGCGACGATCCGGTGCTACTGATCGACGGCGGCAGCATTGGGCAATGGGCACACCAGTTGCTATGCAGCAATCGCTATCCAGGGGACTGGCTGACGTGTGGAAGAAGTGGCGCCGTGGGTTGGGGCATCGGCGGCGCCATAGCGGCGCGATTAGCGTTCCCCCAGCGTCCCGTCATCCTTTTGTCGGGCGATGGCGCATTCACGTTCAACGTGGCTGATCTGGAATCCGCAGTTCGTCAGAATCTCCCGTTTGTCGCTATCGTCGCCGACGATCAAGGTTGGGGAATCACGCGTCTTGGCCACGTGCGACAGTTTGGTATTCCGATCGCCAGCTCGCTGGGTCCAATCGCGTTCGATCGCTTGGCCTCTTCCTTGGGAGCGCACGGTGTGCGGGTGGCCAGCCCCGGCGAGATCGCGCATGAATTACGGAAAGCCGTTGACCGGCCGGCAGTGACCGTGATTCATGTCCCGATCATGGGTGGCAATCCGTGATGGCATGGAATTCGCCAATAAACGATTTGAAAGCGAACCGGCAGCCAAGGTTACGATTGGCATGGTAGCCCATCAAATCCACCCCGGAAGCCCGACACAGTACGCGCCAACGCGGCCTTGTCAATCTCAACACTCTCGATGGCCGCAACAACACACCGTAGGAGGACGTTGCGCCAGGCTCTCACAGTAGGAGCTGCAGTACTTTCCCCGCATCGGCGGGCAAGCGCAACGAGCGTGTGCGCACTTGGGCGCTGCCGGTTCAGCCGGAGCTCGCTTCGGAGCGCCGCGCTTAGCTCCCACTCGTCGTGGCCTGGGCGCGCATCAACTCTTGCATTTTCTGTTTCATTTCCGACGGCGTCGGCTCGGCGATGTGCGTGGCGATCATCCAGGCATTCCCCTCCGGGTCAATGACGGTGCCGGTCCTGTCGCCCCAAAACTGATCAGTCACCGGTGTTACAAGCTTCGCCCCGAGTTTCACCGCCTTCGCAACCACCTTATCCACGTTCTCCGCCAGCAGGTACAGCGTCACCGGCGAAGAGCCGATCGTCTTGGCGCTCCGCGCCCCGGACTGGGAATTCTCCGGCCCCAGCATTAAGGTCGTATCACGCAGCCGCAGTTCGGCATGCATGGGCTTGCCGTCCGGTCCATTCGTAATTCCCCGCTTTTCAAAACCGAACGCCTTTTGATAGAAGGCTACCGCCGCCTGAATATCCGTAATTACGAGCATAGCGGTTACTGCGCCATACTGTTTCTTGTTAATGGGATCAATCTTCTTCGCCATGGGAACTCCTTCCGAGGTAGAGAACATTGTACCCAACCTCGTCGACGAAGATATGAATGGGCGCGTTCCAGATTACACAGTGCCAGGAGCGCGTGCTCCCGCACCAATGCCTTTGCGAAGGTATCTGGGTATCGGGAATCCCTCGTTCGGCAGGCTACATGCGGAACACGTGCCGCTAAGCGCATTGGTTTCGCGCGGATCCGTGAGCTAAAAACCTGTGATACCATTTCCCGAGTTGCCGCTTTTCCATTAACGGAATGGCGAAAGGACCTGCGAGCCTCACTCTCAATCGCAGGTGTCCCGTAACACAGGACTTGATACTCATGCAGACGGATACGATCCTGCTTCAGATGGCCCTCATCGGCTACGAAGCCGAACGCCAGAAGATCCAAGAGAAGATT
>CAZKQQ010000099.1:0-23815 GCA_964554945.1 uncultured Solibacteraceae bacterium | reverse complement strand
GGTTTCCGGGATACCGCCTTGAGAATCGAGGCGGCAGGATACTGTCCGAGCTGCGGATCGACCGGTCCGAGCACGGCATCGTCGCTCATTACAATTTCGGAAGTGGCGAGCGCGATCAGCGTGCCTCCCGACATGGCGTAGTGCGGGACGAAGGCAGTGACCTTGCCTTTGTGCCTATGGATGGCGCGCGCGATTTGGGTCGCCGCCAGCACAAGGCCACCCGGCGTGTGCAGCACAATGTCGATGGGAACGGCCGGATCGGTGAGGTGAATGGCGCGCAGCACCTGCTCTGAATCCTCGATGTCGATATAGCGGTACACGGGGAAGCCCAAAAAGCTCATGGTTTCCTGCCGGTGGACCAGCAGGATGACGCGGGAGTTCCGTTGCTTTTCGATCCTGGCGATCAGCCGCTGGCGCGAGGCCTCCAGATAGCGCTGCTTCAGGACCGGCTGCAGCGCGGAAAAGATGAAGAACAGCCAAAGAATGTCGGCCGGCGTCATTGGTATCCCCTCCAGTAGCGGGCCGGCACCCACGCATTTGCAGTGTCATATTCATCGCGTGACAATCGCCGGTAATCTCCCCGAGATTTAATAAATAGGCGGTGCAGGACGATTCCAGCGGCGAAACCGCCGACATGCGCCCACCACGCCACTCCGCCCGGGTATCCGCGGTAGGTCAATGAGAGAGTGCCGCTGAGCAGCTGCGTGAGCACCCAAATACCGAGGTAAACAAAAGCGGGAAATTCGAAGAAAAAAGGAAAGAAGAAGACCGGTATCAGCACAATCACTCGCGCGCTGGGGAATAGGACGAAATAGGCACCCATGATTCCGGCAATGGCGCCGGACGCGCCGAACGCAGGAATGGTCGAGGCCGGATTGGTGACCAGATGCGCGAAATCGGCCGCAATCCCGCAAAGCAGATAGAAGAACAGGAAGCGGAACGGGCCCATGCGATCCTCGACGTTGTCGCCAAAAATCCAAAGTGCCCACATGTTCCCGATCAGATGTACCCAACCCCCGTGCAGGAACATGCCGGTCAGAAATGGCCAATAATCATCAATTGGAAACCCGAACCAAACCGCCCAATCCGGATGAGTGTAGCGCGCCGGCACAAGTCCGAACAGGTAGAAGAAGTGCTCGAGAGCGGGCTGCGGAATGGAGAGTTCAAACAAGAAAACCATACAATTGACAGCAATCAAAATCCAGGTCATGATTGCCGGATTTCGCCGTGGAACTGTATCTCCAACTGGAAACATAGGGTCGCCGCTGCCGACACGCTCACTACGCGCTCCTCGACAGGTCGTTTATCGCACCTTTATAGCCATCGTCGCGGCCAGCGTTTCTCCTTTGCTGCCAAGCACTTGATCCCCGGAGCGGGTCACCGTGAGCATGGGTCCAAGTCTAATCATCGATAGTGGCTGCCAATGCTTCGACGGCGGTTGACGAGAGTCAGCGCCACGAGGCTTTGATAACAGGCCGGATCCGGAGTTAGTTACGGATGGCACAAGAGCTGCAGCATCCGGCTTCGGATAGCTCGGAGTCGAGACCAACCTAAGAAAGGAACATCACGATGGCAACCCTACCGTTTGCACGTACCACCACGCTTCTCACCGCCGTTCTCCTAATTGGTTCCGCGGGTTTCGCCGCAAAGCACGAGGACAAAAACCACCGCGAGGCTTTCATTGCCGGTCCAGTTGACGAGGAGCAAATTGCTCGCGAGGTGCGTCACCAATTGCTGTTGCAGCCGTACTATGGCGTTTTTGACGACTTGGCTTTTCGGGTCGACGGCAATACGGTCACGTTGCTGGGCGAGGTCATGCCGCCCGGCGTACTGAAGAAAGACGCTGAAGAAGCCGTGAAGCGCATCCCGGGTGTCGAGCAGGTAATCAACAAAATCGAGGTGCTTCCACTATCACCGATGGACGACCAGATCCGCATGGCCGAGTACAAAGCCATTTATGGCGACCCTACGCTGTCGACACGCTACGGATTTCGCGCGATTCCTCCCGTCCACATCATCGTCAAAAACGGACATGTGACCTTGGAGGGAGTGGTTGCCAATCAAATGGACAAAGATCTGATCAATATTAGGGCGAATAGCGTTCCTGGAGTGTTTTCGGTCACCAACAACCTGCAAGTCGAACAAGGCGCTTAGAGAATTCTTGGCCGGGACCTTTCGTCGGGGCTATGAGGGAGAGTGTGACATGGCAGCGATAGCGGACGTGAACAAGAGGACCGATGAGGCAATTCAGTCGGACATAATGTTTGAGCTGGCGTTCGATCCGAAGATCACATCGCGAGATATCGGCGTAGCGGTCAAAGATGGTGTTGTGACGCTCACCGGTTTTGTGTCGAGCTACTGGGAGAAGGATGCCGCCGAGCAGGCCGCCAAGCGTGTCTACGGAGTGAGGGCAGTAGCCAATAACATTCACGTTAAGCTAACCTCCAAACGAACGGATCCCGAGATCGCACGGGATGCGGTGCGGGCCCTGGAGAGCCGCGTCTTCATTCCAAGCGACAAAATCAAGGTGACGGTCAAGAACGGCGAGGTGACTCTCGAAGGCGAGGTGCGCTGGCAGTTCCAGAAGAGACTTGCCGAATCAGCAGTGAAGAAGCTGGACGGAGTCGTGAACATTGTTAATAATATTCGCGTCAAAACGAACGTTGCTCCCTCGCAAGTGAAGAGCCGGATCGAAGAGGCGCTCCGCCGCAGCGCCGAAGTCGATGCGCGGCGCATCGCCGTGGAAGTGGAAGACGACACGGTAAAACTCTATGGAAGCGTGCGATCCTGGAGCGAGAAGGAGGAGGCCGAACGTGCTGCTTGGTCGGCTCCAGGGATTTCGAGAGTCGAGAATCACATCACGGTGACGCCTTAAATACGGCCGCAGCCAACCTTTATGTCCGAGCCACAGTTGATCCGGTGCCGTTCGTGCGGAGCGATAAATCGCGTACCGCCGGAAAAGCTACAGCAGGGGCTGCAACCTGTTTGTGGGCGCTGTAAAGCGCCCCTCCTTGTTGAGGCATTCGCCTCCAAGCCCATAAGCATCACGGATGCCACGTTCCCCGCTGAAGTCGAGCGTTCCCCAGTGCCGGTTCTGCTCGATATGTGGGCGCCCTGGTGTGGGCCGTGCCGGATGATTTCGCCGATGGTAGAGGAACTCGCGAGGGAAATGGCGGGCCGAATACGTGTGGCGAAACTGAATGTGGACGAGAATCCAGCGACCGCGGCCCGCTTTAACGTCCAAAGCATCCCAACACTGCTTGTGCTGAAAGGAGGCCGCGAAATCGATAGAATCATCGGCGTTCAGCCGAAATCGGAAATTGCCCGGCGGCTGCAGCTGGCGGTCGCCGCCTGATTCCAGAAAAACGCGCACAGTCTGATTGTGGGAGGAGGTTTTTCGTACCAGACCGTGCGCAAGCTGCCGCCGACGTTCTACGGAGTGATGGTGATGTGATTCTCGACTTTCGTAACTCCTGGCGCCGACCAGGCCGCGCGTTCGGCCTCTTCCCTCTCGGTCCAGGAGCGCACGCTGCCGTAAAGCCGGACGGTACTCCCGTCGGCCTCGACGGTGATCCGGCGGGCATCCAACTCAGCGCTCCGCTTCAGGGCCTCCTCGATTTTCTGTTTCAACTCCGAAGGGGAAACTGAAGGCTTGACCAAAATGTTATTCGTCACTCCAAGCACGCCTCTGAGATTCTTGACGACCGACTCGGCGACATTCTTCTGATATTGCCAGTCCACCGTACCCTCAAGAGTGACCCACCCTGCTTTCACGGTCACCTTGATCCGGTCGGCCGGAATGCTGACGCGGCTCTCCAATTCATGAACGGCGTCCCTGGCGATCTCGGGATCGGTTCGCGTCAAAGACAGTTTGACTTCAAGGTCGTTCGCGACTCCCTTGACGCCGTACACGCGTTTCGCGGCCCGCTCGGCGGCATCCTTCTCCCAGTAGCTCGAGACGTACCCGGACAATGTCACCACGCCGTCTTTCACGGCTACGGCGATATCGGGAGAAGTGATTGCAGGATCCCATTTCAGTTCGGCCAGAACGTCCGAACTAATGGCCGCATCTGTTCGTATTGCAGATTCAAACGTCGTTGCCATGGCTTTTGTTCCTCAATTAAACGAGAACCTATACAATTTCGCCGCACGGCAGGTGCTTACGGATGAGCCTCCGGCCTCTGCCAGTGGGTTAGGTCTGGACTCCGCGATTCCTGCTCTTCTGAAGGGATTACGCATGCGCGAAGTCGGAGTCCCAATCCGATGAGCAGCGCTCCGAAAACGAAAGCATAGATACCAATCCACCGGGAGATCTCCAGGGTGCCGGCGAGCGGGAGCGCGATCGTCAAAACTCCGAGTATTAGAGACGCGGCGCCACCGAGGGCCAGAAGCCATTCGCCGGGAAGGTAGGCTCGCAAACGAACGGCGGCAGCGATTTCCAAGACGCCGGTAAGTAGCGCCCAACCGGCGATGACTTCCTCCAGCGAAATCAAGGTGATCGCCGCCCATCCGAGCGCGGCGATGCCGGCAATAATACCGGCTATGCCTTCGATCAATAACGTCAGCCACCGCTGGTGAACCTCGGCCGCCCGGACGGCTCCGGCGAAGGCTACAAGGCCATCGAAGACGGCGTATGCCCCAAAAAGCATCGCCAACTGGCCCACTGTGATTCCGTGCCAGGCCACCGCAATCACACCAAGGGTGATTGCCGCTAACCCGCGAATTAATAGTGACCACCAGTTCTTCGCAAGTATTACCGCCATCATGTTGGTTTCACGCATGTGACATGCCAGACTCATATTCCCGGACGACCCTTGTTTTCCGAGCCCACGGAGCAGTAGCTTGGGCTCATGCTGCTATTGCGCGTCTACGGTTCGACGCCGCTATCGAGCGAGCGACCACTCGATCAAATTAACAGTCGGTCAGGGTGCCGATCCTCGTTGGCAATCGATCTGCAAAAGAACCGGTATGGCCAAACCGTCGCCGAAGTCTATTCCCCGACAAGGGATGACACAGGAAATCAGACCAGATCAATGGATCCCGTTTTTCGCCGAGTTCACGCAAGAATACCGCGGTGCGCATGCGCGCGTGGACGTATTCGGCCCCGATGTCGGATACCAGGTGGAGACTGAGGACCGTCCATTTGATGGCATCGCTGCGGATATCAAAGATGGAGCGCGTTCCGTCTGGATCAGTTTCGGGACCACCCCCGCGGACCACCTCACGCACGGGGTTCACGACGTGAGCGCCGTGCGGTTGCTGCTGCCGGCGGTACCGGCTGGGCCTGCGCTTGAAATCGAAGAGCCCGACGGAACAAAAACCGTCCTGGAATTAACTGAACCCCAGGCCTACGCCTTGCCGCCCGGAGATGGGCAAGAGGGCCATCCTTAAGAAAATCCCGCCTACGGCGAGACCGTCTTCTTTATACCGGCAAATCTCGCGACGTAGGGGTCGGCGCAAGCGCGCATTCCAGCTTCGGAGCCTTCGAACGCGATCCGCCCGTCCCGCAGAACGATGAATTTGACCCGCTGAGAGAAGTCCGGCGTGCGCTTCAGTTTGCCGGCTGCGGGATCGTATGTGCAATTTGCAAGCAGATGCCCGTCCTGATACCGGTGTGTCACGACGATTGTCGTTGCGTTGCGAGTATCCCTTTGCTGGATTACGAGGGCGATGATTCGATAAGCGGTGATCGGGTCCAACCCCGCGGTCGGGGAGTCATATAGCATGAGAGGCGGTTTTGCCACTTCGGCCCTCGCGATTCCGATCCGGCGCCGCATTCCTCCCGAAAGATCACTCGGAAGCCTGTCCAACGCCGCACCGAGACCCACAAAATCAAGGGCCTGTTTCACGCGGGTCTGGACCTCGGGCTCGGGGAGTTTCCTTTGCGGGTATTCAAGCGGGTATGCGACATTTTCTTCGGCGGTCAAAGAATCGAATAGCCCGCCTTCCTGGAACAGCATCCCGACGCAACGGCGAATGGAAAGAAGTTTCTCTTCAGAGAGCGCTGTTATGTCACGGCCGAAGAGTCTCACGTGGCCTTCATCAGCCTGAATTAAACCGATACCGGTCTTTAGTAATACACTCTTGCCGCTGCCGGAAGCGCCAAACAGGACCACGGTGTCTCCTGCTTTCGCCGCAAACGATATCTCAGCCAAGACCTGTTTCTCATTAAAGGAGACGCTAACTCGGTCGTACTGGAGAACCAGGCTCGGTTGTGAAATTGGGTCGCAACGCGCTAATGAGGTTTCTGAACTGGTTTCGAAAGGCGCGGCCACGTGTCAGGAAGTGCATGTGGGTGACCACGCGCGGTCTGGCCAACAGCAACGACGGTCACGATCCGCGCTCGCGGCGAATTTCTTCCACCACCTTCGGCGCTCGTGAGGAGTGCAGTTCCTCATCGAGTCTTCGCAGCGCAAGACTCACAACGTCCCGATGATGGAATTGCGAATCGACTCCATAGCTCTCAGTGAGTTCGCGCCACAAGTGGTGAACCATATCAATGTCGGCAGGCTCCAAGCCAGGCGAGTGAGGTCCCAGTGGAAAGACAGAGGGCTTACCTTCCCTGACCGGCACAACCTCAACAACCATGAGCGGCCGCGGCTCGGGCAGTTTTTCCCAAGCGATTCCCATCCGTCGAGCCAGCTCCTCCGTTGGGATGCCGGGGCTTTGTCGCATCACGATGCGGGATGATCGGAGTTGACTGGCTGTTTGGACAAGCACGCTGCAGGGATCCCGTCCAGCGACGACCAGCAACTCAACGGGTTTGCCAGCTTTCTCCGCTACGCTCACGATCTTACTCAGCAGGTCCACTTCACGCTCCGAACAAATCTGATTCACCTCCAGCGGATATTCAGCTGAGGCAATCGGAGCAAGCTGGTGTATAACGACGGCGACCACGTCCTGCTTCTGCGGGTCGACTTCATCCAGTACGCGCTCCAGGTGTTCGAGCCGGTCCGGTTCGCTGATGTTCACAATTACGTTCCCGGGGCGCACGTGAAGATCTTCAAGGTCAAGCCGCTCTTCCAGGCGGAACTTGTCAGAATGTTCGCGAACTTTCTGCCGGCCGTCGCGATTGTGACGCTCCGACACGGAGAAGACCGTAAAGAAGCCCAGTGTAAAAATCGTCCCGGAAATAGTGGCCGTCTTCTTAGTGAGGACGTTGATCGCGGCCAGGGAAAATAGTGATGCTGTGATGAGAATCAGGCCCAAGGGAATCTCTGTTCCAAAAGCCCGAAAGTTGAGCGGCACTTTCCAGGCTCGCGCGTCCGGCCGTTTGTAGCGCAGCACCAGAACGCCGAACGCCTTGATGGCAAAGCTCCAAATAACACCGAAGGCATAAGCTTCGCCCAAGAGCATTACGTTGCCGCGGCTAAGCAGAATCGTTACGACTTGCAGGATGACGATTAAGTTCAGGATCCGCGAGCTAGTGCCATATTTCGGATGGGGCCGGCGGAACCAATCGGGCAGAACGCCGTCTTCGGCGACTCGATTGAGCACGCCATTGGATCCGACGATCGCGGTATTGACCGCGCCCGCGAGAATCAGCGAGCCTACCAGCACCACGAAGGCGTGAAACACCAATTTGAGCCCAGCCGGACCGGCCAGGAAAATCGCCAGGCCGCCAATCAAGTTGTCCAGGTACTTCGGCCGGTCTGTGTCCGGGATTAGCATGATCGCAAAAAAAGAGACAGCGGAAGTGAAGACGAGACTGTACAAAATCACAATCAGCGAAGCACGGCGGAGATTTTTCAGCTTGGGGGCTTCCAGCTCGCGGTAAACCTGCGCCAGGGTTTCGAATCCGCTCATGGCGAGCAGCGAGTGTCCGAGGCCGATCATGATGGCGACCGCGGTGATGTTCTCAACACCCGTGCCCTGGAGCCAACCCAGCGCATCCGGGCCGAAGTGCAAGTTGGCATGCGTGGGCAGCGGGATGGGCTGAAACCCGTGCTTCCAGATAGTGAACAGACACCAGCCGATCAGGATGACTACCATCACGGTGGTGACTTGCATGATGCGCAAGGCTTTGCCGCTGGATTCCCGAATGCCGATGGTGTTCTCCAGCCAAAAATAGCCAGTAGCGAGCAGAGCGAAACCGACGGCGACCTCATTCGGGGGTATGTGCACCGGCTGATGAAAGTAGGTGGCCGTGTCCTGTAATAGACCTGCGAGGTACAAGCCCGCGCTGACGCCGCTGATCGGACCGGTCAAAATGTAATCAAACATCAGTGCCGATACAGACAGCTTGGCCAATGTTGGTCCCAAAGCTTCCTGTACGACGCGGTACACCCCGCCTCGCACGAACATGCTGGAGCTTTCGATGTAAATCGCGCGGATGGCGAATCCGAACAGCATAATAGACAGAATGAACCACGGGGCCGGTTTGCCGATGGAGCGTTCGGCGATCCCGCCGGCATAATAAGCCGAAGACGCAAGGTCGCTCAATACGATGGCTGCGGCGTGCCAAAGACTGATGAAGCTCAGCATCACAGTCGTGGCGACCACGACTTTGACTTTGGGTGTGTTCAACTCGGACATCCGGCAGTGGGTTAGCAGATCAGCGACCATCGACTTGCGCTGTAAGAATGAACGATCCTTTAGTTTGGCATTGAAGCTGCGGCATGTTTGTTGCCCGATTGCGAAATGACCGACAATCCGCCGCCGCGCGTAAAAATTCTCGGAAAGCTCGGAAACCCGCTGGGGTACATGATTCGCGATTTTCTGCACCGCAGTGATGTGCCGTTCGAATGGGTCGAACTGCGAAATGACGAGGAGGCCCGGGCTCAGGCAGGCGTATCGGGTTTGAATGACAGCCGGTTGCCAGTCTGCGTGTTCCCGGACGGCACGCGATTAGAGTGCCCGACCATCCGCCAGATCACTGAGAAGCTCGGCTGGTTTCGAGAGCCTTCCCGTGTCGAATACGATCTGGCGATCTATGGTGGAGGGCCGGCGGGTCTGAGCGCCTCCGTTTATGGGGCGTCAGAAGGGCTTACCACGGTCCTGGTGGAGCGCTCGGCACTCGGCGGGCAGGCCGGAAGCAGCTTCAGAATCGAGAACTACCTCGGTTTCCCAAGGGGGATTAGCGGCGCGGACCTGGCGGAGCGCGCTCGCGAGCAGGCCTGCCGCTTCGGAGCCGAGATCCTGCTCGGCCGGGAAGGCGTCCGGGGCGAACTTCTCCCGGGGAAAGGTGTGGGATATCTGGCGGACGGAAGCAAGATTGTCGCGCGGGCCACGATCTGCGCCACGGGCGTGGAATATAACCGGCTCGGTCTGCCGAACGAGGAGCGGCTTCTGGGAGCCGGAGTCTATTACGGAGCTGGCGCCAGTGAAGCCTCATTGTGCCACGGCGATGAGGAGATCTTTATAGTAGGTGGGGGGAACTCCGCCGGCCAGGCAGCTATGCATTTCTCCAAAGTTGCCCGCAGCGTCACGATGATTGTGCGAGGAGATTCTCTCAAGCACACGCTTTCACAATACTTGTTGGACCGTATCATGGCGACGCAGAACGTCCGAGTTCTCACCCGAACGGAGGTGACCGCGCTCCACGGCGACGGAATCCTGCAAGCGATCACGGTCACCAATTGCCGGACTGGGGAGCAACAAACATTCCCGACCCGGTGGCTCTTCGTTTGTATCGGCGGTACTCCCCATACGGGATGGGCGGCAGAACTCGGGATCATCCGCGACGAAGCAGGATATCTTGTGACTGGTCCCGACCTGCAACACAATTATCAGGCCCCGCGCGGTTGGCCGCTCGACCGAATTCCGTATTATCTGGAGACCAGCGTGCCCGGTGTATTTGCGGCGGGCGATGTGCGGCACAATTCCATCAAGCGTTGCGCCTCCGCTGTAGGCGAGGGCGCCATGGCGGTGGCCTTCGTGCATCGTTATCTACAGCGTGGTTGAGAAATCTACAGCGTGGTTGAGAACCAGGAAGGAGAGCTAAAATGCCGGTGGCGGTTCCGCGTTCCCGAAAATCTCGCAAACAGAATATCCCAGAAATCATGCATGCTGCGGCAATAGACCGCTTTGGCGGTCCCGAGGTGTTGACCGTTCATGAATTGCCTGTGCCGCCGGTCGATGACGATGAAGTGCTGATCGGGATTGACACCGCCGGTGTAGGCGTCTGGGATGCCGAGATGCGCGCCGGCTGGTATCCCGGCGGAAAGCCAAAGTTTCCACTGGTGCTCGGTACCGATGGCTCGGGCACGGTTGCCGCCGTGGGATCGCACATCCGCCGCTTTAAGGTCGGCGAAAGCGTATATTCCTACAGCTTTCTTAACCCTAAGGGTGGTTTTTACGCCGAGTATGTCGTGGTGTCTGCGGATAAGGTTGCTCCGATACCTTCAGGGCTTGATCTGAAGGAGGCGGGCGCGATTCCGACTACCGGCTTGACCGCTCTTCAGGGCGTTGATGACGCTCTGCATCTTAGGCGCGACGAGACGGTTATTATTCATGGCGCATCGGGCGGAGTCGGAACACTGGCGGTTCAGTTCGCGAAACTGCGCGATGCCCGGGTATTTGCGACGGCTTCCGGAGATGACGGCGTCGCTCTGGTCCGCAGCCTTGGAGCGGACGCCGCCGTCGATGGGAGGCATTCGGACATCGCGGCGGCGGCTCGTGAATTCGCGCCTGACGGCGTGGACGCAGTGCTCGCGTTCGCTGGTGGTGAGCCGCTCGAAAATTGCCTGGACGCCCTCAAGCCGAGCGGTCGCCTTGCTTATCCCAACGGAGTGGAGCCCGTGCCCAAAAAGCGTCCCGGTATCCGCATCACTCCGTACGATGCGGTGGCGGGCGTCCGCGAATTCAAGCACCTGGGTATGGCTGTTGAGGCGGCCAAATTAAGGGTGCCGATTGCCGGGACGTTCTCGTTGGGCGATGCGGCGCGGGCACATGAACGGCTCTCGGAAGGGCAAGTTCTCGGGAAGATCGTCCTCCGCAATCGCTAACCCTCGTAGACCAACAGGAGAAAACGTATGACCGAATGTACACATTTGAATCAGATCCGTGACGTCGCACCGAGAACTCTGGGGTGTGAAGAGTGCCTGAAGACAGGCGGTCTTTGGGTCCACCTGCGCCTCTGCCTTACCTGCGGTCACGTAGGGTGTTGCGATTCGTCGCCGAATCGGCACGCCACGAAACACTTTCATAGGAGCTCGCATCCCATAATGCGCTCCTTTGAGCCAGGGGAAACATGGGGCTGGTGCTATGTGGATCAGCTCATGCTGGATTTATCGTCCATTTCTGTGGCGCGTTAAGAAGTCTATGGATAGACGGACGTCGCCGGAAACTCGACAGCCCCCGCGAAGTGAAGCTTCAATAGGGACGTGCCGGCCGTAGTTCGGCATGGCATCTTATCTGCACTAACCGCAGTGCCGGTGCCGGGTCACAAAGCGTCCGCTGAGCGGCATCGAGCCGATAAGGAGACAGTATGGCGACAGATACAAGGACCTCTGAACGGCAAAGTGCCCCGTCGGGCGGCCAAGGAATCACGCGCACCTCACAACGGTCGGAGCAGGGAAGGGGATATCCGCTCGGATCCGTCCTGACACCGTTGGAGTTGTTTCGTATGACTCCATTCACTCTCGCGAGCCGAATGATGGACGAAATGGATCGCGCGTTTTCTGATTTCGTTGGGGGCGCCAGACAAAATGCGAGCGAAGCGTCGCAAGCAGTATGGGTGCCGGCTATCGAAATTTCTGAACGCGAAGGCAAGTACGTGATCCGGGCGGAACTCCCCGGCCTCAACCCGAACGACGTAAAGCTGGAGGTTACGGATGAAGCCATTATTCTCCAGGGCGAGCGTAAGGCCGAGCGGAAAGAAGACGAGCGTGGGATTCACGTAACGGAGCGGGTCTATGGCCGCTTCTTTCGGAGCATCCCTCTGCCCGAGGGAGCAAAGGCCGAGGAAGCCCGGGCCAAGTTTGAGAACGGTGTTCTCGAAGTGATTGTTCCCGCAAAAGAGCAGCGGACCCAGCGCCGTGAAATTCAAATTGAAGGAAGATCGGCGGCCCAGGGTTCCGACAAGGCTCAGGGTTCCGACAAGGCTCAGGGTTCCGACAAGGCTCAGGGTTCCGAAAAATCGACAACGACCGAGAAAGCGGCCTAGAGAAATTTCCCGCTAACCCGGCCCGCGCGCCGGGTAGCGGGAGTTCGAGGAGAGGAAAAATATGAATCTCGTACTGGCAAGGCACTGGTGGGCGCTGGTGATTCGCGGACTGGTGGGAGTTGCAGTCGGCGTGCTCACGTTTATCTGGCCCACAATTACGTTCATAGCGTTAGTTTTCTTGTTTGCTGGGTATGCGTTGGTAGACGGAGTTCTGAATCTGGTCGCTGCGGTGCGAGCGGCCCAGGCACACGAGCACTGGATGGTGCTGACGATCGAAGGTGTCGTCGGAATCGGGGCCGCCATTGTCACGGTACTCTGGCCTGGTATCACGGCCCTGGCTCTGGTTCTAGTGATCGGCGCCTGGGCAATTGTTACCGGCGCGCTCGAGGTTTCTGCGGCCGTGAAATTGCGGCGGTACATCGACGGCGAGTGGCTGCTTGCGCTAAGCGGGATACTCTCGATGATATTCGGCATTCTGATAATGATCGCTCCGCTTGCCGGCGCGCTGGTCATCGCCCTGTGGGTGGGAGCGTACGCTTTTGTTTCCGGCGCTATCCTGATCGCTTTAGGATTCCGGCTTCGCTCGTGGGACAGAGAACTGCATACCGGACCCACGGTCGCGGCCCCGGCGCATTAGCCGGCACCTGAGCTCTGTGGTCCGCCCAGCCCGCGCTGCGAAAGCAAAGTATGCGCAAGATTCTCTACACAATGCATTTCATCGGGCAGACGTCTACGCTGGTGAGCGATTGCGAAACGCTGCGGACCACGGGGAGCGCCGCGAGTTGCGTGCTGAGCACGATGATCGGGCCTAGAGGCATGCAGGCAGATCTCCGTGCCTCGGATGGGGATCTCGCATTCTTTGAATCGGAGTTGCAGATGACCGGCCCGGAAGGGTTTCAGGAATCCGGCCAGATCGCCTTTGGCGGTGAAAGCGAGCATCTGCTTCGGTTCTCGACCGTCGGAAAAGGGCATGTGACCGCGGGTTTTGAACCCGGGACCATGGCAGGGGCGGCCACCTGGAAGGTCGAAAGCGGCGAAGGCCAATTCGCCGCAGCACGAGGATTCATCACGTCGAATTTCACGATCGACAACTCCGGCGAGCGGAGCGACTTTCACTGCGGGTTGATATTTCTGCCGGATTGAGCAGGGAGCCTGGGGAGACTATGTTTACAACCGCTGCTCCCGAAAAACCCGTCATTAGAGAGGCCTCGCCGCGCAGTCCGAAACCGGCGGGCCCATGCGCGCTGATCATCTTCGGAGCTACGGGCGATCTCTCGAAACGGCTCCTGTTTCCTGCGCTCTATAATCTAGCTGCCCAACAACTACTCACCGATCACTTTGCCATTGTCGGCTTCGCAGCTTCGGAGGTCAGCGGGGAACATTTTCAGGAGGCGCTGGCGCGGGATCTGATACAGGTAACGGGTCCCAGAGCAAATCCCGAGATCATCCATTGGCTGGTATCGCGAGTGCGCTACATTTCATCAGACTTCGATTCACCCGGCGGATGGGAGGGGCTTCACAAGATTCTTACGGATGTTGATCGTGAATACGGGACGGGAGGCAATTACCTGTTCTATCTGGCGACCGCTCCTGAGTTTTTCCTGGACCTGACGAAGCGGCTCGCTGCGGAAGGGCTGCTCCGCGATGGAGAGCGCCAATGGCGCCGGATCATAATCGAAAAGCCTTTTGGTCATGATCTGAGTTCGGCGCGTGACTTGAATCGCAACCTTCTGAGCTTGGTACGAGACGACCAGATCTACCGCATCGATCACTATCTCGGCAAAGAGACCGTTCAAAATGTAATGGTCTTTCGTTTCGCCAACGGGATTTTTGAGCCTATCTGGAATCGGCGGTATATCGATCACGTTCAGATCACAGTTGCCGAATCGGCAGGCGTGGAGCGGCGCGGTCGCTATTACGATCACACGGGTGCTTTGCGCGACATGGTCCCAAATCATCTGGTCCAGTTGTTGTCGCTAACCGCCATGGAGCCGCCGAGCTCGTTTTCCGCCGGCGCCGTGCAGAACGAGCAGGTAAAAGTGCTGGAATCCGTGCCGCCCATTAATCCTGAGGAATGCGTGGCCTGCGTGATCCGCGGGCAATACGCACGGGGCAGTGCCGGTGAAGGATCGGTTGCCGGATACCGCGAAGAGCCATTCGTTAAACCGGATTCGCGAACCGAGACCTACGTCGCGCTGAAAATGCTGGTCGACACCTGGCGGTGGGCGGGCGTTCCGTTTTACATGCGAACCGGCAAGCGGTTGCGGACCAGGAATACGCAAATCGTCGTACAGTTTCGGAATGCGCCCCTGGCGCTCTTCCGCCGTAGCGGGGCATCGCTGCCGCAGCCAAACGCGCTTATCATAGCCATTCAACCGCAGGAAAAGATCCTATTGCAATTTGAGGGGAAAGTGCCGGGGCCCGTGATTGAAACGGCGCCGGTCGAGATGAATTTCGATTATCGGGAACACTTCGGCGCGCTGAACCATACGGGATATGAAACGCTGCTCTACGACGCGATGATCGGCGACCGCAGCCTCTTCAAGAGCGCCGCTATGATCGAAGCCGGCTGGTCGATTATTCAGCCGATCCTGGACGCCTGGGCGGACGGGCGCGGCGGAGAGTTGTACGAGTACCCGGCCGGCTCGGACGGGCCCATTGCAGCCGACGAGATGATTCAACGCGACGGCCGTCAGTGGGCAAGTCTGTAGCACGGCTCGCGCCCATTGGGAAATGCCGTGCTTCCATTTTGAAAACCGGAGCGATGAACGATGTTCCGAAGACTCGCGATCCTGTCTTTGCTCGCCATGAACGTCCTATATGGCCGTGTTGTGGTACGCATCGCACCACCCATTCCCGTGCTAGAAACGCCCCTTCCCACGCCTGGTGCGGGCTATGTTTGGACTCCCGGTTACTATGCCTGGAACGGACAAACTTATGTCTGGGTTCCGGGGACCTGGGTGATCGCTCCCTGGCCCGGCGCGCGATGGATTCCGCCGCACTGGGCCCCCCATAGGCGGGGTTGGGTCTTCGTGGAAGGCCACTGGCGTTAGCCACTCTTCATCTATTAGTAGATGGCAAGTGTCCAAGGCCTGCGCCGTCCACGATGCTATCGACCGCCTGAATGAGGTCCCCGGCAAATGGCACGCGGCATGCCGTTTGAAACGGTGATGACCATGCAACGCGCGGTGGAGTTCAAGGGATTCCAGCCAGCGGAAAAAATCCGAAGTCTGATCGAGAGGTTGATCGCTCGCCTCGCCAGAAAGAATAAGCGTCTACCGGAACCCGTGTTTCTGCGATTGGCTATGGAAGAGATTCCACCGCACCGGCTATACACGGTCTCCATCACATTGGATCTGCCCGGAAAAACATTGGCGGCCAAGGAGCAGATGCATGATCCGGAGGCTGCAATTCGGGCGGCTTTCGAGGAGATCGAACGACAGGTTGAAGCGTATAAGGCCACCTCGCGGGGGGAACAGTTTTGGAAACAGCTTGCCAGGAGAAGGGAGCTGCGGCGCATGAAGACGGAACAGCCATTCATCGAATCCGACCAGCGAGAGGCATTCTTTTCGCTTGTGAGCCCGCACTTGGAAAGGCTTAATCATTTTGTGCGGCACGTCATCCGATTCGCTGAAGCGCATGGCGACCTGATCCCCGGCGAGTTGACCGCGGCAGACGCTGTGGACGCCACGCTGCTGCGCGCGTATGACGAGTTTCGGAAAAATCCTCCCCGAGGGGACGTCCGAAGCTGGCTGATCCGGATTGCCGCACAGCAGGTTGCGGCAGAAATCAAGCGATCGAAGCGTGAGCGCGGCCGCGTTGTTTACATGGAGGAGGAGGTCCCGAATCTTCCGCCTCCTGAGGACGTTACCAGCCTGGGTGAAGAAATTCTGTATTTTTACCAGCCTGACGAGGACCTCAAGCTGGAAGATCTGGTTCCGGATCTTGACCTGCCGACACCGGAGCAGAACGTGGAAATCATGGAACTGCGCCGCTGTGTCAGGTCGGCTCTGGTTTCGATGCCGCAGGAATTACGAAGAGTGCTGGTGCTGCGCTACGTACAGGAGTTGGAGGTCCCGGAGCTGGCCGGACTAATCGGTAAGCCGGTCTCGGAGGTGGAACGCGTGCTCGAAGAGGCCCGAGCGCACCTCCGTCAGAAGTTGATTGACTCCGGTTGCAGCTTCCATGGTAGCGAGGGAGGCGCGGTTCAACCGGCACAAGTCTTGCATGCCTATAAAAAGGGCTGATTATTGCTCAATTAACTAGCAGGAGAATCTATGAATTCACGAATTGCTTTTACTATACTTGGTCTCGGCGCCGCCTTAGTGTTCGCGCGGGAAAACGTCGTTGAGAAACGGCTTGTCGATGCAGCCACCGCGTTCCGGGAGATCATGGAGGCGCCGGACAAAGGAATCCCGCAGCGACTGCTCGATCGGGCTCAGTGCGCCATCATTGTTCCCGGGATGAAGAAGGTGGCGGTAACGGTTGGCGGGGAGTATGGCCGGGGATTCGCTTCGTGCCGCTCAGCCAACGGAACCTGGGGGCCGCCGGCCGCCATTCGCCTGGTGGGAGGCAGCTTTGGACTCCAGTTGGGGGCTCAATCCACTGACATAGTCATGCTGGTGATGAACCATACCGGGTTGAGTAAGCTGCTCTCCGACAAATTCAAAATTGGCGCCGACGCGGCGGCCGCAGTCGGTCCGGTCGGCCGCAACGCAGCGGCGGACACCGACATTCTCCTACATGCCGAAATTATTTCGTGGTCCCGGTCACGCGGGGCATTTGCCGGAGTTTCGCTCGATGGTACGGTGGTAGAGGCTGACAAAGCATCCAACGAAGACCTGTACGGAAAGCCACTTAATACTAAAGAAATCGTTCAAGGCGCAGTGCCCATCCCTCCAGCCGCCCGTGTGCTGACCATGATTCTTGACCAATACGCTCCGCCGACAACCAAGAAAGGATGAACATTGAATGCACCCCGCGTTAATCACGGCCGCCGATAGTGGCATATATACAATCGGAAGCGACCTTCCGGTGCATCGCTTGGGTTTCGGCGCCATGCGTCTCACGGGGCCCGGCATATGGGGGGAACCGAAAAATCCTGACGAATGCAGGCGAGTCTTGCGCCGGACTATCGATCTCGGCATCAACTTCATTGACACGGCGGATTCTTATGGTCCGGAGGTGAGCGAGCAACTGATCGGCGACACTCTCTGGCCCTATCCGAACGGGCTGGTGATCGCGACCAAAAGCGGACTCACGCGGCAAGGTCCGGATCTCTGGGCGCCCGTGGGCCGTCCCGAATACCTGCGGCAACAGCTTGAAATGAGTCTGCGGCGCCTCCGGTTGGATTGCATCGATCTTTATCAGCTGCATCGCATCGACCCAAGGGTGCCATTAGAGGAAAGCCTGGGTGCCTTTCGGGATTTCCAGACTCAAGGCAAGATCCGCTACATCGGTCTTTCCGAAGTTACTCCTGACGAGATCGAAAAAGCGAGGCTGATCGTTGATGTCGTGACTGTGCAAAACCGGTACAACTTGTCAGACCGCGAGCATGAGCCGGCGCTCCGGTATTGCGAGCAGCACAAGCTCGGTTTCATTCCCTGGTTTCCGGTGGCCGCAGGCAAATTGGCGCGGTCCGGCGGACCGCTCGACCAGATGGCGCGCCGTCACGGGGTTTCGGTCGCGCAGCTCTCCATCGCCTGGCTCTTGCACCGTTCACCTGTTATGCTTCCCATCCCCGGAACATCCTCGGTCCTGCATTTGGAAGAGAACGTGGCGTCCGTAAATCTGCGCTTGAGCGAAAGTGAGTGGCTCGAGCTGGAGCAATCGGCGGCTAAACAGCGCTGATTCGCTGTTCAAGACAGCAGCGCATCGCTTCATGCGCAATCATCAGTGCCTCCTCGGTCGGGATAACCCACGCCTGGAGGCGCGACCCATCGCGGGTAATTATATCTTCCCGGTCGATTACCGAGCCGTTCCGGTCCGGATCAAAGTCCAGCCCAAAACACTCGAGTCCTTCACAAATTTGCCGGCGCACGGACGGCGTGTTCTCTCCAATACCGCCGCCAAAAACCAGGGCCGCAGCTCCACCCGTCGCGGCGAGATAAGCGCCTACGTATTTCCTGACTCGGTAAGCGAAGATTTCGAGAGCAATCCGGGCGCGTTCCTCGCGCGTGGCGAACTGTGCCAGGATCCGAGTGTCTTGCGAGATTCCCGAGATACCAAGCAGTCCCGATTTTGTGTTTAACCAATCCTCCACCCTGGCCGTATCCACCTGTTCCTTTCGGGCGAGAAATGCCACTACGGCGGGATCCAGGTCACCGCATCGCGTCCCCATCACCAAGCCTTCGAGCGGCGTAAATCCCATCGAGGTGTCGATCGATTGGCCGCCCTTAATCGCAGTTGCCGAAGATCCACCCTCCAGATGCAGCGTGATGATGTCCGCCTTTTCCATAGGAGTTCCGGTCAACTCGGAATAGCGCAGCAGCAGGTATTTGTGAGAGATTCCATGGAACCCATATCGACGGATTTTGTACCGCTTCGTGAATTCCCACGGAATCGCATACAAGCGGGCATGTTCCGGAATGGTCTGGTGAAAGGCGGTGTCAAAGACCGCCACTGCTGGAATTTCTGGCGGCAAAATGGCCCGGCTGGCCCGGATCACGGAAACCGAACCGGCATTGTGAAGGGGCGCAAGGTCTTCCAGTGTCTCAATGGCGGAGATGACGTGCTCATCAATTTGAACCGGGGCCAGATAGAGTTCGCCCCCGTGAACCACGCGGTAAGCTACTGCGTCCAAATCCTGTGCGCTGGTGACTCCATGGCTGCTCATCGCGCCTTTGTTGATCAATCCGAGCACTCTTAGCGCCGCCGTTCCATGATTGGTGGCAAGCACCTCCTCGTATGGAATTGCTTCTCGGCTGCGGATCAAAGAAAGTGTGGCCGGACCGCCGATCGGCTCGATCACACCACTCACCAGCTTGCGGCCGGTTACGACATCCGTGGTACCCGGACTATCCTCGATGATGTCGAACTTCAGGGAAGCGCTGCCGGGATTGAACACCAGGATCTTCCATCGCGTGCGCTCGCGCGCCCGTTTGTTCATGATCTACACTGCGAAGGGAAAAGTTGCCGGCGCTTCGCTGTTTTCCCATTTCCCCTCGAGCTCGAGCGGTTTGACGGCCGCAGTCTCATCGAAGTGGAGCACGGCATCAAACTGGTTCGGTAGCCGGGCTTGAAAGTAGTCGCTTTTCCGTTCACTCTCGGGACGATAAATTGCTCCCACAGCGCGCTCGATTCTGGGCTCGAGCAGACCCTCGGTCCCTCGGTCTCCATGCCGCCAAGTGAGCAGAAAACGGTTGAGCTCGGTTCTATGGAGCACCTCCTCGTAGCTGCCGGGTGGCGCTGGGCGAACCCATTTTCGTTCGGCGGATTTCCCCCAGGCGGAAGCGGCCGTTACCCGTCCATGGTAGGTGGTGAACCCCACCAGCACGGCCTCATAGCCGTACCAAAGATGAGCAATCTCTCCCATGTTCAGCTCGCCGCGGAGCCCCATATCGGTGGCCCGCGCGTCCCCCACGTGCGAGTTATGTGCCCACACCACGACCTTCGCCGGGCGGTTCGGGCTCCCGAGATGCTCGGCCAGTGCTCCGAGTGTCTCGGTCATGTGTCGATCGCGTAATGTCCATGTCGACACCTCTTCCAGAAACATCAAGCGATAATACCGTTCGGCGTTCTTTAGAATATGGGCTTCCCGTTCCGCAAAGAAGGCTTCGTCCGCCGCAATGCTGCGGCCTTCGCGTTGTGCAGACTCCAGGGCGTAGCGTTGTAGTTCAAGCAGGCGCATGACGATCTCATCCGTATTCGATCTGGTGATGTCCGAGCCCGTCATTAAGCCGTAAACCGGGTCGTCTTCGCGAAAGTGATCGAGACGCGCATAGCGCATGAGGACTTGCGTGGCAGCCTGGGTATTCACTTTTTCCAGATAACGGAGGGTCATCTGTATCGAAGCGTGCAGACGATAGAGATCGAGGCCATAAAATCCGGCCATAGCAGCTCCCGAGAGCAGCGCTTCATTGTGATCCCGCAGCCACTCGACGAACTCGACCACGGGCGCATTGCGCCATATCCAAGCCGGAAACCGCCGGAAAGCAGTGAGGGCTTCCCCGGCAGAAGAATCGTGGCTGGCTCCGCGCACATAGCGGTTCACCCGGTAGGCATCCGGCCAATCGTCGTCCACCGCGACCGCTGTGAAGCCCTTTTCCATGATGAGCCGTTTCGTAATCTCAGCGCGTTCGCGGTGGAACTCATGGGTTCCTTGCGATGCTCCCCCGAGCAGCACGAATCTCGAGTCGCCGATCAACTCAAGCAGCGGATCGTAGTCCTTGCCGTTGCCAGTCAGCGGATAAGCCAGCATACGTATCGCATCTAAGAATGCTGCGTCTATTTTCTGTGGCATCGCTCCTCTCTTCTGCCAGTCACGGTGCTGCCGGAGTCGCTCAACTTAAAACGTGACTTGAAATCACCGGAACCTCCTGCAAGTTAATGTCGTGCTCCTTTTGAACCGGATCTTTGGACCTTACGGACAATCGAATGCCCGAGTAACGAAGCACGATTGCCAGTGTGAAAATGAATGCGCACACCACGAGCAACTGGGGCCAGTCGATATGTAAGGCTCCTCGCAAAATCACTTCCCGAAGCGTGCTTACAATTCCCACCTCGACCATGGTCTCTACGGATACGCGATGCTCTTCCAGGTAGATGAGCAGGAGCCGGAAGACCTCCAGAAGAACCAGGATGAACAGGATGTCTCCCACCACCAAGGCGAAGTCAGTACCGCTAAGCATCGACTGGCCCAAGTGAACGAGCTTAATGCCCATCGCGATGAAGAGCATTATGCAGAGCCCAAGCACAATCGCGTCTTGTGTCCGCTCCAGGTATTTCCGGATAGTCGGATGCGTACTCTGTATGCCCTGCATCGGATGATCGACAGGGACGCTTACGTGGCGTCCGTCACTTTTGTGGGGTAGGCGAGACGACCACGAGGATATCGACGTCTTCGCCGGCCGGATTCACGCCGGTGACTTTCGTATCTTTCATCGCCTGAACGCTCGGAGCGTTCTTGGAATCCGCCCGAGCTGTGATGTTCTGGGCCATGTCGTTTCGCATCGAAAGCACGTTTTGTTTGGTTCGCTTAGCGAGTTGAACGGCCTGCTCGTGTGGATACACGAACTGCACGCCATAGTTATCGCCCGGGTAGAACCATGCTTTCACCGCTTCCGGTGTGTCGGACGGGCGCTCCTCGAAGCGAATGATCGGTTTCTCCGGAGTTTTCAGGCTGTAGTCCGGAACTCCCATAATCGTCGCGTAGAGTTGCTTCTCATCTTTATCCCAGATCTGGACAATGTTGCGGTTCGAAGTAGAGTCCAGGAGTTTAAACACGTAGGTACCTGGGGGAAGAACTTTTCCGGGAACCTCCACAGGAGCGTTGAACATGACAATCGTCTTCTTGTTCCATTCGTCTGCCGCCGCGGGAATCAGACAGGCAGCAAGTATGGCAGCACACAACGCGGCGCGGGCCGCGCCTAAGGCCGGTTTCCCTTGGATTATGTTGTTTCGCATGGGAACGTCAGATCCTTTCTGCTGCTTGGCAGCGTCAGCAAATACTGCAGTGCGGGTGCCAGAAGCGCGGATGGAATCCGAGGGCCACACTATCTGAGAGTTGCGGGCGATCAGTACATTTCGCGGGTTCTGGAATCCTGTCCACAATTCGGCGGTGCGTCTAGCAGTAGAACGCCGCTAGCCCAATTCACCTGGCTGCCAACAGCTCCCGCGCATTGAACCGGGATTCCGACGCCAGCTTCTCATACAGCTCGCGCTCTTTTGGAGTCAGGTGCGGCGGGTTCATAATCTTGAGCCTCACGTACTCGTCACCACGCCCGCGGCCGCGACGGGCGAGGCCCTGGCCGCGGAGGCGAAGCCGCTGTCCACCTTGAGAATCTGGCCGGATTGCCATCTCAACAACTCCGTCCAGGGTGGGAACGTTGACCTTAGCGCCGAGGGCCGCTTCCCAAGGCGCCACCGGAAGCTCGACTTCAATGTCATCGTCGCCCACCAGTTCGAAAAGGGGGTGCGGTTGAATGAGTATGTGGAGGAGAAGGTCACCCGGAGGAGCCCCGTTTCTTCCCGGCTCTCCCTGGCCAGCCAGCCGGATCACTGAGCCTGGACGAACACCCGCCGGAATTGTGACGTCAAGGGACTTGGGTCGGCGAATCGTGCCCGTACCACGGCAGGTCGGACAGGTCTTTCCATCCTTTACGCCGGTCCCTCCGCAGTCCGGGCATGGCTCGGTGACCTGGAGCGTGATGCCGCGGGTGCCGCCTCGATGCGCCTCTTCCAGCGTGAGCGCGATCTCACCCTCAACATCGCGGCCCCGATCTCGAAACCGGCCACCCCCACGCCGGCCGAAGACACCTTCGAAGAAATCGCTGAATCCACCCCCTCCGGCCCTCTCGCCCCCGAAGAGATCGCCAAAATCGAACTGAGCTCCGGCCCCGTTTCCGCCCGGCGGCGGTGTAAAATCAGACCCGGCCTTCCAGTTCTCTCCGAACTGATCGTATCGCTTGCGTTTCTCAGGGTCGGATAGAACCTGGTAAGCTTCGTTAATTTCCTTGAACTTGTCTTCGGCCGTCTTGTCGCCGGGGTTTACGTCGGGGTGATACTTGCGCGCCAGCTTGCGGTATTCTCGACGAACGTCCTCATCCGACGCTGCCCTCGGAACCCCGAGAACCTCGTAGTAGTCTCTGAACTTGACCGCCATCGTTCCCCATGTTCATTTCACAGCCCGACTCGCACGCGCGCGGGGCGGAGCACCTCATCCCCAAAGCGATATCCGCGCTGTACCTCTTCCGCAACTTCGCCCGGTCCGTGTTGCTCACTCCGCACTGAGCCGATGGCGTCATGCAATGCCGGATCAAACGTCTCTCCTACACTTTGGAACGGGGTCACACCCTCTTTTTCCAGTAGGGAGAGAAACTTCCGACGTATCGCCTCAAACCCGTGAGAAACTCCGGAAGGTGCATCGTCCATATACTGAAGAGCCTCATCAAAGCCATCAAGCACGTCGAGCAGCGGGAGGATTAGGTCGCGCTTTCCCTTTTGAGCGGCTCGCGAACTTTCCTTATCGGCGCGGCGGCGATAGTTTTCGAAATCGGCAAGAGCCCGCAGATACATTTCATGCTCTCGGCTTAGTTCGCTTCTAAGGCGCTCGATCTCGGCATCAGTCTGGGTCGCGTCCGCCTGGTTCTGGTCCGCTCGTGCCATACTCAACCAGCCTGCCGGAACTCGGCATCGATCACATCGTCGCCGGACGATCCGGATGCCGCATCGCCTCCGGCGGGACCACCCTGCCCGCCTGCGGATGATGCGCGCTGGCCGGATGCCGCGGACGTCAGTGCGTAGCCAACTTGTTGAAGATCACTCGTCAGTTGGCGTAACCGTGCCGTATCTGAAGCATTGTCTTTTATCAGAGAACGGACTTCGGCAATCAACTGTTCGGCACGGGCTTTTTCGTTCGATGGCACGCGATCGCCGAGTTCCCGTAGCTGCCGCTCGACCTGATACGCCATCGAGTCGGCCTGGTTCGCAATCTCAATTTCTTCACGGCGGCGCTTGTCTTCGGCCGAGTGCGCTTCCGCGTCCTTGATC
>CAZKQQ010000098.1:17868-23887 GCA_964554945.1 uncultured Solibacteraceae bacterium | reverse complement strand
CCGGAGCGGCAGTTCCTCCTGCAGTGGTCACTTTGACAGGCACTGCACCTGCTGTGGCTGTCGAAGAGATGTTAAAAATCGCGCTTACCTGAGTGGCGCTGTTTACGGTAACGTTATTTACCGTTACCTGGGAGCCGGCATTGATCACCAGGTGGCTCCCCAAATTGCTTCCTGTGATTGTTACCGGGACATTCGCGCCAATTGCCCCCGAATTCGGGGATAGCGAGGTTACCGAAGGAGCCGGTGGTGCACCAGCAAGAATCTCGATCGCGCAGACTCGCGGATTATAGACCACCGGAACGAACTGGATCGCGATCTGGCCATTCGAAACCGTGATTGGGATCGGGACATCAACGGCCTGATTGGTGGCGCCCGCTACGGCAGCGATGTCGAAATTCGATAAGACCGTCTGACCATTGATGGTAACATTGAAAACTCTTTGCCCGGCTTGCGAAAAGAGTGGGTCATCGAATTTCAGGTTTACCGTGTAAGGCCCATTCGGAACGGACACCGTATAGGTCATGGCGGGACCCGTCTTCGCTCCATATCTGGCCGTCTGGTATAGTGCCACCGCGTTAGTGCCGCTTACGGGAGGCGTATTGCTTACCGTTGAACTGTTGGTGAATCCTGAATCGGCACTCCACACCTGCCCGAGAGCATCTGTGAGTGCCGGCCCTCCCACATTCACGCGGATGGTCGTAAACGCCGACTGAATCGTGAAAGCAACTAGGTTGCTCGTCCCGTTTTGATTGGAAACCGTGATATTCGAACTGCCCGCGGTGGCGTTCGATGCAATCGTGAACGTCGCTGTAATCTGGGTTGCGCTCAAAACATTGATCCCAGTCACCGTGATTGCCGAATTGGAGCTGTTGACCGTCGTTCCGGAGACGAAGTTCGTACCTGTCAGCGTCACCGGGAAGCTGCTGCCGGCCGACCCGCTTGAAGGACTGACGGAGCTGAGGGTCGGCGTCCCCGGCGTGCTGGTGACGGTAAATGTGACGCCATTGCTGGTGCCTGCTGATGTAGTCGCAGTAAGCGTGTACGGCCCAGGCGTGGCGGACGCTGCGATGTTCAAGGTGGCCGTGATCTGAGTGGCGGTGGCAGCCACATTGGTTGCGCTAACGCCAGACCCGCTCACCTGCAGGGTTGCGCCAGTTAAATTGCTGCCGCTGATGGTGACCGACGGGCTCGTGCCCACCGCTCCGCTCGAAGGACTTACTGACGTGAGCGCGGGGCCGCTCCCAAACGCCAGTGCACAATACCCGCCCGATCCATTCACCCAATTCTGCTGAATTAAGAAATCGAGTCCGCCTAAGTTCATGTTCGCCAAGGATCCGTTGGACGCCTTATACGTCGTTCCGAATGTCCAGGCGCATTTGTCAGCATTTTCGTTCCCCGCGGCATCGAACCATGCATTCAGATCCGGGTCGGTGACTGATTCTTCCAGCTCATGCACAATCGATGACGCCATCCCATCAGCACCGGGGTTTCCATTTGGGCTGGTGCTCTGAGGTGCGCACGCATTCAGACATTGTGTGGCGCTGTCGCCGACGAACCCGAACTTAATATCGACTCCGGCAATCGTCCCGCTCGTGTGCCACGCGCAATACGAAGAGCAGAAGCCGCTGGTCTCATGCACATCGGGCGACGTCAGAACAAGATATACGCCGTTTGTGTCCTTCGGTAGCCGCCCGCTGGTGATCGCCGAAGAGACGACCGACGCTACACCGTTATCGGTCAGGTTCGTTCCCTGGGAGTAGTTATCGGTCGTCGAGCCGCTGAAATTGACGGAGTTCGAGACTGGCGTCGAGTTTAAATCGTAATATGTCGTGTTGATGTTGAAATACGGCGAACCACCAATGGAGGATGCCAATGTTTGAAGAATCGTGGGCGCATTGTTTCCGGCCCAATTCCCGTACCAGATATAGTACAGGTTGGTTGTGCCTAGGATCAGTGGGCCGCCATGATACGTAATGCCGTTTCCGGCGGCTCCGGCCATTGTGCTCGCAAAGGAACTATTCGGAGAAGGTGTGCCCTGCGGTAGGTACACTTTCTTTTCTGATGGTACGCCCTGAGCCCCCATTAGAGAAGCCAGAATAGTTGGAATGAATAACGATCCGAAAACGCGACTCGACATCGGCACAGTCCCCCTCACACCAATAGCTCACCCGCTAATCTATCCTGGGTCATCAGAGTCTCTCACGCTAGAAGATGGCGTCCGAAGTGTCAATCCCCGCCGGTTCTAGTACCGAGCTTGGAAATGCTGCGCGGCAGGAAGCCGCGCAGCCGGTAATCGGCGGTTCGCTGCAACAAAAGGCGTCGCCGGCAAATCAGAGCTGGAACGCGTGAAACTAACGCTAGGCCGTGGCTTTGAGCTGCTCTCGCGAACTCGATTCCCACAGGCGTAGACCGCGACCGATGCCGGAATAATCTAGTCCCAGTCGCGTAGCTTCTGCCGGATCAAAGATGTTTCGGCCATCGATGAGAATCGGATGGCGCATGCGGCGCGGGAGATCGCGCAACTCAAGAGTCCGGAACTCATCCCATTCCGTCATAACCACGAGTGCGTCCACATCTTCCACCAACTCATTCATTGATGTGCAGTATTGGATCTTCAATCTGGGATGCTGTTGCCGGCAGGCGGGAATGGCCACTGGATCATATGCCTTGACGCGAGCTCCCATCTCCAGCAGACGCGCGGCAATCGTCAAACTCGGCGCGTCCCGCAGATCGTCCGTTTCGGGTTTGAACGCCAACCCGAGCAGGCCAATGGTTCGCCCTTTTAACACGAAGAGCTTCTCTTGGAGTTTCTGAATCACAACCTGCCGTTGCAAATGGTTCACTTCCTGGGTGGCCTCGAGCAGGCGCGGCCGGTACCCATACTCCAGTGCCGTCTGCGTAAGTGCTTGCAAATCCTTCCCGAAGCAACTTCCGCCCCAGCCGACTCCCGCATTCAGGAAGCGTCCGCCGATTCGCGCGTCGAGCCCGATTCCCTTTGCTACTTCCGTGACTTCCGCGCCCACGCGTTCGCAGACATTCGCAATTTCGTTGGCAAAGCTGATCTTCATCGCCAGGAACGCATTGGCCGTGTACTTAATCATCTCCGCACTCGTGAGGGTGGTCTTCACGAATGGAACTTTGAGCATCGCAGACGGCCGCGGCGTGAATGCCGGAGCCGGAAAGGATTGATCGAGGAAGGGTCGATACAGTTCTTCCATGAGCGCGAGACCTTCGACATCCTCGGCTCCTACGACGATTCGGTCCGGAAATAGCGAGTTCTGGATAGCACTTCCTTCTTGCAGAAACTCGGGATTGCTTACCACTGCGAACTGGTTCGTCGGCTTATGTCCGTTCGCGGCCTCCAGGCTGCCTTCCCGAATCAGAGCTTCCACCAGATTTCCACTACCCACTGGTACCGTCGATTTATTGACGACCACTCGCTTCTTTTGGTCGTCCATCGCGCGACCGATACCTCGGGCCGCAGATTCGAGGTATTGCAGATCAGGCGAACCGCCCGGCAGAGGCGGCGTCCCGACCGCGATGAAAATGATGTCGCTCTCCCGAACCGGCGCTACCGCCTCGGCCGTAAAGTCGATTCCGCCCCGTTCCTGAGCCAAGACCAGCAGCTCGTCCAGGTGTGGCTCATAAAACGGCATTTGCCCGTTTGAGAGGGAATTTACCTTGTCACGGTCCGAATCGACGCACGTAACCCGATGCCCAACGTATGCTAGACATGCGCCCGTAACTAGACCAACGTAACCCGTTCCGATTACTGTAACTCGCATAGTAAATCCGAATTGTATACCAACTTGGCCTGCATTCCAGGCCCTTCCAGTCCCATATGCTCCAGTACTGGAGGGCGGACGCTCTCGCCAAATCCGCGGCTCCGGACCCCTCTCGTGCCGGACCGGAGCCGCATTGGAGACTTTGCGGCTATTGAACCGTGAACGGGACGGCGTTGCTCTTGCCTACGGAATTCTGCAGCGTTATGCTCTGCGTTCCTAAAGGCGCACTCGAAGAAATCGTAAATGTCACAGTCACACTTGTCCCGTCGCTATTCGAAGAAGTTTTACTTGCGGTGATCCCGGTGCCGGAGAACAGAACGATGACATCATTTGAAATGTTGCTGCCGGTTAGCGTTACTGTCACCGCGGAACCCCGAATACCGGAAACGGGCGTGATGCTCTTGATCGCAGGCGTGCCAAACACGGCAAACCATCGCGCCCCGCTGCTTCCACTCGGGGTGTTCACCGTAAGTTGCCGCCACCCCACGGTAGCATTGGTTGCGATCGTGAACACCGCGGTGAGGGCAGTGCTGCTGATGACGCTCACGTTCGAGACTGATACACCTGAGCCGCTCAAGAATTGAATCGAAGTCGCGCCAGCGACGAAGTTCGTGCCCACAAGCTTCACGTTGACGCTTTGACCTAGGTTGCCCTGCTGTGGGTTAGGCGCGGCCCCTAGGGTTGGCCCCGTCGGCAGATTCACCGAAAAGCTAACGCTGTTGCTGGTCTTACCGCCGGTAGTGACCGAGACCGTGCGGCCTCCGGGAGCCGCACTGCCCGACACCGTAAACGTCGCGGAAATTTGCGTCGGGCTGGCGACTCTGACATTGCTGACGCCTATTCCCGTCCCGCTGACACTAACTACCGGCGCTGAACCAAAATTCGAGCCACTCATTACCACTGACACGATCGATCCCACCAAGCCGCTATTTGGTGTAATTGACGTCAATGTCGGCGATGCTGAATTTACCATCAGAGTGGCGGACTTGCTGATGTTTCCGTAATTGGCTGAAATCGTCACCGGAGTAGAACCCCCAACGCTGGCCGTAGTGATCGGAAAGTTAACGGACATAGCGCCCTGCGGGACGATTACACTCGCGGGCACCGAGGCAACTTGAGTGGCGCCACTCGACAAAATGATATTCGTTCCAGCCGGAGCTGGGGTTGTCAATGTCACCGTACCAGTGGCACTGCTTCCACCGGTGACAGCCGAAGGTGATACTGACATGCTCGCCAGGCTCGTCGTAGGCGACGAACCCGAGCATGAGGGATCGGCGCCGCCGCCACCGCCGAATTCGAAAGCTCCCGCATCGATTGCGGCTCCCGTGGTGGTTCTACTTTCGAAACATTTCGGATGGACATATTGATAGACCGGGGTTAGGTTGTAGCCGTTTGCGCTTCCCGGGATGACTCCGCTATCAATGGCGGATGATCCCTGTTGCAGATGATAGTCATAGGCTCCGGGAGATACAAATAGTGGATTTACGCCGCTCAGGTTGTGCGCGACAATCGCATTCGCTTGCGTAATGGCCGTTCCCGCTCCGTATAGAATATTGTTCTGCACCAGAGCCGGAGGCGCGCCGCTCGCGATATTGAGAAATACGCCGCGGTTCGGGAGGTCATTTACGAAAGTGTTGTTTACCGCGTATAGATTGTTGTTCGGATTACTCAGCCCTTCTTCGCCATAAGTAACCATTATAGGATTACCTGTGTTGGGGCCTTGTTCGATAACATTTCCAATCAGGTAAGAGGTTCCTCCGTTCGGAAGATCCAACTCGTAGCTGTCGGTCCCCAGTTCGCCGCTCAGCCGGTTATACAGAATGAAATTCTGGAAAGCGCGTGACTTTACGAGATGCCCGACATTTGCGTCATGCGAGTAACTGAATTCCAGCGTGAATTGTGCAATATGGCCGATGTAGATATTGTGACTGTACCCGTCGCCGTATCCGTTGTGCGCGAATTCTGTATTCTGAACTAAAATCTGGCTGGAGGAATTATCCGCTGTGAGAATGCCGTCTTCATTGTTGTGAATATAACAATTACGGACAGTGAGGTTGGCGCCCTCCTGTCGAATCGCTGCGCCATTATGACTTGCTACCGTTGCCCCAGTGAATTCGATATTGTCGACCAGCGTGTTATTACCCGTGATAACCCAGATTGCCTTGCCCTGCGCGTTATTCCCCGCGGCATTGATGACCGGCCGCCCATTGACACCGATGAGCGAAAGATTCTTT
>CAZKQQ010000098.1:10018-17858 GCA_964554945.1 uncultured Solibacteraceae bacterium | reverse complement strand
CGCAGACGTCCCCGCTGTAGTTTCCCGCTGCATCGATGCGAATCGTATCTCCGGCGGCGGCCGCTGCAATCGCGAGACAGGGTGTTGAATACTGCTGCCCGGGCCCGACAGTGAGCACCGCCGACCGGCAGGAAGCTGCGAACAGCAGGAAGGCCGCAATTGAATACAATGCCTTACAGGATATTCTGATCATTGTTTCCTTTACGTGCTGCTACCGATGAATGCCTGAAGACGGGATCACCTTCAGCGAATTACCGCCTTCGCTCCACCGTGTCCCGTTTACTTACGATATAGGCTAACAACCGGAATCAACCCTCGGGAGATGAAATACTGCGCTGTCAGCCTGAGGTCAGGCTAACATGCGTCCGTTCGCAGCTGCAATTTGAAGTTCAGGGTATGTTTCTTATAACCTGCTCTTCTTGGCTGCGAAAGTTTTCGAGAGGCCGCCGCTCATGAGATCAACCGCTAAACGCCGCGGCGGAGCGGGCGTTTTGCACTTCTGGGTTTTGCTTCTCTTCCTGATAGTCCTGTTCGGTGTTGAGGTTCCAGAGATTTTTTCGGCTACGCTCGCCCGAAAGGATGTTGTCCACGGCCGTCATCGACGCGAGCATGGAATGGTCCTGGTTGTTGTAGCGGTGCATGCCGTTACGTCCAACCAGGAAAAGATTCTCGAAGCCATCGGCATATTCGGTGATTTTGTCGAATTCGCCATATGTTCCGAAATATGCCGGATACGCTTTAGGCATCCGGATGACGGTGGCGTCCAGGACATCTTCCTCACCCACGATGCGCAGCTTGACCATCTCCGATTTCGCGAGCTGAATCAAATCGGCATCCGGCGTTCGCCATAGCCCATCCGTGTCGTTGCAGAAGTATTCCAGGCCGATCCACACCGTTTCCGGATCCGCTACCATATACGGACTCCAGTTGTTGAAGATCTGCAAACGGCCGACCAGGACGTCCGGATCCTGAATATAGATCCAGTTATCTTTGATTTCAGCGCCCGTCTTGGGCTCTCTGATTCGGAGACGGCGGCAAAGCAGCCCCACCGTAATGAAATCTCGGTACATCAAACCGCTGCTAACGTTGCGGACAGTTAACGGCGCGGCGGGTTCCAGACCGGAGACCAGATCCTTGACAGGCATCGTGGAAAAGAAAAAGTCGCCTGTAAATCGCCGCCGTTCGCCGGATTCGGAATGAGTCGCCCAAATTGCCGTGATCTGTTTGTGGTCTTCGTGTTCGAGCTTTTCTACACGCCAGCCCGTCAGAATACGGCCGCCTTCTTCCGTCACACGCCGCGCGACCTCTTCCCACATCTGCCCCGGGCCGAATTTAGGGTATAGAAACCTTTCGATCAGCGAGGTCTCCGTATCCTTCTGAGAAATCTCCGCGGAACCTCTCGGCAGCACCTTTCGAGCTATGTGAACCAGGGTTTTATAGACCGAAAGTCCCTTGATCCGCTGCGCACCCCATTCCGGGCTGATCTGATCGCACGGCACCCCCCAAACCTTTTCCGTGTAAGATTTGAAAAAGGTTAGGTACAGCTTTCGTCCAAACCGGTTTATAAAGAAATCCTCCAAAGTGCTTTCCGGGCGTATGGGAAACAGTGCCGAACGAAAGTAGCTGAACGCGATCCACGCGGTTTGGAAAATTCCGAGCTTTCGGATGGTATCGATGCTGAGAGCGATTGGATACGAGAAGAACCGCCGCATGAAGTAGATCCGCGACAGGCGATTACGGACCATCATGACGTTGTCCACTCGCTGCGGGTCAGGCGCCGAGCTGGAGCCTGGCATTGACCGTTGCTGCCGGTGATAGCTGATTTCCACACTGTCATCGGCTAATGCCTGCATGGGGAGAAACTGCAGCCACCATTCCATCACGCGGTCGGATTTGGAAAAGAATCGGTGCCCCCCGATATCGATCCGGTTCCCTTTGTAGTTCACCGTTCGGGAGATGCCGCCCATGTAGTCGCTCATTTCGAGCACGATTGGCTGGATGTTGGTTCGGATCAATAACTCATATGCAGCCGTCAGACCCGCCGGACCGGCCCCGATTATGATAGCAGTGCGGTTTTGCATGGTTTTCGGATCAACACCCGCGCGTTGCCGTCATCGGCTAGATGCCGACCGGATCTGATGTCTCTTGAGCTATTTAATTGCCATAGTCACGCCCGTTTGGCTGGCCCCGGTTCCAATCTGGAGAATAACCGGAACTGCCGGTCCTGGCATGACTTCCATTGGCACTTGGCAGTTAACCTGCAAAATTCCCGCAATCAGCGACGGAGCTGCCCCGGCGTAAGAAACCGGCGCGTCAATCCCACCGATCTGCACCGAAACCGGAACTATGGGACTCGAATTGGTGGTGCTAGGCGTGATTTGGCCATCCGCGAGTGGCGGGTTCATAACACCGCTCCCCGTCGCGAAAATCATCACCGACGAGCCGCGATCGGCCGGCTGGGATTCGGAATTCAAGCTGTAGTCTTGGTTTAAGATCGCTCCAGTTCCTACCCCGGTACTAACTTGCGTGAAGATACCGGGCGCGACGTCGGTGACCGGCACCGAGACTGTAGCCATGCTCTGGTTCAGGTACAGCACGCTGAGGACTGCGGGCACCGCCGGTGTCGTCGACTGGGGAATGATAACGTTCACTTGATTCGTCGACGCATACAGCACCGGAGCGGGTGTGCCGTTCACCAGCACAGTCGTGTCTGAGACCCGCCGCGAATCACCCATCCGAAAACTATTCCCTAAGAGGGTGACTACTTCCCCCGGAGCGATTGGGCCGGGCAGTAGGCTGGCCGCGTTCAGAACTCCCGACGTTCCGAGCGTCAGCGGCACTCCTGGCCGCACGTCAACTGTGCCGTCCTGCGAGCCCAATGAAACAACCGAGGCATCGGGCGCAGACGCTACTACATTATTGAAAGACAGCGCCACCGTGCCCTGGGCAGCGTTCCCCCTAACGCTGATGAGCAGCGTGACCAGAGTACCCGTTGTCAGAGCCGTTTCGTTCCAACCGGAGATTAGAAACCTTTTCCGGGAAGCACCCACATCGGCGACCTGAAGACTGGCCATGGCACCGCGAACGACGTCGCCGGGTAGCACGGAAAGAGTTAACGATGTCGGATACGTCAAATCAAACTGCAGGGCGCTGATTGGGACACCCCCGGCGGAAAATGACACAGGAACCACGGCGACACCGCCTGGGGATGCCGCTGCGCCCGTAATCGAAACCTGCGCGTAAGTGGTTTCTGCGACGCAGAATAGCAGCATCGCGAGGGTGCATTTGACGCTCATGTAGTACTTTCGAGAGAAATCACGGGTTTGGACCTACTGCATCTCAGATTCCATCGGGATTGCCAGGCGGGCCTTTCCAACGGCTGTCTGGAGCCAGTTTGCCCTTCGGCGAAGCTACTGTGGATTTCTATTCGGTTTCTTATGCGTACCGGTACTTTCCGCCCGTTTCCAACATTTGTAACTTGCTGCAACAACACGGGATATTGCGATTATTTCTTGTACTGCCGGACGCCCCGGGAGGTACGCCACAATTGCAATCGCAACACTTATATCCTGGCCTGTCATGGCAGTCGGATTGCTGTGAAGCGGAGCACAGTTCCTTAGGATAAGGAGTACACGTAGAACATGAAAAAAGTTGCTGGGATGTTCTTGATATTTGCCGCCATGTCCGCCGTTGCCTTTGCTAATCAAGGTCCGCCGGTCACGCCAGAAATCGACCCGAGTTCAGGTGCGAGCGCGCTGGCGCTGCTTTCCGGCGTAGCGTTAATGATCCGGGGTCGTAAGAAGTAACATTCAGTCGAAAACGGAGTGGACACCGATTTCTTCTGTCGGTGTCTCCTTCACCCCTAGTCTTGGCAGAAACCCCCATAATTAGGCAGCCGCTCGTTCTGCCCGAAATTTCGGGCCTTAGCCGTAATCTGTCTTCACCTTCCCGCTCTGCTGGATTGCTCCCCCGGGTCGTCTACATTTCGCTTCTGTTCGCTTTAGAGTTGGCCGTTTTCTCGACGTGGCTGGACACGGCAACCTTGACCCGGAACACGGGGCTGACCGGTCTCGTCGGTGATTGGGGTCCAGGGGTCGTACGGGCCGCCATTGCCATGGTGGCGGCGTTTATGGCATTCGCTCACCTGAAAGCCAAGGAGCCCTTGCGACGGATCTCCGCCGAATTGGAATCGACGTCGATTTCCTGGCGCTTCCTCGCTGCGCACATTTGTGTGCTCCTGGCCTTCGCCGGGTTGTCAACCCTCCTCTTCACCACCAACTCTTATCTCGCGCGGATCGATTTTCTTGCGGGCCTCTGGCTGGCTATTGGCATCGTCAGCGTGGCCCTGGGTACGTGTGCCTTTATATCCCCTGATATCTTGTGGCGCATCGCGAGAACCACCAGAGTTATCGGCTTCTACGCATTCATTGCCGGGATACTCGCCTATCGCATCGGCAACCTCGCCGCCCTGCTCTGGAAGCCCTCGGCCGATGTGACTTTTCAGCTTGTGAAGTTGGGACTCCGGCCTCTGGTACATGGCCTCGTTGCCGATCCCTCTCAACGCGTCATTGGTACCGACAGATTTATCGTGGCGATCTCACCCCAGTGTTCCGGCCTGGAAGGGGCCGGACTCATGCTGGTTTTCGGTCTAGTGTGGCTTTGGTTTTTTCGCCAGGAATGTCCGCTGCCGCGAGGCCTCCTCTTGATCGCCGCCGGAATCGTCGCCGTATGGCTGCTGAACGTGGTGCGAATCGGCGTGCTCATCCTGATCGGAAATGCCGGTGCACCGAATGTTGCGCTCGGGGGCTTTCATTCCCAAGCCGGCTGGCTCGCTTTTAATGCTGTTGCGCTCGGGCTCATACTGGGCGTCGAACGAATTGCCCATCCGAATCTCCAGACAGCCGGGCAGCCTCGCAATGTGCTGGCGGCTAATCCGGCAGCGAAGTATCTGATGCCGTTCCTGACGATCGTTGCGGCTGCGATGCTGTCGCGCGCTGCATCGGGCACGTTCGAATGGCTGTACCCGTTGCGATTCTTTGCTGGCGCGATCGCATTATGGTGCTTCCGTGACAGTTACAAACAGCTCAAATGGAGTTTCGGCTGGGGTTCGGTCGTCACGGGCACTGCTGTTTTCCTCATTTGGATCATGCTCGACCGCGTAATGGGAACGCATGCCGACAACGGGCTGCACTCTGCAGTGTTATCCTTGCCCGTCGCCGGCAAAATAGGATGGATCACCTCGAGAGCCCTTGCGGCCATCGTGACGGTTCCCATCGCCGAAGAACTCGCGTTCCGCGGCTTTCTATTGAGACGCTTCATTTCGGCGGACGTGGATTCCGTCGGTTTCCGAACCACGACTGTTTTTTCCGTCATCCTCTCCTCGGTCGCCTTTGGATGTCTCCATGGCGACCGCTGGTTAGCTGGAATCTTAGCAGGCGTACTCTATTCTCTCGTGATTCGGTGGCGTGGCAGAATCGGTGACGCCGTGGTCGCGCATGCAACTACAAATGCTTTGCTCGCCGCTTGGGTCCTGCTAACGGATAACTGGTATTTCTGGTAGGCTCGCGAACGCATAGTACTTGGATCCGATATCCGCATTCCACTTAGTACTTCGTTACAGCCGAACCCCAAATTCATCGTATTCCATCTTTCAGGTTTTTTTCTCCTATGACGTCAATTTCTGAAAAGTTAGCGCTATCCCAAAAACCAGTCTGCGTCTGGGCACTAACTCGCCGGACACAGCTGTTTTCTCTTCACTCGTGCGACATCGGATTGCGGAAAATGCTTCACATCATAATCCTAGGTGATCACTTGAGATGTCTCTCTAGTAAGTCCGTCAACCCGTCTCCGATAAATCTTAATCACACAACGGAATTGGCGACAAACGTGCCATTGGCACAAGCCGCGAACGTCACATTCCGCGGATCGACCAGGAGACTTTTAACAGAATGAACCGGATCCAATTCAGAGCCAGTTCCGTAATGAGCGTACTACTGCTCGTCGGCCTATGTTCCCAGGACTCTTCCGCCCAGCAACCGCCACAGTGCGACTCCTGTGCGCAGACAGCAGCCTCGTTGAAGTTGCCCGCGGGGCCGCTGACCAAGACGACGTCTCCGAGCGTGAGCATCATCGGCACGAACACTCTCAGCACCGTTTCATTCAGTGTGACGTTCAGCGGACTGCCTGGCGGTTTGGCGATTGCGAACCAGACATACCTGGGTTGGTGTCCGGATTACTTCGGAGATTTCAGTAATAATAACAGCTCTACTCCGTACACCCCGTTTTCGACTTACGGCACAACGCTGCCGGTGAACGCGCAAAGTCCAAACTGGGATAAGGTCAACTGGGTACTGAATCATAAGCCAACCGGATCTCAAAGTACCTGGATCGTCCAACAAGTGCTTTGGCGTTTGCTCGCCGGTCAATATGCGCCCGCTTCGCAGGGTTTTCCTTTGCCACAGCCGGCTACCGATAATTTATATAATCAGGCGCTCGCGCAAGGCACTGGATTCCTGCCAACCAGCGGCCAAACCGTCGGCGTGATGCTGTACATCGACGGCATTTATCCTTACCCTACTTCCGTCAATGGCGAACCTACCAATGGCCAGCCCAATAACTATCAGGAAGTCCTCATCGAAGTTCCCATGCCGGACTGCGGCTCGGGTCTCATTGGCGATTTCGTGTGGAACGATGTCAACGGCAACGGAGTGCAGGATGTGGGAGAACCGGGCATCAATGGCGTTACCGTCCAGTTGCTCGATAGTACGGGGCACTTCCTCACCTCGACCGTCACCGGAAACGTGCCGGCTGGCTATCCGTTCCTCCCGGCGAACGGCACCGGATATTATCAGTTCAAAGGAGTTTGTTCGGGCGATTATCAAGTCGCCGTGGATACTAGCCAATCCGGGCTCAGCGGGTTCACCACCTCTCCCACCAGTCAAGGGACTCCCAGCACCGACAGCAACTTCAATCCGTCCCCGGTTTCTCTGACGGCCACTGCCACCAGCGACGAGACCATCGATTTCGGGTTTTACCGCGGCGTGACGTTGGCCTGTCCCACCAATACGGGACAGGTGGGAGTTGCTTATAGCTCTGCTCTCGTGGTCGGCGGCGGGACTAGCCCGTTCACCTTTTCAATCACGACCGGGGCTCTGCCTGGCGGACTGACATTGAATCCGGATGGCACCATCACGGGAATTCCCACCGCGGCCGGGCCGTTCACCTTCACCGCCAAAGTAGTCGACACGACTGGGACCGCGGCCGGTACCACCACCAGCAATTGCGGCATCACGGTCGCTCCTCCCCCGATTTCGCTGGCGTGCGCCTCGAATCCGGCAGGCACTCTGAACGTGCCCTATACCGGATCCGGTCCGGCCATCACGGGCGGCACCGCGCCGTTCACTTATTCGGCTACTGGCCTACCGGCTGGTCTGACCATGGATGCGAGCACCGGGGCGATCAGCGGGACACCGACTGCGTACGGAAGTTTCACTTACACAGTGACTGTGACTGACTCATCGAATCCGGCGCAGACGCAACAAATCCAGTGCACCATTGTCATCAACCCGCCGCCGATCACCTTGGCCTGCGCTTCGAATCCGGCAGGCACTCTGAACATGCCATATACCGGATCCGGTCCGGCCATCACGGGCGGAATCGCTCCCTTCACCTATTCCGCAACCGGATTGCCCGCCGGTTTGAGCATGGACGCGAGCACCGGTGCTATCACCGGGACACCTACGGCCTACGGCACCTTCACTTACACGGTGACGGTTACGGACTCGACCAAGCCCACCGCCCAGTCGGCTCAGATCCAGTGCACCATTATCATCAACCCACC
>CAZKQQ010000098.1:0-9918 GCA_964554945.1 uncultured Solibacteraceae bacterium | reverse complement strand
AATCGCTCCCTTCACCTATTCCGCAACCGGATTACCGGCTGGACTCAGCATCAATGCGACTACCGGTGCTATCACCGGAACACCGACCGCCTACGGCAGCTTCAATTACACCGTGACGGTTACGGACTCGACCAAGCCCACCGCCCAGTCGGCTCAGATCCAGTGCACCATTATCATCAACCCACCACCGATCACCCTGGCCTGCGCTTCGAATCCGACAGGCACAATGAATGTGCCCTATAGCGGTGCCGGTCCCGCCATCACGGGCGGAATCGCTCCCTTCACCTATTCCGCAACCGGATTACCGGCTGGACTCAGCATCAATCCGACTACCGGTGCCATCACCGGAACACCGACCGCCTACGGCAGCTTCAATTACACCGTGACGGTCACCGACTCGACCAAGCCCACCGCCCAGTCGGCTCAAATCCAGTGCACCATCGTCATCAACCCGCCGCCGGTGGCAAACTGCATCGTGATCAACGCTGTCCAAGGCCTTGCCATCGCTCCGGTCACTCTGACCGGTAGCGGCGGTAGCGGTGGCCCGTATACTTTCTCAGCCACTGGTCTGCCCGCCGGGCTCTCTATCTCAACCACCGGTACAATCTCCGGCATACCGGCCGTGAGCGGTACCTTCAGCTACACGGTTATTGTCCAAGATAACGCCGGGCACGTCGGCACATCCGGTTGTTCGGTCACGATAGTGCCGCCGGGAACCATCACTGTCAAGAAGGTCACGAACCCAAGTACGGATACGACCACCAGTTTCTCGTTTGCGCCGAGCTACGGATCCACTTTCAATCTGAAGAACGGTGGCTCGAATACGAGCGCTTATCTGGTGCCCGGAAACTACTCAGTATCAGAAATCGCGCTGGCCGGCTGGACTCTCACTACGGCTATCTGCGATAACGGTGACGTCCCGAGTGCCATTACGCTGGCAGCCGGTCAGAACGTCACCTGCACGTTCACTAATACGCAAATGCGGCAGGGGCTTGCGGCAGGCGACACCGCTACCATCGGCTTCTGGCATAACAAAAACGGCCAGGCGGTGATCAACTCGTTCAATGGAGGCTCTTCCGCGACGGGTCTGGGCAATTGGCTCGCTGCCAACTTCCCGAACCTGTTTGGTGCGTCCAATCCATATACCTCCAAAACGTTGGCCTCCTTCGGTCATACGAGTTTGGCAGGCTTGACCAATGCTCAAGTCGCCACGGTTTACCTGAATCTGTGGACTCCGTCGGGGGTGACCAAGAACACCTATGTTCAAGCGTTTGCCGGAGCGCTGGCCTGCTATGCCACGAACCCTGCATTGGGTTACGATCCTACAGCAGCTAGCTTCGGCTTCAACTCAACCCCTGGGGGAACCTGTGGCAAAACATTCAATGTTGGCAGCAACGGCGCGGCCTTCGGGGTGCCGAACGGGACCACTCTAAGCATCAGTCAAGTGCTAGCGGCAGCCAACGCGAACTTCACCCCCTCCACTGGTCTGTTCTTTGGTGGGGATCAGACTCGCACATCTGCTCTGAATAACGTCTTGAACGGCATCAACACCACTGGAGATATCATCTAACCGCTCCTGATCGCCGCTGCGCGTATGGTCTCCCATACGGGCAGCGGCGATAATTCCTGCTCCGAGATCGATAATTAACTTTTGTAATAAGTCGATTGATGCAGCGAACCATTATACGGAAGTTAACTCGCACTAAGACTCTTCAGTTCGCCCGTCGTGTGTACAGTCAATCGTTTCAGCTCGGCCCGCAATGAGACGTAATTCACATCGGAGCATTGACTGACATTACGCCCCCATGCGACAATCCCATTGTCGCGATCGGGCGTATCCGCGAGTGGTTACGACCAATTTATTGTGGGCTCTTTGCTCGAGACATCTCTCAGTCACGATCTGGAACAGCGGCTAAAACGCCGGCGGCAGATCGAAATCCAAAAAGACCACCACCTCGCGGCTCATGGACACGGTGATTTTTTTCTCCGTCATGAGCGAACGGTGCGAGCACTGCTACGGACCGCGTTGCAAGTCACGGGTTTGTATCGCAGAGGTGTTGCGAATGCGCTTCGGCCGGTCGTACGCCACGTTCGCCTTGCATTCCCCAATCTTCCGGCAGGCCTGAATGGTTTCCGCATCCTCCACCTGAGCGATTTGCATATCGATGCAATCGACGGGCTCACCGAGGTTGTGGTTCAGCAGGTGTCCGCTCTGCCCGTAGATCTGTGCGTTCTGACCGGCGACTATCGTTTTGAAGTGTATGGAACGTGTGAAGGCGTTTATCCCCGTATGCGCTCAATCGTTCGCGCCGTTCGAGCCCGCCATGGCATTCTCGGTATCCTCGGAAACCATGACTGCGCCGATATCGCCGTGGAATTGGAAAAAATGGGCGTGCGGATGTTGATGAACGAGTCGGTTCCGGTCGGACCTGCCGAAAATCGCCTCTCCGTCTTGGGCATCGACGATTCTTACTATTATCATTGCGATGACCTCGTATCGGCCGCCGAAGGCGTCGCTGCTCAGGACTTCAAAATCCTGCTGGCCCACACGCCCGAGCTGTTCGCCGAGGCGAGTGCAGCCGGTATTCATCTCTACCTCAGCGGGCATACGCACGCCGGTCAGATCCGCCTTCCGTGGATTGGACCGCTGATCCTCCATGCGGAATGCCCGAAGGATTTCACCGGCGGCTTTTGGCGCTATGGCTCGATGCAAGGCTATACCAGTGCCGGAGTCGGATGTTCCTTACTTCCGATCCGGTTTGGCTGTCCGCCGGAGATTGTTCTCATTGAATTAGCAGCGGGATAGCGGCGAACGCCTTCCGTCCGAGCCCCTTCGGCCTCGCGTCCTTATCGATAGCAGTACTAGAACCCATCCTATTGACTCACAACCGTCGTGGAATTTACACTGAAATCCGGTTAACTCGCGTCCGGACATACCCGGACTCGAGACGCCAAGGAGGACACTTGTTGCAACCTGAAACAAATAACACAAGCAACGAGCCGGCGATCGAGCCCAGACCTGAGGACGCGCCCGCGGTGGCACTGTCCGAACAGGTGAAACGTCAGATGGAGGAGTTGGGATATCTCGACTACGGTCGTGATATCTAACGCTGGCAATTCACGCCTCCGCAATTCACTCCGCTTGGAACAGCTTACTCAGAGGTCGCGATCGTGAGCACGGGAAACGGCCATGTCCCCATAGATGCCGGCACAAATGGGAGCATGGGACGAGAGAGCCTCATCACTGCCGGCTCAATGGCCCGGTCCGAAACCCCGGACTCCATCCACAGAGTTCCCCAGGGATTCACAGTCTGGTTCACCGGTTTGTCCGGAGCCGGCAAGAGTACTCTTTCCCGTATGTTGGAGCAACGATTTCGCTCCGCCAACGCCCGGGTCGAAGTTCTCGATGGTGATGTTGTTCGGAAAAGCCTTTCAAAGGGGCTCGGCTTTAGCAAAGAGGATCGCGATGAGAATATTCGGCGCATCGGGTTCGTTTGCGAGCTGCTTTCGCGCAATGGCGTGATCGCGATTGCCGCGGTTATCTCCCCCTATCGGGAGGTCCGCGAAGAGGTCCGAACACGGATCCCGAATTTCATCGAGGTTTACGTCGAGTGTCCGATTGACGTTCTCGCCAAACGCGACGTCAAAGGGCTGTATGAGCGCGCGTTGGCCGGAGAAATTCCACACTTCACCGGCGTCTCGGATCCGTACGAACCGCCCCTCGCGCCCGACGTCACCGTGAACTCAGGCGCCGAACTCGCTGAGCTCAGCTTGGAGAAGATCTGGGCTGTCCTCAAACATCGCAACCTGGTTCACGCTGATCCACACGAGTAATTTGTCACGCGTCCTGCATCGCGCTTGACGCACACCTGTTCTTCGCTAACCTATTCCTTAGTGGCGATGAAGACCGGTATCCTTTCTATCCTTTTTGCACTCCCATCCTGGTGTGCACTGCCCGTGATCACAACACCGCTGACGGCCAGACCCGCAGCCGTTCGATCCGGCAATGCGTCGATCCTCTCCTGGGCTGTTACAGGTGCCACCACGGTGTACCTCAGCGATTCCGCGAATGCCTGCTGGTCCAAAACGCCCCGGGGCACTACCTGCCCGGTCGTGCTGGCTTCGGGGACCTATTCTGTTAACCCGAAAACCCCTACGACTTATGTGCTGATGGCATTAAATGCCGACGGTATCGTGCCCTCCTTTGTTACCGTGGCAGCGGAAAGCAATTCCCTCTCGCTGAACCCCGCCTCCACGTGTACCGGCACTCTCGACCGTTTCGATCTCTGCGAGATCTCACTGGCGTATTCGCGAGCAGTGCCCAATCCTTGGGAAGACGTCAAAGTGCAGGCTACCTTCACGGCTCCGTCGGCCAATATTGATGGTAGGACCACCTTTCAGGTGGAAGGCTATTACTACGGCGGCACTGTCTCGAAACTCTTACTCTATTCGTCTTCTCCAGGCGTCGGCTGTCAAGCCGGCGACATCTTAAATCTGGGCGGTTCTCCGGCAGCCGATGCGCGGATTCGCGTCGATAAGGTGAGCGGCAATGGCAGCATTCTCGCATTTACGTTGCTTACAGGAGGTACAGCGGGGGGATATTACGCCTTTGGAAACATTTATCCTGCTGGCAACACGACTACCGCACATTGCGGAACCGGCTTGGGGCGACCCGAAAATCAGCCGGAGTTCTATGTAACGGCAACCACGAACGATACCTGGAAGGTGCGCTTCGCTCCGGAGGTTATAGGCACTTATACTTGGTCGCTTATTTTTGCTGCGCCTAACGCTTCCTACACCACGTCAGGGTCATTCTCTGTGACCGCCGGCACTAATACCGGGTTCATCCGCTTATGGGGGTCCAGCGCGCCTTATTCGTTCCGGACCGAAGGTGATGGCCGGCCCTTCTTCCCCATCGGCATTCAGCAAGGACTTGGGTACCGGACCGAGCGAATTTCCATGTTCTTGCCGAACCACGGAACGGGTGTGGATAACGTTCCTAATACGCCGGCCGCCCAGTGGCTTAGTATTTATCAGCAGGCCGGAATGAATTTGCTGCGCAATCATGGCCAGTTCGGCAGCCGGTTTGGCCAGGGATATTCAGTGAGGGCCTTCCATGTTGACGGCAAGAATACCTATGACGGATATTTCGCCGGTGTATCAGATAATTTGCATGGCTTAGCGCGAAAATTTGGCATGAAGGTCATGTACCAGCCCATCGGGAATCCCCTAACCGCAGGTGATGATGGCAAAGGCCTGCCGAACTTCGATGTCAACGATCTTTCCGATATGCTGGCCTTGATGAAAGCATGGAAGTATTACATCGCGCGCTATTCGGCGAGTATCGATATCTGGGAGCTCGTAAATGAGAACGGTACATCAGCCTGGCCCTCCGTCCCCAAGCCCTTCCTCACGTCGCTGGCAGCATTCGTGAAAGCCCAGGATCCGTACCGCCACCTCATCACGACGTCTTACCCCCCGTCGGCGGATGGCAGCGCTGCCAAAGGGTATGCTGTACCGAATATCGATATTATCAATCCGCACGCTTACATCAATTCGGGCGCGAATGGCAGTGGCTCCGACCCTTCGTTGGATCTTGCGATGGCGATCGCATCATATGGTGTGGCCCCCTGGAGGGCGTCCATTCCCAATCAGCCAATGATTTTCGGCGAGGGTGGCAATCTCTGCCCCACACCCGATTACGATCCCATTTACCATGAACGATATCGCATCATGATTTGGACCTACGCATTAAATGATGCTTACTTGGTCCCTTGGAATTCGTTCAACGGTAATGGTCGGGGGTGCGGATCGGGCATTAGTAATATGTTCGTCGGCTCCGTCAACCGGCAATATTCCCTTGTCTTGTCGAAATGGCTGCAGACCATGGACCCGACGGCGGTCCCCGTACGTGCCACGGTTGACATCGCTGCTCCCGCCGGCCATTCTGGTCTGGCCTATTGCAAAGCCAGTGCTACTTATGTTGCCTGCTATCTTACTCACACCACCGACCACAGCACTGCGCTACGAGGCTCGACCCTGACGATCAACGTTCCCTCCGACAGTATGTCTGCTGTGTGGATCGATCCATCGACTGGCAACCTGCTCGGCAGCGCACCCGTAAACCGCGGCAGTCAGCAACTCGTTATCCCGGCTTGGACGACGGATGTGGCGCTGGCGATCTCAATGCCAGGTTCGGCGCCGCCAAAATAATACCGCCTCCTGTCCAGCCGTAGTCTGGTGCGGCGCAAACAGGTTTTGGCGGTCAGCGAGCCTGGCTCCTTACTCGCGCGCGTAGAACGATTGCATCGAATCGCAGATGTAGTCGATGTCTTCTGCGGCCAGTTCCGGATAGATCGGCAGCGCCAATGATTCGTCCGCCAGCTTCTCGCTGACCGGGAAATCGCCCCTCCTGTATCCCAGTTCGGAATAGCAGGGTTGCAGATGTAAGGGAATCGGATAATATACTTCCGTTCCGATCCCTCGTGCCTTCAAATACGACTGCAGCCGATCCCGATCTGGACAACGGATCACGAACTGATTGTATACGTGACGCGTCTGATACTCGGCTGGAGTGGGAAGCGTCACCGGAATCCCTACCTTGGTCAACTGCACCCGATAGTGCTCCGCATTCCTCTGCCGTCCTTCCGTCCAGCTCTCGAGGTGACGGTACTTCACTCGTAGCACCGCCGCCTGAATCGCATCCAGCCGTGAGTTGATTCCGATCCACTTGTGAAAATACTTGCCGGTGGACCCGTGAACGCGAAGCGCGGTAAGCCGCTCGGCCATCTCTGCGTCGTCGGTGGTGATCATGCCGCCGTCACCGAAGGCGCCTAGGTTCTTTGTGGGGTAAAAGCTGAATGTGCCGGCTCGCCCGAGGCTGCCCGCCCGCCGGCCTTTATACTCGGCTCCAATTGATTGTGCGGCGTCCTCGATCACCGGAATGCCGTACTGAGTCGCCATATCACAAATCGCATCCATATCTGCACAGCCCCCGAACAGATGCACGGGAACGATTCCCCGAATCTTCGGTCGCGCTCGCAGCATATCTGCCATTCGATTTGGGTCGAGATTGAATGTATTCTCATCGATATCGGCAAACACCGGCTTGGCCCCGATGCGAGAAATTTCGCCGGCCGTCGCGAAAAATGTATACGGTGAGGTCAACACTTCGTCACCCGGCCCGATCTGGAGCCCCATGAACGCCAGGAATAATGCATCTGACCCGGAGGCGCACCCAACCGCATGTCGGGTTCCGCAGTACGCCGCAATCTCTGCTTCTAGGGTCTCTACGTCCGCTCCTAAAATGAATTTTTGTGAATCGACTACGCGGGTAATCTCTGCCAGAACATCCTTACGGATTCGTTCATGCTGCGCAGACAGGTTCAGCAACGGAATCCATCGCTCTTTTGCAATCGCCACTGCTTTTTCTCCCTGGTTTGTCTCGTCGCGCCGCTGCGGATATAGTAGAGGTTATCATCACTCCCTATCCCGCACCTTTCCGCTTTCCCCGGTGTAGGCCGGTATCCGAATGAGCATGGCCCGGTGCGTGTTGGTCGTTCCCTGTTATAACGAAGCAAAGCGCTTCCTGGCGGGCGAGTTTCGCGCCTTTCTATCCCACCGGACCGGCATCTCCGTTTTATTTGTCAACGACGGCAGTACCGATGACACTTTCGCTGTTTTGAAGCGCTTGGAGACAGAGATGCCGTCTTGTATTGAGGTTCTGAATCTGCCGCAGAACTCGGGCAAGGCCGAAGCGGTACGCAAGGGGATGCTCCATGCATTGAACACCCAAGGCATCACCTGTGTCGGTTTCTGGGACGCCGATCTGGCTACGCCCCTGGATGCTGTCGATGAGCTGCTTTGTGTTCTCGCCGATAATCCCGACATCGAGATGGTGTTCGGCTCCAGAGTCAAGCTTCTGGGGAGGAACATTGAACGCCGTGCGGTCCGCCATTATCTCGGACGCGTTTTTGCCACGTGTGCTTCTATGGTCCTCCGGCTGCCGATTTACGATACACAATGTGGGGCGAAACTGTTTCGAGTCACTTCCCATTTGGACGCCGTCCTCCAACACCCCTTTCAATCGCGTTGGATCTTTGATGTGGAAATCCTTGCCCGGTTTCAGCAAGTACGTGCCGATGCCGGGGTGGGCCGCGCTTTGTCCGGCGTGATCTACGAATTTCCTCTGCGCTGCTGGAGAGACGTCCCCGGGTCGAAACTCCGTCCCAAGGATTTCCTGACGGCCTTCCGCGATCTCCTTTCAATCCATCGGCGATATCCGAAAAAGGACTAGGTCAGCCGCACGCGGGATGGGCTGCAGCGCCGCTCTCCGGTTTCGCGCCCTAACCTGTCGATACTGTCGTACCAAGCGTACCCCTTGGTTTGCGTGGGGATACCAGTACCGACCTTTCTTCTGTTCTCTTGCGTTGCTTAGGGAAGTCACCTTACCGTAATCTGTGATGCAATCCACAGACGGAACTTTTGTGTCTACGATTGACTCGCAATCCATCCCCACTTCATATACTTGGGCTTTTCCAGGTTCACCCATTCAAGTACGCCTTCGGTTGGCTGTAGTGAATGAGATGCAGAAGCTTTGGGACAGGCCGGCGCGCCCCTTTGACGGAACGGCCTTTGGGTGTGGACTGCTCCTGGGAACCAGATCCCGGCCTGGCGGAACCGAGATCTCTGGATTCGAGTCGCTCTCCACCCTTGATCCCGCCGTTGTGGAGAACGCCAAAAACCGGGCGCAAGATAGCGCTGTCGGTTTCTATCGCACCACAGAAAAAGGCGCCCTGCGCTTGACCGAGGCAGACTTGTCCTTGGCCCGCACGCATTTCTGTCATCCTGATTTCGTTGTGCTGCTCGTTGAAATTGATGAATCCGGTCCCTGTAATGCCGCGTTCTTCTTCTGGGATCAGGGTCAAATGTATGGGGATTTGGCATTGATGGAATTCCCGTTTGATGCCGGTCAGCTCGCGGTCAGCGAGCAAATTCGCGTCCGTGCCGCCGAAGCTAGGATCCCCGCCGCACCTACGCCCGAGCCGGTAGCGCCTCGAAGCTGGAAATTGCCCATGCGCGGACTCTCCATCGCCGTCGTGCTCGCGGTGGTAGCGCTCGTCGCATATTCGCTCCTCACTCTCGTGCGCCGTCCTGCGATATCGGGCGATGTGCAAGCGGCGAACCCGCCGGCGAGTTCCCGGAACTCGCTCGGCCTCTCGATCGAGAGAAAGGGTTCGGACCTGCTTCTGTCCTGGGACCGGCTATCAGCCCCCATCCGCGGTGCCAGCTTTGGCGAGGTAATGATACGCGAAGGAGACGGCAGTCGAAAGATTCGGCTTACCCAGCAACAGCTTCAATCCGGCAGTATCCTGTACGCGCCGACTACGGACCAGGTGGAATTGGAACTGAGTGTTGTCAATGGAGAAAAGGTCACCGGAGAATCGATGACCGCCGTCCTGCCCCCGGTTGGCCCGCATCCCCTGGCCACTTCTACCCAAACCTTTGAATCGTCACGACAGCCAAACGCGCCCGCCGCGGCATCGGGTCCGGCAGTCGCCGTCGCATCACGGCCACCGGCTCCGGCCCCCGAGCCGCGTCGCGATTCCGCTGCTTCCGCCGATCGCGAATTAAGAAAATTCTCAATTCCCCGTGGACCCGCGAGCCAACGCCCGGCTGCAACCGTGCCGATCACCGAGGCGCCCCCGGCGGTCGCCACTACCGCACCCGCCAGTGCTCTGGGTTCCCCACTCAACTGGCAGCTTCCTGCGATTCCCCCCCCGCCTTCAGCGCCCGTCCCAGCTACTTCGGCCCACGAAGCTGCCCTTCCGCAGCCGCCCGTTGCGACGCATCAGGTCACGCCGCGGTATCCATCCGACCTCAAACCTTATATGATCAGCAACACCCCGGTCGAGATCC
>CAZKQQ010000097.1:0-23966 GCA_964554945.1 uncultured Solibacteraceae bacterium | reverse complement strand
GCCAACGCCGAGATGGCCAAGATCGTCGAGTGCGCCGATGCCGCGATGATCAGCAAAGACCTGGACGGCAGAGTCCTCACCTGGAACCGCGGCGCGGAACGCATTTACGGCTACGCGGCCAGCGAGATTACCGGACGCAGTATCAACCTGCTCCTGCCCATCGATCGCGAGGAGGAGGAGAGCAGCATGATGGAAAAGCTGCGCCGCGGGCAAACCATCGAGCATTTCGAGACCGTCCGCATCACCAAATCGGGAAAGCCGATTGACATTCTGCTAACCATCTCTCCGATCCGCGATCATCGCGGCACGATCATCGGCGGAGCCCACGTAGCATGGGACATCACGCAGATCAAACAGCTCCAGGCGCAGCTCGCGCAAGCGCAGAAACTCGAGTCGGTCGGGCAACTCGCCGCGGGTGTCGCGCATGAAATCAATACACCCATCCAATACATTGGAGATAACGGGAAATTCCTGGAGGACGCTTTCCGGGACCTGATGAAGTTCGCCGACGCGAGCAGGCGGCCCCCCATTCATCTACCCGATTCGGTCAAGGCCATGCTGCCCGCCGTCAACGAAGAAGGCCTGGATGAAGGGCTGCTGGAATATCTGCGCGAGGAAATCCCCAGGGCCATCTCGCAGTTGCTCGAGGGAGTGACTACCGTCGCGCGCATCGTGCGCGCCATGAAGGAATTCTCGCATCCCGGACCAATCGAAAAGATGCCGGTCGATATCAATCGAGCAATTGAAAGCACCATCGTGGTCTCGCGGAACGAATGGAAGTACGTAACCGAGGTGACTACCGATTTAGATCCGGATCTGCCTCCGGTCCCCTGCATTGCCGGCGAATTCAATCAGGTGATTCTGAACCTGATCGTGAATTCGGCCCACGCGATAGCGGATATCGTTGGGGACACCGGACGCAAAGGCGTGATCCACATCAGCACGCTACGGCAAGGCTCTATGGTGGAGGTCCGGGTTTCGGACACCGGCTGCGGCATTCCGGAGTCCATTCAGTCGAAGATTTTCGATCCGTTCTTCACCACCAAGCCGGTCGGCAAGGGCACCGGACAAGGCCTCGCCATTGCGCATTCGGTGATCGTGCAGAAGCACGGCGGCAGCCTGAAGGTGGAGTCCGAGCACGGACGCGGAGCCACCTTCATTATCCAGATTCCTCTGGAACGTGAGCCGGCGCTGGCGTGAGCCGCTACTTACAACTGAAATTCGCCGCGTCGTTCGTGCTGCCGACGCCTTTATACACCGCTTCCTGCGGGTAGGGGCAGAGCGGGCGCGTCATGTCGATGCGATTGTTCGTCACATGCGACGCGATGATCTGGGCGGGCGCCGCTCCAGACTCGCGCCAGCGCTCGAGCGCGCCCATCCAGTTGATCTGGTTCGGACCTGGACCGCCGCGGCAGTGCTCCATGCCCGGCACCATGTAGAGATCGAGCCAGCCGTCCTGCTTCGGTCCCATCTTCGTTAGCACGCTGGAATAGTAATTGATAGTGTTGCCCGGCGGGATGCCAGGGTCATTCCAGCCGTGATAGAGCACTAGCTTGCCCCCGTGCGCCTTGAAGGCGGACAGGTCGGGATTAGTGGCGTTGATGAAGCCGGCCTTTTCATCGGCGAGCGCCAGGTCGCGGTCGAGGTTGAAATTGTGCCAGTCCCAATTCGGGTTCTGATAGCCGAGAATGCGGATGCTATCGAGCGCGCCCGCGCCGGGGCCGTTGCTGACGGTGCGCAGGCCATTCCAACCGGACTCGCCGCCAACTTCAAAGCCCGTCCATACAATCTCGCCTTTTGCAGTTTTGGTATCGGCGTACATGCGTTTGACCGCGGCCACTTGCGGCGCGGTCAGACACGTATCGGAATCGCCCGCCTTGCACAGCAGTTCGCTGGGATCGAAATGGCAGCGGCGCGGGTTATTCAGCAGATGATCTTTCACGCCGTCGAGCGCATCGCACTTGTCCATCACCACCTTGGCCAACATCGCCTGTTTGGCTTGCGAGAGAGTGTGATCGCCCTGGATATTGATGATGTCGATAGCGCGCGCGACGCTGGCGGCATGCAGATGGATATGCGCGTTGGCAGGAGCGCCGGCGACGATGCCGTCGAAATCATCCGCGTACCGCTGTGCTTCCATGAGGGCCTGCCGACCGCCGGTGGAGCAGCCGTTGAAATAGGAGAGGCGCGCGTTGCGGCCGTAATATGCGGCGAGGATCGCCTTGGATTTCGCCGTCATCTCATGAATCGCGCGGTACCCGAAATCAACGATCTTTTCCGGATGCTGGTAAGCGAAATCCGCATTGCCTCCTTTGTGGCCGGTATCGGTGGACGCAGACGCGTAGTGCTCCTGCAGGGCCGTTGCCATTGCCTCGAGACTGATGGTGCCGGCCCAACCGCCGCCGCCGACCGCCTCAAATTTGCCGTTCCAATCTTCGGCCGGCATCCACAATTCCATTTCGATGTGAGAATCAGCCGAAGGAGTGAGGGTGGCGGCGACGCGGCAATGCGCCGGTAATTGGATGGGGGCCGGCGGAGCGCCGCCGCGTCCGGGAGCCTGCGCCGGTCGCCAAGGGCCGGCCGGCATCGACTCCACCGCGGTGATCGTGGTATCCGGAAGATTGAGCGATTTCAAATTGTCGCAAGCGGTCTGGGCAACCGCGAGAACGCCGGAAAGCCAGAGCCCACTGAGAAGCAGGCGGTAGATCTGCATAAATCCCTCCGATCCGATTGAAGCTATCACAGTCTCATTCCCGGTGTCATATCTTTTGTTATTTCTTTGACAGCCGCGCGTTGCGTGCGATAGCGTAATAGACCAGCAGGAGGGAAAGACGTGAATCGTATCCTGATCCTCGCGTCGGCTGTAATTTCACTGACGGTTTTCGGGTTCGCGCAGCCGGCCCGGAGTTGTGACAGTTTGAAAACCCTGGCGTTGCCGGACACAACAATAACGGCGGCCGAGGCAGTGCCCGCCGGACCTTTCCAGCCTCCCCCGAATCCGGCGGCTCCGCCGCGCACCGGCCGCGGAGGCGCGCCGCCCGCGCCGCCGATCATGCTTCCGGCCTACTGCCGCGTGGCCCTGGTTTTGGCTCCCACACCCGATTCTCACATCGAAACCGAAGTGTGGCTTCCCGATACGGACTGGAACGGTAAATACGAGGAAGTGGGCAACGGAGGATTTGCCGGCACGATCAGTTTTCCGGCGATGGCTGCCGCGCTCCGCGAGGGCTATGCGACGGCCTCCACGGATACCGGTCATAAGGGCGGCAGCGGTGTTTTCGCGCTGGGGCATCCCGAGAAGATGGTCGATTTCGCCTATCGCAGCGTCCATGAAACCGCGGTGAAGGCGAAAACCCTGATCACGGCTTATTACGGCCGCGCGCCGAAGTTCTCGTACTGGAACGGCTGCTCCACCGGCGGGCGGCAGGGGCTCAAGGAAGCGCAGCGCTTCCCCGATGATTTTGACGCGATCCTGGCGGGCGCGCCCGCGAATTATGAAACGCACCTGCACGCGTGGACGGTGGCGATTGGCATGGCACCCATCAAGGACGATAAGAATATTCTTCCCGCCAGTACGTATGCCATCATCAACAAGGCGGTGCTGGCTGCTTGCGATGCCCAGGATGGCGTGAAAGACGGCCTGCTCAACGATCCGCGCAAATGCAAGTTCGATCCCGCGAGCCTGTTGTGCTCGGGGACAAGTTCAGAGAACTGCCTATCCGCTGACCAGGTGGAAGCGGTCAGGAAGATCTACGCTGCCGCGAAGACCAAGACGGGCGAGCTGATCTTTCCCTCTTACCAGCCAGGGAGCGAGATGGCATGGAGCACTCTGGTGGGCGGCAATGAGCCGAACGCGCTGGGCCTGGATACGTTCCGCTATCTGACATATGCCGATCCCAAGTGGGACTGGCATACGTTCGATCTCGATCGGGACACCGCGGCGGCCGATCAGAAGGATGATGGCATCATCAACGCGATCGATCCCGACCTTTCGAAATTCAAGGCGCATGGCGGCAAGCTGCTCATGTATCACGGCTGGAACGATACGGCGATCGCGCCTGAGAACAGTATCAACTACCATGCGAGCGTGCTCAAGAAGATGGGCAGCAAGCAGGACGACTGGTACAAGCTGTACATGGTGCCGGGGATGCAACACTGCGGCGGCGGCCCGGGACCGAACCAGATCAACTGGATGGGAGCGCTGGAACGCTGGCGGGAAGCGGGCGCGGCTCCCGAACAGATCACCGCTACGCACGTCAGCGGGACGAACGTGGACATGACGCGGCCGCTGTGCCCGTATCCACAGGTCGCAACCTATAAGGGAGTGGGCAGCGTGAATGACGCGGCCAGCTTCTCCTGCAAGAACCCGTAAAGGATGACGGTTTTACGTGGGGCAGACGATCGTCTTTTGTCGTCTGCCGGCCAATGCAGGCCACAAAAACCGATGGTCTGCACCACACTGCTCCACTGAAAGCCTCGCATCAGTCCAAGAGGTGCCGGTACTCTTCCGGATCGAGGCCGAAGCGCTCCATCTGGCGGGGCAGGTCCGGCCGGAGCGTCTCCGGCGTATTGCGCACCCAGGCGGTGATGACGGTCTCGACGCCCACGCGCCGCTTGCCGTCCTGTTCGGCGAGAGCCTCGGCGGCCGCGCGAAGCTGCATTTCCGTTTCCTCGCGTACGGGCCGCGGCGTCTGCGCCAGCACCTGATTAAGAAAATCTTCCGCTGCGTCATTCCAGTCCATTGCAACCAGTTTCGCCTAAGTGGGCCCGGACGCGCTTGATATACTGATCGGGTTATGCGCCCCCTGTTTCTGCTTCTGGTGTGTTGCGGCGCGTTGTTTGCGCAGACCACGAAAATCGCGCCGGGCGACTGGCCGGATTACAACCGCGATCTGGCTGGTACGCGGTATTCGCCACTCGACCAGATCAACACGCGCAATGTAGCGAACCTCTCGCCGGCGTGGTCATTCACGCTAACGAATTCTAGTGCGGCCACAGGCACCGATCCATCTCCTTTCGCGAACGGAGACGCTGCGGGTCGCGGAGGGCGCGGCGGACCAAGAGGCATTTCGTCCGAGGCGACGCCTATCGTGGTGCACGGCATTTTGTATTTGCCGGTGGGGAATCGGGTGGTGGCGCTCGATCCCGATTCAGGGACGGAGGTCTGGCAGTATACGCTGGCAACGGGTCAGGCCAGCTCGCGCGGCGTGGCGTATTGGCCGGGCGATAAAGAGAATCCGCCGCGCATCATTTTCACGGCCGGCCGCCGTCTGGTGGCCCTCAATGCGAACACAGGGAAGATCGATCCAGGCTTTGGCAAAGAGGGCGAAGTCGATATGGTCGTGCCCTGGAGCGGCGTGCCTGTGATTTACAAGAACGTGGCGATGGTCGGCGCCACGGTGGGAGAAGTGCCGACAGGCGCGCCAGGCAACTCGCGCGCGTACGATGCCCGCACAGGCGCCAAACTCTGGGAATTTCACACGGTACCGCAGCCGGACGAAATTGGACACGAGACCTGGCTGAACGATGGATGGAAAGACCGCTCGGGCACCAACGTCTGGGCCTGGCACATGACGGTGGACGAGCAGCGCGGCATTGTCTACATGCCGATTGGAAGCCCGGCCGCCAACTATTACGGCGGCGACCGTCCCGGCGCGAATCTGTTTGGCAACTCCGTGGTCGCTCTCGACGCCGAGACCGGCAAGTACAGGTGGCACTTCCAGGCTGTGCATCACGATCTGTGGGATTCCGATTTGCCGCCGGCGCCCGGACTCATCGACATCACGGTGAACGGAAAGAAAATTCCGGCGCTGGCGGAGATTGGCAAGACCGCGTGGATGTTCATTCTCGACCGCGTGACGGGCAAGCCCGTGTTCGGCGTTGAGGAGCGGCCGGTGCCGAAGGGCGACGTGCCGGGCGAGTGGTACTCGCCGACGCAGCCGTTTCCTTTGAAACCGCCGGCCCTGGCGCGCACCAGCTTCAAACCGGAAGACATCGTCACCGCCGAGGACACCAGCCCCGAGCACGCGAAAGCATGCCAGGAGGTCTACGAAAAGGCAGGCGGCTTTTATAATGCGGGACCATTCACGCCGTTCCTGCTGCACGAGGACGGAGCGCCGCCGCGCAGCACGATTCAGTTTCCGGGCAATGGCGGCGCGAACTGGGGTGGAACGGCGAGCGATCCGAAGTCGGGGTACGTGTTCGTTCAAACGCACGATACGGCGCTCTCGGGCTGGATGGAGAAACGGCGCGAAGGTCTCAACTATGGCAATGGCACGCAGGGTTCTACACAGCCATACGACCGCGGCAGCGTCGATGGTCCGGGACCCTATCACGGTTTCAGCGCCTCGGTTCGCGACGCCGATGGCCACGTGCTCGGAAACTGGCCGTGCCAGAAACCGCCATGGGGCCGCCTGTCAGCGGTGAACGCGAACACCGGCGAAATCGCGTGGCAGGTGCCGCTAGGCGCTACTGAAGCGTTGCCGGAGGGCAAGCGCAACACGGGCGGGACGGGCAGCGCGGGGCCTATCGTAACCGCCGGAGGGCTTGTCTTCATTGGGGCGACGAATGACAGCCGCTTTCGCGCCTTCGATGCCAAAACCGGGAAGGAACTCTGGGCCGCCAAGCTGGCGCGCAACGCGAACGCGAATCCCATGACGTTTCGAGGGAAGAAGGGAAAGCAATACGTAGCCGTAGTGGCCACCGATACTCTGCGAGTATTCGCGTTGCCGCAGTAGCGGCCTAGTCTACAGACGCGGGGGTTTCTTCCAGAGTAAGTTGACGAATCTCCCCCGTCCGAGCCTCGCCGTTCGCCTGAGTCAATACGCGCGAGAAGTTCTCCTGCGCTTTCATGAGCAGTTCCATACCGCGCGCCGCCGACTCACGTTCTTCCTGCAGCTTGCGATCGAAACGGGAGCGCTCGCTTTCGAGCTCGGCAACCTGGGCGGTGAGGTGGCGCAGGCGATCCTGCTCGGTGCTGAGCTGCGCTTCGAGCGCCATGCGGCGGCGGCTCTCCTGATCGCGAAAACTGCGGAGCCCGGCTAGTTCGGCGGTGAGCCCCTCGAGCCGTCCGCTCAGATCCGCCACCTGCTTCGTCTTGCCTTCCAGCTCTGTTTCGAGCGAAGAGATGTGAGTAGCGCGCTCTGCGCCGAGCCGCAGTTCTTCATCCAGGCGGGATTCCAGATCGATGCGCTCCTTCATCAGGGTAGCGTTCTGCGTGCTCACCTCCTGACTCAGCTGATCATCGATGGAACGCTGCAACTTATGTTTTTCGGATTCCGCGGAGGCCCTTTCGAGCAGCTCCTTTTTCTTCTTCAGATCGTCCGTCTGCCGCTGGATGGTCCCGTCGCGTTCGGCGAGCTGCTTGCGCAGATCAGCCGCGGCGGCGTTCGCAGTGGCCAAGGCGGTCTCGGCGGCCTCAACCTTGGTCCGCAGCGCGGCCAGGTCCGCGCCCGTAATGGGCAAGCGGACTTTGCGGTTCATCAGAAGAATGCCAACGATTGTGCCGACCAGGGCGCCGATCGTGGTGCACAGGAACACAGTATTGATTTCCATTACATCCCTCGCTTCACCGGTTCAGCGGGTGCAGCCCCACTGATGTATATGACTGATCGTAAGAGTTTCTGATCGGCAACGCTAATCCCTAAAGGTTAATTAGATGCAAGATGCTATCCAGGGTTAGCGGGCGGCCTTGAGGCGGCGGCAGATCTGGTGCAACGTTTCTGTATTTTCGATGGGCCAATCGTTACCCTCGCTGTCGCGCACATACAGCTGGGTGACCCCGTCGAACGAAGGCAGATAACAAGTATTTGCCCAAGCCAGGCAGCGCTCTCCGTCTTCTCCGAACTGATACGGCAGACCGTGCATGGGGATGACGAATCGCTGGCGGCTGCGACTGAGAAAGCCGGTAGAGCGCTCTCCGACACAGGAGGCGATCTCCACCTTCGCGCCGAAGGGGTTCGTGACCACCAGCATCAGAGCATTGCCGGATTCGGAGTCGGCGGTAGAAATGGTGCCGGCGACCGTGCCCAGCGAAACGTGAGCCTTGACGACGGCTGTGTCGAGGGTGAGTAGAATGCTGGTCGCCATTGCGATTCCCGCTTCTGCCGAGCGAGTTAATTGCATTTGGATGGCCAGTCAGCGGTATAAGGCTTTAGCTCGCACCAGCGCCTATTTTGGAGATTGGCTGGTGGTTAACGTTATCCTCGTCTTTACACGCGGAGGGTCCAGGACGCGTAAAAAGAACCCACAGGAATCTATTGGAGCTGCGTCGATGTTGACTCTCCCGGCACGGCAGTTTCAAGATGAAGATGCAAACATGGCAACAGAAGCAACGAACCAGGGGGTCGAGCCGCTCTTACAACGAAAGGCATGGCAATCGCTGCGCTCGCATTACGAGCAGGTCCGCGGCCGCCATCTGCGCGATCTCTTCGCGGAGGAGCCGCAGCGCGGCGAGCGGCTGACCGCCAACGCCGCCGGCATCTTCGTCGACTACTCGAAGAACCGGATAACCGACGAAACCATCAAGCTGCTGGTGCAACTGGCCGAGGAATCGGGGCTGCGGCAGCGAATCGAGGCCATGTTTCGCGGCGAAAAGATCAATGTCACGGAGAACCGGGCGGTGCTGCACGTTGCTTTGCGCGCGCCTAAGGGAACCTCGATCATGGTGGACGGTAAGGACGTGGTGCCCGAAGTCCATGCCGTGCTCGACAAGATGGCCGAGTTCTCCAACCGGGTCCGCGGAGGAGAGTGGAAGGGCTACACCGGCAAACGCATTCGCACCGTCATTAACATCGGCATTGGGGGTTCAGACCTCGGACCGGTGATGGCTTACGAAGCATTGAAATTTTACAGCGAGCGCTCGATGACGTTCCGCTTCGTCTCCAACGTGGACGCGACCGACCTGGTGGAAGCGGTTCGCGACCTGGACGCATCGGAAACGCTGTTCCTCATCTGTTCGAAGACATTTACCACGCTCGAAACCATGACTAACGCGCACTCGGCGCGCGCGTGGCTGCTCGGCGCTCTCGGCGGCGATCCGAAAGCGGTTGCGCATCATTTTGTCGCCGTGTCGACAAATGCGGCGGAAGTGGCGAAGTTCGGAATCGACACGGCAAACATGTTCAGTTTCTGGGATTGGGTGGGCGGACGATATTCCATGGACTCGGCCATTGGGCTTTCGACCATGCTGGCCATTGGTCCCGGGAATTTCCGCGCGATGCTGGATGGGTTCCACCAGATGGACGAGCACTTCCGCTCCGCCCCATTCGAGCATAACCTGCCAGTGCTGCTGGGCCTGCTGTCGGTCTGGTACACAGACTTCTTCGGCGCTGAAACGGTGGCTGTGCTGCCGTACGAACAATACCTGAAGCGGTTTCCGGCCTACTTGCAGCAGTTGACGATGGAGAGCAACGGAAAGAGCGTCACACTCGATGGGACGCCGGTCAATTATCCGACGAGTCCGGTCTATTGGGGAGAGCCCGGGACCAATGGACAACACTCGTTCTACCAATTAATTCATCAGGGCACCCGGCTGATTCCCTGCGACTTTATCGCGTTCGTCAAGCCTCTCAACGTGCTGGGCCGCCATCACGACATGTTAATGGCGAACGTCTTTGCGCAAACTGAGGCGCTGGCATTCGGAAAAACGGCGGAGCAGGTGAAAGCCGAAGGCACGCCGGATTGGCTGACGCCGCACCGGGTTTTCGAAGGCAACCGGCCATCAAACACGATTCTGGCGGAGCGGCTCACACCCGAGGTTCTGGGCAAGCTGGTGGCTCTTTATGAACACATCGTGTTTACGCAAGGCACCATCTGGCAAATCAACTCTTTCGATCAATGGGGAGTGGAACTGGGTAAGGTGCTGGCGCAGCGGATCGTTCCGGAGTTGGAGAGCCCAGCAGAGCCCGTGCTGGGCCATGACAGTTCGACAAACAATTTGATACGCCGCTACCGGAAGCTCAAGAAATAGAGACACTTGCGGCTGAGCGTTGCGGGGCGGCCGGGCCGCGGACTTATCGCCGTGCGTGTCGGCCCGAGTGGAGACGTTTGCAATTTCCGACCGGCTCCCCGTCAGTTTGCAAAAAGCGCGAATCGGTGGGAGAGGAGAATGTCTAAGACCAGCCGCACCTAGAAGTTGCGGAAATCTCTGATCGTGCGGGTCAACAGCCATCATCAGATTGCTCGTGGACTTATCCCGTTGATATAATCCCTTGCACGGGGGCAGGGTACGTCAAGTCCAACGGTCGATTCGAATCGTTCCGCCAATAATTTCTGGGTGCCCGAAACGGAAGCGGAACGGCAGGCAATCCGCGAGCAGTTGGAACGGGTTCTCAACAGTCCTTTATTCAAGAACAGCAAGCGGTATCCGAACCTTTTGCGCTATGTGGTTGAACGGTCGCTGGAAGGCCAGTCGGGACATCTGAAGGAACGAACGCTCGGCGTGGAAGTTTTCGGCCGCGAGCCCGACTACGATACCAGTTTGGATCCGGTCGTCCGAACATCCGCGGTGGAAATTCGCAAGCGGATCGCTCAGTACTACCACGAGGCGGCGCACGAATCGGAAATTCGAATTGATTTTCCTCCAGGCACGTACCTGCCCGAGTTTCGGCATCCCGTCAAGCCGGCGGTGGAGGCCGAACCATCGCAAAGGCGGAAGGTGGTCATTGCAGTTGGCGCGGCGGTGCTGCTGCTCGTCTTGTTGGCGGTGGCCCGTTTTTGGGGCGCGCCGGGAGCGCTGGAGAAATTCTGGGGGCCCGTACTCGACTCTCCTGACCCGGTATTCGTCTACATCGGCGGTTATGCGATGGAACTGCCGCCCCAGCCGGTAAGTCTTACGGATCTTCAGAATTCAGAGAGAGTTGCCTATGCTGATGCAACCGCTTTTGCGCGAATCATAGCGCTCATGAGCATGCATCACAAGTTGTATCGGACCAGACTGCAGATCTCGGCCAAGGTTGACGACCTGAAGGATGGCCCGGCGGTCCTGATTGGAGCTTTCAACAACAGTTGGACTCTCCGCCTCACTGGTCAACTGAGGTTCAGCTTCGCCCGTAATCCGGAAACCCACGTCAGTTGGATTCAGGATCGAGAGAACCCCGGAAGCGTCAGGTGGTCACACCAGATGACGGCGCCGTATGGAGTGGTGCAGGAAGACTATGCGATTATTTCGCGCGTGGTGGACCCGTCGACGGGGCGGATGGTGGTGACGGCGTCGGGCCTCGCCAAGTTTGGCACGGAGGCGGCCGGGGAGTTTCTCACGAATCCCGCGTACATCCAGCAGATCTCGCGGCAGGCCCCGAAGGATTGGGAGCGCCGCAATATGCAAATCGTAATCCGTACCACTGTGGTCGGGCGCAGCTCCGGGCCGCCCCAGGTTTTAGTGACGCATTTTTGGTAAATGTCATGCCGGCCTTCGCGAACGACGTATCACTACGGCTTGATACGTCCCTGTTGAACGGACGTAAGACATTTGAAACAACGTTGGTTTCTACGATTTTCAGTAGCGCAACCGTAGCCAGCTTGCAATTGCCGGCAGTTAGAGGTTATCTACTCTCAATCTGCGCGGTGGATATGCCGCGAATGCCATCGAGGGCAAAAAGAGGGGTGCGTTATGTCGCGTTCGTGCTCAGAGAAGAGGATTATGATCGAGTTTCGCGTTTGCTTCCGGATTGCGCTCCTTATGTCAGCGGTAAGCTGCTGCCTTCTGGCTCAAGGTACGGGGGATATCGTTGGAACCGTAACGGATAACAGCGGAGGCGTCCTTGGATCGGCGAAAATCACGTCCAAGAATATTGCGACCGGTTTGACGCGCTCCACGGAAACAAATGCCAGCGGCGATTATGCATTGACACTCTTGCCGGTCGGGAATTACTCGGTCACAGTCGAGGCAGTCGGCTTTAAAACGTTCACGTACCCCAGCATCGCGCTCACAACCGGGGACCGGGAGCGGGTGGATGCTCAGATGCAGGTGGGAGCCGTCACAGAAACTTTGGAAGTACAGGCGGAGGCGGCTGCGTTGCAAACCGACAGTTCGACCGTGGGGGCCCTGGTAACAAACCGGGCGGTCGAAGACCTGCCGGTCAACGGAAGAAATGCGATTCGGCTGGTGCAACTGGCTCCGGGGGCCACCGAAAGCGTCCAAAGTTCTCTCGGAGGCGGAACCCGGCCCGATGACCGACGCCAGACATCCGTCGTCTCGGCAAACGGCCAAACCGACTCCGCCAATAACTTCATGCTGGACGGCATGGATAACAACGAACGCGCGATCGCCACGATCATCGTGAAACCATCCATCGACGCACTGCAGGAAGTGAAGGTCGATACGAATATGTATTCGGCCGAGGTCGGTCGAGCGGGCGGCGCGGTGGTAAATATGATCACGAAGTCGGGGACCAACGGATTTCACGGGACCACGTTCGAGTTTCTACGCAACGATCTCCTCGACGCCAAGAATTTTTTTAACATCCCCCAACCCGGCAATCCGCTGGCCGGAGTGAAGCCCAAATTCCGGCAGAATCAATTCGGCGCCAGTTTCGGTGGCCCGATCAAGAAGGATAAGACATTTTTCTTCGTCGATTACGAAGGATTCAGGCGGATACAGGGACAGACCCAGCAGGCGGCGGTGCCGACGGCCTGTGAATTAGGCCGGGCAGCCTGCAACGGAATCACGCAGATCGGCAATTTTTCGGATTCTCCAACGCCGATCTACAACGCACAGACGCATAGCCCGTTCACAAACAACGTAATCCCGCTCGCTTCTATCAGCACCATTTCGCAAAACTACGCGGCGCTTTATCCGGCGCTGCCGGCGGCAGCGTGTCAGGGGATCAACTGCAATTTCATCTCGAGTTTCAATGCCACTCAATTTGCGCACGTCGCGGACGTTCGGATCGACCACCACTTCAGCACGCAAAACAGCTTTTATGCCCGGTACTCAATCAACAACACGGATACGGTCACCCCGGATGCCCTGCCGGTGGCCAGCGTGGCCGGCCTGACGGTCCATCCCAACGGCCTGAACTTCAATGCAGGCTTTCCGGGCACGGCCTACCAGCGGCAGCAGAGTATCTCTTTCAGCGACGTTCACATCCTCAGGCCAAATCTTTTGCTGGACCTCCACGCGCAAATGGCTCGGTATGTGACCGATTCCGAAAGTCCCAACGTGGGGTTGAACGTGAATACGGCATTCGGAGGACCAGGGAACGTGAACACCGGGCTTCCCGGGACCAGTGGCCTCGCGTTTCTTAATTTCAACGGCGCTTACGCCGGCATCGGAGACGCTTTCGCGCTGCCCACGGCGTATTGGGACACCAACTATCAGTACACTGGCGCGCTCACCTGGACAAAGGGTGCCCACAGTCTCAAGTTCGGCGCCAGCCTGCTGCGGCGCGACTGGAGCACCTTCCAGGCTCTTTTTAAGGCCGAATTCATCTTTTCCGCCGCGCAAACCAACTCGACCATTGGCGCCGCCGGGGGGACCGGAGGAAACGCGTTCGCTTCATTGCTTGCCGGGTACCCTGCACAGGACGTGCGCAACCTGTCGCTGGTCGCGCCGCAGTACCGGGATTCCGAAATCGGCGAGTTCGTTCAGGATGACTGGCGCGTAACGCGCTGGCTCACCTTGAATCTGGGACTCCGCTATGACATCTTCACTCCGTTCAAGGAGAAGCATAATCATCTTTCCAATTTCGATCCGACCAATCCCGCAATGCTGGCGTCGGGCAAAATTCAAATTGCTGGAACTGACGGAGTCAGCGACACTCTGAACATCAATACCCAATTCCGCGATCTTCAGCCGCGTTTTGGATTTTCCGCCACAGTGGGTCATGGGATGGTGCTGCGAGGAGGCTTCGGAATCAGTTACTGGCCGAACAACGTGGCGTCTCCTTTCAATCTCAAGAACGCTCCATTTACCGCGAATTATACGCTGAACCAGACTCCCGGCAATCCGACATTACTATTTACGAACCCTGTGCCTCCGGTTGCCCCCGCATCCACCTGCTTATCTGCCGCGTGTGGCAATACCAGCGTCCAGAGCGTTCCCGACGCCACAGCGACCAACTATCAATACACCAAGATTTACATGGTCAATATGATGATCGCAAAGGAATTTGCCGGCAACGTGCTGACGGTGGGATATGTCGGAGAGCCTGTCCGGAATCTGCCGCGCGTGATTCCCAACGTGAATATTCCGGTGCCGCCCCTCGGCCCTGGCGGCTGCGGTGCAACCACGGCCATCAGTCTTCCGAATCCGTGCCAGCCGTTCTATTCGCAAATCCCGCAGGTTAGCAGCATCCAGCTCGCTGAAACGAACGGGATCAGCAACTACAATGCCTTGCAAGTCCAGTTTCAGCGGCGGACCAGCAGGGGTTTGACCTTTTTGATCAACTACACGCATGCCAGCGCGTTGTCCGATGTGGGCGGGCCGGGCGGAGCTTGCACCGGATGTGCCCAGGTGTTGAACGATTTCGGTCGCGACTACGGTCCCAGCGACTACATGGTTCGCAACCGCTTCACTCTTACCGCGAATTACGAGCTTCCGTTCGGTAAATCGTTAAAGGGGGTCGCCGCCCACGTAGTGCGGGGATGGCAGCTGAACGGAATTTACGCGTATGGGACCGGTCAGCCCTTTACGGTGCTAAACCAGGGCGCACCTCAGCAGAATACCGGTATTACCGCCGACCGGCCCAATGTGCTGCCGCAAGGAACCTTCACGCAATCTCTGGCCGAGTGGTTCAACATCGCCTCTTTCGCCCAACAGCCATTTGGTACGGAAGGCAATGAGGGGCACAACATCTTTTTCATGCCCTCCAACCAGCGGGTTGATTTTTCGGTGTTCAAGGACTTCAAAATTACGGAATCCAAGAGACTGCAAATCCGGGCGGAGGCCTTCAACCTCACAAACACTCCGTCTTTCGGCCTGCCCGGAATCAACATTGCTTCCTGGGCGGGCACGGGCACAGCGGCGTTGCCGACCGCCGCGGGAAACTTCGGAAAGATTACCAGCACCAATGCCTTCTACACTCCACGCGATATCCAGCTTGCGTTGAAGTTCGTCTTTTGACAGGAGTTGCGTAATGAGGCGATTCTTTAAATCTGCAGGCGGCGGGCTCATCATCATGCTCGCGCTCACTTTTCTCATCACCAGCTTCGGACAGGAGCGTGACAGTGCGCCGCCCCCAGGTGGAGTGAAATCCGCCTATCAGATCGAGATGGAGAAGCAGTGGCGGCTCCATCCTACCCTTGCCATAGGTGCTCCAGCCCCTGATTTCGACCTGCCCGGAACTGACGGCCGGCGGCACACACTTCGCGAATTTCCAGCCAATGTCGCGTTGGCCGTCGTATTCATTTGCAATCACTGTCCGGCCTCCCAACTTTACGAAGACCGGATTAAAAGGATGGTGGAAGAGTACCGGCCGCGCGGCGTCGATTTCGTGGCGATCCAACCTAACTCCGTGCTGGCCGCATCGCCCCACGAACTGAACTATACCGACCTCGATGACTCGCTGGACAGCATGATCGTGCACGCGAATTTCAGGAATTTCAATTTTCCGTACCTGTTCGACGGCGACAATCAAAATATCGCGCATCAGTTCGGCCCTAAAAATACGCCTCACATCTTCATCTTTGATCGCGAGAAGAAGTTGCGCTACGAAGGCCGGATTGATGACAACATGCGCGAAGCGTCGGTCAAGACCCATGATGCCGTGGACGCCCTGGACGCGATGGTGGCTAACCGACCCGTTGCCTTTCCGCAAAGGCCCGTATTCGGGTGCAGCATCAAATGGCAGCCCCAGACCGAGGCCAAACAGCGCGAGTTGAAGCTGTGGCAGGAGCAGCCAGTCACTCTCGATATGGCAAGTGCGGCCGACCTGAAAAGACTTCGAACCAACCCGACCGGCAAGACGCTGATGATCAACTTCTGGGCGACCTGGTGTGCTCCCTGCGTTGAGGAGTTTGATGACCTGCTCCAGACGTACCTCTGGTATCGCAGCCGCGACTTCGAGATGGTGACGGTCTCAGCCGATACCCCCGAAGCCAAGCCAGCCGTGTTGAAGTTTCTCCAGCAGCATCATTCCGCTGTTCGCAACCTGCAGTTCGATTCCGATGACGTTTACGCGATGCAGGCCGCATTCGATCCCGCCTGGGACTCCGGCGTCCCTTTCACGGTGGTGCTCGCACCCGATGGAAAAGTACTCTATAAAGAGGAAGGGGAAATCCGTCTGATGGCTTTGCGGCGCGCGATTCTGTCCCATCTTCCGGATCTGGGCTATATCGGTAATTCAGCGTATTGGGGGAAACCCTAGCCTATGAGCTTAATGCGAGACCTTCGACTCGTAGCTGCTATGGTGCCGGCGATCACGCTTTTGTGCACTGGTTTGGCGCGTGCGCAGAGTGTGCGGCCAGGAACATCGGTTGCCGATCTCTCCGGGTTTTGGGAGCGGAAAGACGATCTTGGCAGCGGGAGCTTTGGCGGAACTCTGGAGCGAATCCCTAAAGCCGCGCTGAAGCCGGAAATTATCGCCGCCAATCGCCAGGCGGCGGAGCGCCAGGCCCGCGGAGAAGTCGTATCGCTCGGGTCGAAGTGGTGCCTGACAAATCAATACCCGTTTTTCATGCAGCACTCGGCAGCCTGGGATATTGTTCAGACCGCGGACGAGGTCGTCCAGGTACCCGAGGTGCATACTTTCCCGCGCCATATCTACGTCGATGGCCGGCCGCACCCCGACCCGGCGCACCTCGAACGGTCGGTGAACGGCCACTCCATTGGGCATTGGGAAGGCGACACTCTGGTCGTCGACACGATTGGGTTCGTGGGTGGGGCCGGAACTCCGGGCGGCGGACGCGTTTCCCCGAAAACCCATTTGGTGGAGCGGTTTCGATTGCGGGACGGCGGCAAGATTCTGGCTGTCACGTTCACGTGGGAGGATCCGTCGATCTACCTTAGCCCCCACACGTACGAGTTGACGTATCATAAGTCCGATCCGGGAACGTACGCATTTGAGGAGTATTGTCACGCCGACGATCCGGTGCAGGGTGGCTCAGTTGTCGAGCCGCCGCAGAAATAGGCGCTATGAAGTTCCAACGAATTTCCTCTCGGTTCGCTGCTGTGACTGTCGTTACGGCCTGCCTGTTGCCGGTAGGCGGGCAGAATTCGAATGAGCACCGTGCAGGTCCCGGGTCCGCGCTGAATCTCTCCGGATACTGGGAACTCCGCTTCGACAGCAGGAATGTGCCGCCTGCCTCTCTCAAGCCGGAAGTGGCGTCCGAGGACCCCGGCGCCCAGTACAAGAAAGATATGACCGAGATCCGCTGGTGCCATTTCATGGGTGTTCCGTACTCCATGGAGGGTTCGCCGATCGACATATTGCAGAACCTGAATGGAAAAGAGATCATCATTACCTCCTCGCTGCGAACGCCGGCGCGCCACATTTACACCGACGGCCGAAAGCACGTCAATCCTGACGTGTTCGACCCGGTATCGAACGGCCATTCCATCGGACACTGGGAAGGCGAAACCCTGATCGTCGACACCGTTGGCTTTTCAGAGGAAGGAATGACCCGGATTCCCGGCGGAGGCCACCGCACTACCGGCTCCCATCTTATCGAGCGCTACCGTCTGCTCGACGGCGGCAATCGTCTGTCGGTGATTTTCACGTGGGAGGACCCTAAGATTTTCGCCCATACTCACAGTTACGAGTTTCGCTACTACAGGTCGCCGAAAAGCACCGAAGCGCGGGAATTCGACTGTGACGCCAACGATCAGGAGCGCGCGAAGTTTCTGATGGGTGCCCCGGGCCAGTAGACGCGCATGCGTTCAGCGTGGATTTAGAAGTGAAGGGATGCTGAAGTTTCGGAGTTCACAATGAATATCAAAGTATTCGGATTGGGCTGTCTGTTATTGATCGGGATCCCGGCGTTCGGGCATCACTCGTTCGCCATGTTTGAACTGACCAAGGATGTGACATATGAGGGAACCGTGCTTGAGTACCGGTGGGAAAACCCTCACATGCATGTCATCGTAAAAGTTGATCCCAGCGACGCCGCCACCGCCGGAACGTGGGACATCGAGGGCGGCGCGACCAACATCATGGGCAGGCAAGGTTGGAACCGGACCACTTTCAAAGCCGGCGACCATATCAAAGTGGTTGCTCATCCCATGAAAGACGGGACCAAGGGGGCCTCCCTGTTTTATGTGATCCTACCCGATGGACGGCGGCTTTATCACGATATCGCCCGGCCCAAAGGTGAAGGCTCGGCGGGAAGCTCGAATCAATAACATCCGGACCTTCATGGTGATCCTCAGCTGGTGCCATTGGCTTCAAAACACCGCGTTTGCCACAGGCATCCGGCAATCGGATCTCCTGTTTCCGTTGATCGAGGGCAGTCACATCATGGCGCTGTCGCTATCAGTCGGCCTTATCCTGCTATTCGATCTACGGCTTCTGCGGCTCGCATTTGCGGCAGAACCGGTATCCAGGATCATGGACCAATTTGTTCCTCTGTCGCTGCCGGGCTTCGCCGCCATGTTTATCACAGGCGTGTTGCTGTTTGTCGCGCAAGCGGAGAAGGTCTATCAGAACACGTTCTTCCGGTTCAAACTGGCCCTGCTTGTCTTGGCGGGTCTCAATGCCGCGTTTTATCAAATCAAGTACTATCCAAAAATGGCGGAGTGGGATAAAAACGGAGAGGTGCCGCGGGGTGCCCGGATCTCGGGCGCACTATCGCTAGTCATTTGGGCTTGTGTCATTGCGCTCGGGCGAACCATGGCGTACGAACTGTAACGTGGGCGAACTCTGAATGTCTCTACAGCACATATGGGAGTGGTCGTATAGTTCCAAGACCATAGACGTCCTCCGCAATGCCAAGTACGCCATACCTCTAATTCAGTCGTTTCACCTTTTTGGGCTCACGCTCGTGCTCGGAACCACCGTGATCTTCAATCTACGCTTGCTCGGCCTCGGTCTCCGCAAAATCGGCATGCCGGCGATTACCGCCCAGCTCTGGCGGCTTGCAGTTGGCGGGCTTCTGCTGTCGGTCGCGACCGGCATCCTGGTATTTCTCCCCGATCCCGCCCGGTACGCAGCTAATACCGCTTTTAAAACCAAGCTTGTGATTCTCCTTGCGGCAATTCTTTTCCATTTCACCGTTTTCCGGCGGGCAATCCGGTCGAACACTCCTCCCGTGTCGCGCCGGGCCGCGGTGGTTGCGGCTATATCGCTCACTCTTTGGTTCTGCGTGGGATGGGCCGGGCGGGCAATTGCGTTTCTTGGATGATCGAGGAGAGATGAACCCTATGCAGTCCAGACGTCAAGTTGGAAAACTGGCCCTCGGCGGAGTGGCCTTGGCGGTCCTGCCGCGCCTCAAGGCGGCAAAGGTGGATTCCACTGTTCGCGGGGTCAAAATGGGGCTGATTACGGGATCCCTGAACCCCCTGCCCGAAACCCCCGCCGGCAAAGATGTCATCGATACCGTCATTGAGGGTTGTCTCGCGGTGGGGGCGGCTAACGTCGAACTCGTCAATTTGCTCGAGCCGCGCCTGCTCGGTGCCGTCAACTTTGGCCATCCGCCAAACCCGATGACACCCGAATATCAAAAATCGCGAGCCGATGTGAGGGAGTGGAGGCTCAAGACGCCAATCGGCAGGTTTGTTGAGATTCGCAAAAAATTCGACAATGCCGGGCTGAACCTGTTTTCCTACGTCATGACCTTCGACCTCGATTTCACCGACGACGAGATGGATGCCGTATTCAAACAAATGCAGGCCCTGAAAGTCGGCTGTTTCTGCACCAACCAAAGCCGTTTGGATGTGGCGCCCCGGCTGGTGCCTTTCGCTCAAAAATATAAGATCAAGCCGGCCTGGCATCCGCATGCCCTGGTGAATGACCCGAACGAGGTCGCGACAGCCGAAGGCATGGAGAAGCTGCTGGCAATGTCACCACAGTTTGCGATCAATCTGGACATCGGCCACTTCACCGCGGGCAATAACGACGCAGTGGATTTCCTGAAGAAGCACCATAACCGGATCACCCATATTCACATCAAGGACCGCAAGCGCAACGGCGGGCCCAATGTCGCGCTCGGAACGGGTGACACGCCTATTAAGGAATGTCTGGCCCTCATCCGTGATAATAAATGGCCCATCTACGGAATTATCGAGCGTGAGTATCGCGACGCTCCCGGCAATGCCGTCGAGCAAACGAAGGGGCAGATGGAGTATCTGAAACAGCTTCTGAACTCATGAGCGTCATGAAACACCACCGCTTATTCGATGTTCTAACGATCTGTGTGGTTCTCACCCCGGTGGGTGTTACTTGGAGTCAGCAGCCGGGCGGGCGCGCGGTACAGGCCAGAGTGGATCCGGCGGCGGTGGAGCGTGGAAACCAGCTATATCGCCCGAATTGCGGTTTTTGCCATGGGCTCGATGCCAGAGGCGCCGCGGGCCCGGACCTGGCTCGGTCGTTAGTCGTGTTAAAGGACGTGGGCGGCAAGGAGCTGGGCGCCTTCCTCAAAAGCGGCCGGCCCGATGCTGGAATGCCGGCGTTTGCGAGCCTTTCGGCAGAACAGAGTGCCGACCTGGCCGCATTTCTCCGCGCCCGGATCGAAGAATCCCGCGCCCGCGGCGGCATTGACGTGAATGCAATCGTCGTCGGTAATGCCGCCGAGGGATCCGCGTTCTTCCATGGAGAGGGGAAGTGCGGGGCTTGTCATGATCCCAATGCGGATCTCAGAGGGATTGGCGCCAAATACGATCCGTTCGTACTGCAAGCGCGCATCATCAATCCGCGCCCTGGACGCGGCGGCCCTTCCATCAAACCGAGCACAGTGCGCGTATCGCTGCCCTCGGGACAAACCTTCCAGGGCCGGCTGGTTGCTGTGGACGATTTTTCGGTGACGCTGATCGACGCCGCCGGCGTACGCCGGTCCTTCTCCCGTGATAACGAAGTTCCCAAGGTAGAGATTACTGATCCTTACCAGGCGCACCTGGACAACTTCCGGAAGATCAGCGACAAACAGATGCACGATTTGACCGCTTACCTGGTGACGCTCAAATGAGATCGATATATCGCACTCTGTCGTCCCTTATCATTTCTGCGGGCATCGCTCTGGCACAGCCGCAATTAGATCCAGCGCTGCTCGGAGCCCCGCCCGTGGATGCCTGGCCTACATATCACGGCGATTACTCGGGCCGCCATTACAGCACTCTCAATCAAATCAATCAGTCCAACGTAAAAAACCTGGGCCTCGCCTGGCTGTATCGAGCGAATACGAATCCGGCCGCTGCTGAAACCGGGGGATCTGTTTCCGAAGCGGTTCCCATCCGCTTGGGTCCTGGGGCATTGGCGGGCGGACTGCTCAAATCGACACCGCTGCTGGTGAATGGCGTCCTGTACTTCTCGGCGCCCGACCACGCCTGGGCCGTGGACGCACGCAACGGCAAGGAGATCTGGCATTTTTTCTGGAAAACTACTGGTGGTGACCACATCGGCAATCGCGGCTTGGGGATGTACGGGCGCTGGCTCTACCTCGAAACACCCGACGGATTCATCGTTTCTCTAGACGCCGGAACCGGAAAGGAGCGCTGGCATAAACAAATTGCGGACGTGCGAGCCGAGTATTTCGCGACGTCGCCGCCGATTGTAATAAGAAATCACGTAATTGTCGGACTTTCGGGCGATGCTTTGGACGTCCCGGCATGGCTGGAATCGCGCGATCCCGAAACAGGCGAGATCCAGTGGAAATGGTATACAACACCTCGGCAGGGTGAGCCCGGGATCGAGACTTGGCCGGATATTTATGCTGCCGGGCACGGCGGCGGAATGCCGTGGCAACCTGTCACCTATGACCCCGATCTCAACTTAATCTATGTAACTACCGGGAATCCAAACCCGGTCTATCGCGGCGATTTGCGCAAAGGCTCAAATCTGTACACCGCGTCCATCGTCGCGCTGAATCCGGACACAGGAAAGATGGCGTGGTATTTTCAATCCTCGCCGCACGACACGCACGATTGGGACGCCGCGCAGGTGCCCGTGCTGTTCGATATGACGATTAACGGCCAGCCTCGGAAACTCGTCGCACAGGCCAGCCGCAATGGCTTTTTCTTTGTGCTGGACCGGACCAGCGGCAAGAACCTGGTCACGAACACGTTCGTCGAATCGCCGAACTGGTTTAAGGGCATCGACGAGCGCGGCCAGCCGATTCCGAACCCCGACAAGGATTCGCAACTGGGCGGAACGCTCATCTCACCGAACAACGGAGGGGCGGCGAATTGGACTCCACCGACCTACGACCCCGAGACAGAGCTGATGTATCTGAATACCGCGCAAGGCTATGAGATCCATTATCAGTACAAGACTGACGGCCCCTCATTCGGCAGTTCCGGACACACGTCGCAGGCCGTGGGTGGGATCGAAGCCTCGCTCCGTGCCATCGATCCGAAGACCGGCAAACTGCGTTGGGTACATAAATATGCAGGTACCGAATGGAATCCGCCGCGCCCCGAGCACCTGGGCGGATTACTGAGCACCGCGGGCAAACTTCTGTTCGCGGGAGCGCCCGGCGGTTTTCTGGTGGCTTACAATCCCGAGACAGGCCGCCAACTCTGGCACACGAGCTTCGATAAAGACTTGAGCAACACGCCAATCACGTACATGCTCGACGGCGTACAATACGTTCTGGCTGCCGCTGGGGATTCACTGTACGCCTTCCGGGTGCAGCAGTAGAACGCAGCGACGGACCCGCGCACGCACTCGTCACCATCGGCGAGGATTTCGTCGTTGACAGAGGCAGCGCTCTCATAGATGACTGAAAAAGTCTCATCCGTTTCGCGCCGCGGAAGGGCCGGCGTGATGCTGAGTCATGAAAAATTATTCTGTTACTCTCCGTAACTGATTTCGGCGCGGCGCGCCGAGATCGCGGCATACGCCAGCACCAGGGTGGCGACGATCAATAATCCTGGAACGGCCAGCCAGGCCGGCGCCGGATCGGTGTCGGTCACCAGCACGGATAATGGCGGCGGCACACTCAACTGCACCGGGCTCAGACTCTTCAGATAAAAAATGACGCTGAACTTTTTCAGCAGGCTGGGCAGGAAGGGATTCAGATTTTCCCAAACCATCACCACGGCCGCCGGAATCATCGGATTGCGAATGAACAGGCCCGCCATCAGGAACACGGCGCCATATCCAACGCATGCCAAGGCCGTAACCAGCAGGTAAGAACCCATCTGGACCAACCCAGACCCATGCTGGAGAAACTCCGACCAGGCCACGCCCTGGTGACGGCCCATCAACCAAAAGGAGACGCCCACGCTTATTTCGAACAGCACCAGCGCCACGATCAGGCCGGCCAGAAACTTTCCGATTACCAGCAACTCCCGGCGCATCGGCGTCAAGAAATAGTAGTGCAGCGTTTTCTCCAGCATCTCGCCGCGAAATAAATTCGAGAAGATGCCCATGCAACCGAAGAAGATGCCGAGGTGTAGAAAATAGAGCTCGAACTCGCCGGCGAACAACTGGCTGTCCTGAAAAACCGTGTGCCCGCGAAAGCCCTGGCGGCGCAGCGCGACCAGTGTGTGCATCAGATTGATGCCAATCGGGCCAAGCGCCATCAGGTACACCCACCAGCCGCGGCGCGAGAGGAAAGTTTTCTTCCACTCCAGGCCGATCACGCCGGCGATCTGCCGCATCCACAGCCGGTTCATACGGTGCCTCCCTCGCCGCCGATCAGGTATTGATAGACGGAGTTGACGTCGTCATCGGCGGGCGCCACGGATTCGACGGTCATGCCTGTCTCCAGAACGATGCGATTCAACATCAGGTAAAACTGATCGGCATCGGTAGTGCGCAACAGGATCCCTTTTCCATCGGGATGAATCTTGGCCTCGACCACATGGTCTTGCAGGAAGACGCGCGCGGCTAAGGCGTTGGGCTGATCGCAACGGATCAGGATCTGCATCGGCT
>CAZKQQ010000096.1:17033-24161 GCA_964554945.1 uncultured Solibacteraceae bacterium | reverse complement strand
CCCCTACCAGGCCTGATCCTCATCGACGGCGGCCTCGGCCAATTGCACGCGGCCGCCGGCGCGCTGGAGGCCCTCGGTATCATCAACCAGCCGCTCGCCTCGATCGCCAAGCGCGAAGAAATCATTTACGTGTACGGCCAGGAGGACGAGCCGGTGGTGCTCGACCGTTTCTCGCCTATCCTGCACCTCATTCAATCGATCCGCGACGAAGCGCACCGTTTCGCGGTGACGTTTCATCGCTCTCGCCGCAACGCCCTGCAACTCACCTCCGAGCTGGAAATCATCCAGGGTGTGGGCAAGCGCACCGTGCAGAAGCTGCTCAAGGAATTCGGCAGCTCGGAATTGGTGCGCGCCGCGACCGAGGAACAACTCGCGGCCGTCGTGGGACGAGCCGCCGCGCGGCGCGTGAAATCGTATTACGTCGAAACGCCGCAGTCATAAGCGTAGCCGCCGCGGCGGTGCACTATAGACCGGCGGCGTACAAGTCTTGAGCTGGATGAGCATCTGCTTGCTGAGACCGCCCGCGCGTCTATTAACCGCGACCGGAACTTCACTGCAATTGGCACATAGGCCGCGCTTGAAATCTCCGCTCTCTGGCCCGTGCGAAGATAAACACAGCATGCGTTCGCGTCTCCTCGCTGCGGTTTTTCTGTTTTCACTCACCGCCGCGGCTCAGGACCTCTCGGTCCAGCAATTGCGTGCCTTTCTGCAGTCCGCTGTGAAACTCAAGCAGACTGACAAAGAGGTTGCGGGCGCTCTCGCGCACGCCAAGTTGACCGAGAAGTTGGATGATCGCACGATCGAAGATCTCCAATCGCTAGCGACCGGCCCCCAAACCCTGGCCGCACTACGCAGTCTACGCGGGCAGTCCGAGGGCCTGCCGGCGGCCGCGCCTCTCACGTCCGAAGTCGAAACCAAATCCATGGCGCCGCCATCCGAGGCGGAGCAGGCCGCCACTATTGCCGATGTTCGCGAATACGCGTTGAACTATAGCAAGCGTCTCCCGGATTTCATCTGCACGCAAGTAACCCGGCGCTACATCACGGCCGCGTCCAGACCTGCGGGAGATGATTCAGCCTGGCTGCTGCAGGACACCCTCACACTGCGGTTGAGCTATTTCCAGCAGAAGGAAGAGTACAAGCTGGTCTTGGTCAACAACAGCCCGGCGAACCAGGATTACCTTAAGCTTGCGGGCGCAACGTCCACTGGGGAATTCGGTAGCATGCTCAAAGATCTGTTCGAGCCTCGAACCGAAACGCGCTTCTCGTGGGATCGATGGGCCACCGTTCGCGGGCGACTCGCCCTGGCTTTCCAGTACCGCGTCGCGCAGGATCATTCTCACTGGAGGCTCGACTACGAAGGGCAGAGAAGCGTTTTTCCGGCGTATAGCGGAGTGGTTTTCGTGGACAAGGACACCCACCAGGTATTACGGGTGACGTTCACGGCTGAAGACATCCCGGCCGGCTTCTCTATTGAGCAAGCCGAAACGAAGCTCGATTACGATTTCCAGACCATAAGCGACCATCCTTTCCTGCTCCCGCTGAAAGCTGAGAACCGCCTGAAGACCGACCAGACCCGGACGCGCAACGACGCCGAATTTCGTCTTTACCGCAAGTTCTCGACCGAATCGGAAGTCAAATATGGGCCTCTGGACCCCCATTAAGCAGCAAGCACCGCCCAAATAGGTACCGTGCGAAAATGGTCAAAGGATGCGTTACCGTCTGCTGGCCGCTGTGTTCGTTTTTTCACTGGCTGCTACGGCCCAAAGCCTGTCCGTCCAGCAACTCCGGAAATTCCTGCAATCCTCAGTTCAACTGAAGCAGACCGATAAAGAAGTCGCCGGCTTCCTGAGCCGCGCCAAGCTGACCGAGAAGTTGGACGACCGCACGATCGAAGAATTCCAATCCCTCGGGATCGGGCCTAAGACGCTGGCGGCGTTACACAATCTCCGCGATCAGTCGGAATCCCTTGCCGCCGCAGCGGCGGCAGCGCCGGAGGCCAAGCCCAAACCGATTCCGCCGCCTTCCGCCGAGGAACAGGCGGCCATCATCGCCGAGGTAAGGGAATACGCGATTAACTATAGTAAGACCCTGCCGGACTTCATCTGCACACAAGTTACCCGGCGCTACATCGCTGGTTCTCCCGGGGGCCGCTACGGCGGCCATGCCGGGGATGATCCGTCCTGGCAATTGCAGGACACCCTCACGCTCCGCCTGAGCTATTTCGAGCAGAAGGAAGATTACAAGCTGGTCCTGGTGAACAACACCGTCACCCAGGAGGACTACCGCAAATTGGGCGGCGCCACCTCCACCGGCGAGTTCGGCAGCATGCTGAAGGATATTTTCGAGCGCGATACGGAGGCCCGGTTCGAATGGGACCACTGGGCCACGCTGCGGGGCCGCCGGGCCATGGCCTTTGCCTATCACGTTGCGCAAGCCCGTTCTCACTGGATGCTGGATTACGAGCGCCAGATGCACATTCTTCCGGCCTATAGCGGGCTGGTTTACGTGGACAAGGATACGCATCAGGTATTGCGAGTAACGCTGGTGTCCGAAAATATTCCCGCCGATTTCCCGATCCGGCAGGCGGAGACGGTCCTCGATTACGATTATCAGGACATCAGCGACCATCCCTTTCTGCTGCCGCTGAAGGCTGAGAACCGTCTGCGGACCAGCGATGTCATGACGCGGAACGATGAGGAGTTCCGTCTTTATCGTAAGTTCTCCACCGAATCGGAAATCAAATACGACACGCCTGAGCCGCTGCCCGAGGACCAGACTAAGGAACAAGCGCCCAAGTAACGCCGGCCAGGCCGGCTCGGCTAGATGGCGTTGGCGCGCGAGGATTTGACAATCCAATCGTGGAAAATTTCCGATAAAGCCCGGGCCTGCGGATCGGATTGCAGTTCTTCAATAGTGAACCGCAGCTTGCGGCGCCAGTTTGGATATTGCCAGGTAGTGCCGGGCAGGTTCTGTTGGTGCAACTCGCGCGTGATATCTTCCTGGTTGATCGCCCACAACTGGGAAGGTGTGACCGCAAGAAAACCGGCAATCGCGCGAAGCAATTCTTCCGTGAGTTCGGGATAGTCTCCGGCCGCGCGCGGCAGATGTTCCGGCAAGAGGCTCGCCTGGAACAGGACATCCAGCATTTTTTGCTTATCCTGCGCGCGAGCGGAAAATTGCGCGCGATAGCCTTCTTCATCGATCGTGCCGGCTTTGCGTCGCGCTTCGATATCGGCGCCTGCCCAATATCCGGTGAGAGTAGGCAGGTCGTGAGTGGTGGATGACACCAGAGCCTGTTGCGGGTATTCGTCGCTGCGGCGAAAACCGCCATTGTATTTTTCAAAATAGAAGAGCCGGTAACTCAAGATTCCGAAACTCGCAAGGGTCTCGCGGACTGCTGGTTCGACTGTGCCCAGATCTTCGCCGATGATAATGACGCGGTTGCGGACGCTTTCCAGAGCCAGCAGGCGCACGTAATTTTCGGAAAGCTCCCGGACATAGGCGCCCTGGCTGGCATCGTAGCCCTCCGGAATCCAGTAAAGGCGGAACAGGCGCATGACGTGGTCGATGCGGAGAGCGCCGCCGTGCCGGCAGTTCTTGCGAATGGATTCGGCGAAGAGGCGGTAACCGTCTTCCTGATGGCTCTCGGAATTCGGAGGGGGGAACCCCCAATCCTGTCCGTTGGGCGCGAAGTCGTCGGGCGGAGATCCGACGCGGCAGCCGGGCGCGAAAAAGCGCCGGTAAGCCCATAGATCGGAGCCGAAGCTGTCGGTTGCGAGCGCCAGGTCGTGATAGAGTCCGATGGAAAGACGGCTGCGTGCATGCTGCTGAGCGCGATCCAGCTGACGGTCGATCTGCCACTGCACGTATTGATGGAACAGCACCGATCGCCAGTGCTTCTTCACAAAATCCTTCACCGCCGCGCCTTCCGGATCCTGATATTCCGGCGGCCATTGCGGCCACGTCCAGATTTCCGGATTGCGCCGGTGCAGATACTCATCAAGCGCGCAGTATGTAGCAAACTTGTCGAGAAGATCGCCCTCGCGGAGCCGGAACTCTTCAAATTCCCTGGCGCGCGGCGATCCGGCCCGCCGTTCGCGCAGGAACTGCAAAAACAGTAGCTTCAGAAAGCACAGTTTGAGTTTGCTGACGCGTTCATAATCCACCAGCGGCTCGGCTCGCAACGATTCGATTTCGGCGCAGATGTCGGAGCGGTGGCGCAGATTGCGCGCGCGTCGCGAACGGGCGAAATCCTCGATGGCTTCGATGTCCAGGTAAATGTGATTCTGATAAAAAATGGAATTCGGAGAGTAGGGGCTGGTGTTGAACGGTTCGCGATTATGAATCGCGTGCAGGGGATTCAGGGAAACGAAGCTGGCCTCGAGGTGCTCGGCCACCCAATTGATGACGGAAATCAAGTCGCGAAAATCGCCGCAGCCCCAATTGCTATTGGAGCGCACGCCATACAGGCTGATGGCGACACCGGCCGCGCGGCGGCTTTGGCCGTGGTCTGGTCCGGACCAGGCCCGGTCTGGTGTCACGATGTAGCGGGTGGTAGCACTGGTGGAGCCCACCGAAACGGAAACGTCATGATAGCCGAGTGGCAGATCGCCGGGAAGGCGCAATTCCTTTCGGATCCAGGAGCGGTTGTCCAAATTCGCCGATCCCGTCTCCGGCAGTTCAGCTAGGTTTGCGTTGAATTCAGACGAGGAACCATCTTCGCGGCGCACGTTGACGCGCGCGGACTCGCCTGCCAGCTCCGCAGGCACGTGGATTGCGAGCAAGCGCGGTTGGGACTCGGATGCGACCACCACTCGAGAAAGCAGGCGCGTCCATTGGCGCCGCGCGCGGTCCGCCAACGAGCGAATCAAGCTTTCCGGTGTATCCGCGGCCACCCCGATGGATTTCAAGATCGCTTGTTTTACGGCTGTGGACGTGGCGTGCTGGTTGCCCCAAATGTCCCAGTACCCACCCTCGATTCCACAGGTGGCGGCGGCGCTGTCGAGCAGTTCATCAAAATTGTCCGGCGGCATCGGGGGCGGGTACACTTCGATTCTACAAGAGGGGTCACGGGCGTGCGAAAATAAATCGTATGGACAAACCGCTTGCCAGCAGTCCGGTGGAATTGTTTACACGCGTTGATGACTACTCGGTGAATAATGCCGCCGCCGCCGCTTCCGAGGGGATTGTGTTCACCACGCTCAACTCGGCGGTGAACTGGGCGCGCAAGAATTCCATCTGGCCGATGGCTTTTGGCCTCGCCTGTTGCGCCATTGAAATGATGTCGATGAGCGCATCGCGGTTCGATATTTCTCGCTTTGGCGCGGAAGTATTCCGCGGCTCGCCCCGCCAGGCGGACCTGATGATTATTGCCGGCCGGGTTTCGAACAAAATGGCGCCTGTGGTCCGTCATTTGTATCAACAGATGCCGGAACCGAAGTGGGCGATTTCCATGGGTGCTTGCGCGACCTCGACCGGCGTGTTCAACAATTACGCGTTGGTGCCGGTCAATCAGGTGATTCCCATCGATGTCTTTGTCCCCGGATGTCCTCCCCGTCCCGAGCAATTGATCTACGCGATCATGATGCTGCAAGAGAAGATTAACCAGCAGAGCGGGTCCGTTAAGCAGGTATTGAACCTCGCGTAAACCGCCCCAATTCCCCGGGGCGTGAGGAGTGGTGTAAACACCCGGTACCAGATTTCCCCTCGACCCATACACCGCGTAAACACGCGAATTCAGGAGCGCAGGAGGGAATTTCGGGCTGGAGCTTTGTCTGGCGCAGCCACGCTCTGGTACCGGCAGGCGTTGGTGATTGCAACCCAAAGTGATATCGTCCAGTCAAACAGGGTGAAGATGAACTCCGCCACATTGGTAAGGGGACACGTGGAACGCGAACTCGATGCTGTCGACCTGCAGCTTCTTAAGACCGCGGCGGCCGACGAAGAAATTATTCCCAAGAACATCCACCAGCAACGCCGGCTGGACCGCCTGGACCTGGAGGGGTATGTGGAATCCGCTCATCAGGAACCGGCCGCGGCGGGCGCCGCCCCGTTGTTAATTTACCGGATCACCCCCAAAGGGCGGCGCGTGATCGAGCGTCAGCGGCCGTAGACGCCGTCCCTCAGTTGCGCCGGCGATGATACTCGCCCTGACCGAGCAAGCCGAGATCGGCCAACACAGCCAGGATTATGGCTGCCAGATAGATGCCATCGATCGGGTGGCGGCCGTTCACAATCCACGCATAGACGATCGTGGTGAGCGGCAGGAAAATAAACCCCAGCACCAGCAACAGCAGCGAATGATAGGCGCGTTCCAGGAAGGTGGTAAAGAGAAACAGGAGCACGATCGCGAGCCGCGGGAACGCGATTCCGATTAGCAGCATCAGGCACGGCATGTGACTTCCATTCTAGACCGCGGGCAGCGCCGGGGCGCAGAGCCATCGTAAGCTGAGCGGAAGGCATGATTCAATAGATGCCCGGCATCCTGCAATCCGTCCCCCGTTTTGCCGCCGGGAATGAAATATTTCTGCGTCCGGTCCCGGCGTTTTCCGTATCGGCGAGTTACGATCCCGCCGTCTTCCCGATGACCTTCCACCGGACATCTGAAAAACGCATTAGAATTTGAAGGAGCAGATGCACAGATTGCGTTGGTTTTTGATCGGCGTGTTCGCGGTAGTGGTGTTTCTCATCGCCGGGGCATTGGCGTGGATCTCGCAAGCCCGCGGACTCAGCGCTCGCGAGCAGCCGACAGCTCTGGAGGGCTGGACCGCTCTGCGCATGCGAGACGCCGCCATGCCGCGCGAGGCAATTGCTCGCAAGAACTCAATTGCCCCTACGCCTCAGGTTTTGAGCGAAGCACGCGCGCATTGGGCCGACCACTGTGCCGGTTGCCACGCCAACGATGGGAGCGGCGACACTCTCATCGGCAAACGAACTTATCCCCCCGCTCCCGATATGCGCTTGCCTGCAACCCAACGCCTCAGCGATGGCGAACTGTTTTACATAATCCAGAATGGAATCCGGCTGACCGCGATGCCGGCCTGGGGCGGCGGTTCCGCACACGATGAAGAGGACTCCTGGAAGCTGGTTCTTTTCATCCGGCATTTGCCGCAATTGACCTTCGAAG
>CAZKQQ010000096.1:3724-17023 GCA_964554945.1 uncultured Solibacteraceae bacterium | reverse complement strand
GGAGAATTAAAGTGAAGCGGAATTGAAGTCCATTTTCAAGCCCGTGTATATAAAGAGAGGTATTTCGATTATTTGTGACTTTGTTCAGAACAGGAAGAGATGCAGAAGGCGAAGGAAGCAGAAGAGAAGAAGGAAATGGAAAAGCTGAACCCCAAGGGTCCCGATGACCGTCAAGAAGAAGAGGAAGAGGAAAAGTTTCTAAGTGGAGAAGACACTCATGAACCGACTCAACACCACCATCATTAAAGCCCGGCGCCAGACCCTGGCGGCCGCAATTGTTCTCAGCGTGCTCACGCTGGCGGCGCCGTTGTTTGCGCACGGCGGTTTCGATCACGTGATCGGCACCGTGACCAAGGTCGACAACAGTGTCATGACCGTAAAGACAACCAAGGGCGACGTGGACGTCAAATTAAATGCGCAAACCGAAATCAGCCGAGGCGATCAGAAAGCGGCCCTGGAAGATCTGAAGCCCGGCGCCAGAGTGGTGGTCGACATACCGGAGGGAAGTAAAGACCATGTGGCGCACTCGGTGAAGGTGGGAGCCGCTTCTGCCGCGGCGCACCACGCAGCCGGCCACAAGTGATGCGAAATTCAATTGGCGCGCGAGCGCGCAGTTCTGTGACCCAGAACCTGTTGTACGAATTTGACCCATTCCATTTGCAATGTGGGTCCGGTCACATCGGGCTCGGCCGACATTAAGTCGGCGATAGCGGCGGGATCCGGCTTCGCATGAGTAGCGTCGGCCTGAATACCCGGGGTTCCCCGATGAGATGCCTCCGGTGAAACCAGCACGACCACTTTGAGATTAGTCCTCTTGCGGCGCCGCAACTCTTCTGCAAATTCTACGGCTCCCTCCAACTCGGGATTCACCATCAACATATTCACGGAAAGCTTCAACCGGCGAATCAGCCGGTTCGCCTGCGAAACTGTATCAGCGGGTACGACGGTATACCCGAATGGTTCAAGGGCTTTCGCGATCCAGAACAAAAACCCCAAGTCATCGTCGAGAATGAGAATCTTCACAGAAGCGAATCGCCCACGCCCCGGGGTTGCAAGCCTCTTGCCAGCGTTTCAAGCGTGACGCCCGCACATTGCGTACTGAAATCGACGGAACCGTTTCACAACACTCCATATCCGCCGGAAATTGATTTGGTCTTGGATGGACAATTGCAATAACCGTGCGCGATATGACCTCCCACTTTCGACAGGAACCTCCGAGCCCGGATCACCACCGCCGGTCTCATCGCCGTTATCCCATCTATGTGGATCTCGAGTACAAGCTGCTGGATGGTAAGCAGGTATTGAAAACGGGTACAGGACGAACCCTAAACCTATCGAGCAGCGGGATCCTCTTTGAATGTGGAGACGCTTTACCCGTCGGGACAACCATACGTATGTCGCTGAACTGGCCCGCCAAGCTTAATGATCGAGTCGGGCTGACGTTATGCGTCAATGGACGGACGATTCGATCTTCCGGAAAGTACACTGCGGTTGAGATTTTCAGCCACGAATTCCGGACCCGGCCTATTCAAGTCCAAGCGCAAGAAGCGAAAGAGATGAGTTCGGTGAGCGTGTCCACTATGACCGCCCGTCCCGCTTCCGCATAAAGCGCCGGTCTGGAATGGTGCGTACGGCGCGATCCGGGACGGCGGCTTGCACGCAAAATTTGCATGTACCCTGTCCAGAAAGATTCATAGCAAGGCTCGGGGTGGTCGGCGCGGGAGTGAGGCAGAAACTGCGAATAGGAGAACAATATGACCCAGGTACGGTACGGTTGGAACCGGATCGGCAGCGTCTGGTGTTCTCTTATGCACAACCATGTCACATGGCCAATTCATGGCCGTTATTCATGCCTGCGCTGCCGCCGCATGTATACCTCTCCGTGGAACTAGCGCCCAGGTAAGCCTAAAGTAAGAACCACCATTCTTCCTCCCATTGCGAAAAATCTATGCGCTCTTGCCAGCCATACCTGCCTGGATTACGCAGTCATTAAGAACCGTACCTCGTGGAGAACCGTATAATGGCTGCATCCATGAGTCAGAATGGACTGTACGTCACAACAACTGACGAGGTCCGGCTTTTTTGTAGGTGTGTCGGTGAAAGCCCGAAGGCCCTGTTGATTCCGAGCGCCGTTTACCTGTTCGATGATTTCCGCCATCTGGCTGCTCAACGCACAATAATTTTTTTCGATCTACGCAACCGGGGGCGTTCCGACGCAGTCAGCGACGAAACGAAGCTCGCGGCGGGTATCCACAATGATGTGGAGGATCTGGAAGCGGTGCGCCGCCATTTCGGATTCGAAAAAGTGGACGTGTTGGGACACTCGTATGTGGGTTTGACGGTTGTGCTGTACGCGATGAAATATCCGGAACGGATTAATCGCGTGGTGCAAATCGGTCCCATCCAGCCGATATCCGGCAGAAAATATTCCGCGCATTTGTCCGGGGCGGACGCGACGCTCGCGGAGGTGTTATCGAAGTTCGCACAGTTGCAAGTTGAGCCCGGCGCAGATCCTCGGCAACTGTGCCGAAAATTTTGGGCACTGTTGCGTATTCTATATGTAGGCGATGCCACCGATGCCGGCAAGCTGCAGTGGGAACCATGTGACCTCGCGAACGAATTAAACTTCATGAGGTATTGGAATGCCCACGTGTTGCCGTCAATCCAGAGGCTCAAGCTTGGCGCGGAAGATTTCGCGAGAGTGCAAGCGCCGGTGCTGACGATCCACGGCGCAAAAGACCGCAGCGCCCCTTATGGCGGCGGCAGGGAATGGGCGATGCTGCTGCCGAACGCGCGGCTGCTCACCATCGCAAAAGCGGCTCATGTGCCGTGGATCGAAGAGCCGGAGACGGTCTTCGGATCGATCGCGACATTCCTTGACGGCACATGGCCGCCAGCGGCCGAGAAGGTGAACACCCTCGATGTGAGATCGGAATCGCCCGCGCCTTAGTGCAAAAAGGCTCGAATCTCACGATTCACTTCGTCGCGTTTCTCGTGAATCACCCAGTGCGAGCCATCCGGAATGCGTTTGACGGTCAGGCGTGGAACATATTGATCGAGGCCGTCGAGATTCTGCATCAGCAGCGCGGTGTCTTTTTCGCCCCAGATCACCAGTGTCGGCGTTTTGACCATCAGTGTCTTTGGGTCGACGCCGAAATTTCCGGTCGCGGTTTGGCCGGGCGCCGGCGGTCCCACTTCATTTGCCCGATAGTAGTTCAATCCACCCGTCAGCGCTCCGGGCTGGGACCAGGCTTTGAGGTATGCCGCTTTATCCGCCTCGGTGAATACGCCGCTTTTCAAACCCTCGCCTAGGACGATGTTTACCAGTGTGGCGTTATTATTGGCCGAAAGAGCTGCTTCGGCTTGCTGGCTGCGGAACATCAGCATGTATTGGCTGGCTTGCTGCTGCGCTTTATCCGAACTCAGCAATCGGCGAAACAGGCCCGGATGCGGTGCGTTGATGATGACGAGTCTCTCCAGCATCTCCGGGTGCGCGATCGCGAACGCCCAGGCTACGGCGCCGCCCCAATCGTGGCCAACCAGCACGAATTTCTTCTGGGGAGAGAAGTGATCGCCGAGCGCGCGGATGTCCTCCACCAGCACGTTCATCTTGTACCCAGCCAGTTCCGTCGGCTTGTCAGACAGGTTGTAGCCGCGCAGGTCGGGCGCGACCGCCAGGTGGTCTTTGCCGAATTCCGCCAATTGATCCTTCCACTCGTACCAGAACTCGGGGAAGCCGTGCAGAAAGAGGATCAGCGGCCCTTTGCCGGCGCTTACGTAATGCAGCCGCACACCATTCACGGTGACATACGCATCCCGGTCCTTGGCGGCTGCCGGCCGCAGGAAGCATGAAGCCGTCAGGATTGCGGCGAGCGCCGGGCAAAACTCTCGGAAGGCCATCTTGGAAGCGTATTGTGCGCGAACCCTGATGTCAATTCGCACGGGCGTGCCTTGTCACTGAAGGATATCTGCCTTGGACGAGTAGTCAGACGCCTCGGAAGCCGGAGAAGACGGGTGTGATTAACTGCCGTCGGCTTGCGCGCGATTGAGGAAGCACTGGCGGGCCAGCCGTTCCACGGCGTGGGAGGCTTGGATTCGATGCTCACCGGTGTACAACCGGTGGTTGCGCTCGACTTCCCCGAGACGGTACACGTAATTTGCGGTAAGGCCCGCGGAGCGATGCAGGCCCGCCGCGGACGTGTCTCCGAGCCAGTTCAGCCGCTCCAGACGCGCTCCGTTGCGCAGATGGAAGCGAGCCACCGGGTCGAGCGGGTCGGAGCAGTGCTTGGCGTTTAGCAGATAATAGGCGCACAACGGAACCAGGTCGTTCTGCAACTCCGCGGCCACCTCTCGATTCGCTGACCAATGCGGCGTTTCCAGCTTGTCCAGCAAGGCCGCCAGCCTCCCATCCTGCGGGCCTTGTTCGTGGCGCCGCGCCCGGGCCGCCAGCCAGCCCAGGAACCCGGTGAGCGGCGAAAGCGTAGCCACGGTTCGCAGCCGCGGAAATTCGCGGCGCAGTTCCTCGGCTACCGTCTTAATCAGAAACGTCCCGAAGGGCACGCCCCGCAGGCCATCATGGCAATTGGTGATTGAATAAAATAGCGCGCATTTCGGCGATTCCAACGCGGTCACGGGGGAAGCCGGATCCAGCAGCGGCTGCACTTGGGCGCTCATCTCATCGACCAGCGCTACCTCCACAAAAATTAACGGCTCGTCGGGCAGAGCCGGGTGGAAGAACGCATAACAGCGGCGGTCGGCCTCCAGCCGCCGGCGCAGGTCGCGCCACCCCTGGATCTGATGCACCGCCTCGTACTCGATCAGCTTCTCCAGGATGATTGCCGGTGTGTGCCAGTCGATCCGGTGCAGCACCAGAAACGCGCGGTTGAACCAGCTGCTCAGCAGATGCGCCAGGTCGGCCTCAATGGCCATCCACTCCGGATGCTGGCCTAAGGCGCTTAACAATTCACGCCGCATCTCGATGAGGGCTCGCGTGCCCCCGGGCGCGAGGTTCAGACGGCGAAACAACTCCTGGCGCGCCGGCTCGACCGTGCGCATGATCTGCGCCAGGTTGGCCGGAGATGGCTCTCGCCGGTATAGGTCCGCGGTGCGGCCCACCTCTTGCGGATTGGGCGAAAACTCGGCTGCCAGCGCATCGAAAAACTCAGCGCGGGCCGTGATCGGTAGAGCGCGAAAAGCTTCCAGGGCCGTCTGCGCGAGGCTCCCGCTATCGCCGCGCTCGGAGAGCAGCTCGCGGCACAAAGAGAGGGTATGCCGCACCGCCGGCGACCCGTCGCGTGACGAGCCGTTCGCGGGGCGCGGTGTCAATCCGATGAAACGCGCCAGTCCCAAGAAACCCCTCCGGTCCTCTCTCCAGTTTTAAGTATGGGGCACCAAGAGGCAAGACGGAAGCTGTATAGATGGGTCCTAACGGTACTAACAAACCATAACTATGGACGGCAAAGGACGCTAGAAATAACGCTCCAGGCGGTCGCGCCACAACTCCCGCCGCTCTTCCCGCCGCTCGCGCGCCTGTTCGCGGAGAAATTCGCGGCGTTCGCGGACAGCCTCCTTGCGGGCGCGGTTCTCGTCCCGAACCGCTTGCCGGCGAGCCTCGCGGGTATCTTCCCCGTAACGCCTCGCGTTATCTCGCAAATGACGGGCATACTCACGGGCTTCCCGGGCCTGCTCTCGGACCTCCGCTCGGAACTGCCACCAGTCCGAGCGGTCGACCAGCTGGCCGAATGCGCTGCCCAGGGCAATCATAATCACAACCAGCAAAGCACCTAGCTTGAACAGCATTCGCCCTCCTTACCAGAGCAAAGACGAGCGATCGCCATTTTTGTTCCGAAAAAATTCAGGAATATGATAAGAATCACGCAACACCGGGAGGGAGCGTTGTGAGGAACCTGAGAGGGAGTCTGCTCTTTCTGCTGTTCGCGCCGGCGGCCGGCGCGGCCGATTTGCCTGCAGGGACCGGCCGGGACCTCCTGCTCCGCGCATGCACGAGGTGCCACAAGGCTGAGGAGCTCGCCGCCTATCGTCATACGAAGGACGAATATCGGGCCATCGTGTATCGCATGGGAGACCGTGGCGCGCAGGCTTCGGCCAAAGACCTGGATCAAATCGCCGAGTACCTGGCGAAGAATTTTGCCAAGGTGGAGGATCCCACCAGGATCAACGTGAACAAGGCCGCCGCCAAGGATCTGGAGAGCCGGTTAGCGTTAACCCCGAAAGAGGCGCAGGCCATTGTCCATTACCGTGAAGAACACGGCGAGTTTCGCGCGCTTGGCGATCTGTTCGTGATTTACGGCGTGGATGGCCGGAAAATCCAAGCGGCCAAAGACAAGATCGGCTTTTGAGCCTGCTAGATCTCCTGTGGCATCGATTGCGGTAGATACGCCCGTTCGTCCACGCCGCGGGCTGCCGGCTGCGTGCCCGAAAACCATTCCTTGATCGTGGGAAGCGCCGCCATTGCCGCTGCCTCGCCAGCTTCGATCAACTGCGGACCTCGTGCGAAGCCGTCCCAATCGATGCCGCGCACATCGGGGGCGATCAGGGAGTCGGTCTCGTTGCGCCACGCATCTTCGGATCGGCATTGCATGATTTGAAAACAGCGATTCACCACTTGAAACATATTGTTGGGCGGCGCGCTGGGACCGCGCATCGGCAGGTGCACGGAAATCACGTGCGTCGCGCCAAGTTGCCGCGCCAGCGCCGCCGGAATTTCCATGCTCATCGCGCCATCCACTAACAACCGCTCCTGGAGGCGGACTGGCTGGAACAGGCCGGGGTACGAGCAACTGGCGCGGATCGGATCAAACACTTTTCCCGAGCCAAAAAACGGCACTGTTTCACCGGTCGAGAGGTCGGTAGCCAGGACGCCCAGCGGGATGCGCATCTCCTCGAAGCTGTAAACTTTCAGTAGCCTTTGGAGGAAACGCTGCATACGCTCGCTGCCTACCAGGCCGAGGCGGCCCAGTCGCCAGCGGCCGACGTCGCCGAACCGCATCGCGCAGCCGGCCAGCGCGATTTCCGCAGGAGTCGCGCCGCTGGCGTAAGCCGCCGCGACGATTGCGCCGGCGCTAACGCCGGTTATGCAATGAATGGGAATGTGATTCTGTTCCAGGATCTTGAGAACGCCCGCGTGAGCGATGCCGCGGGCGAAGCCACCGCCGAGCGCGAGCCCAATCCGTGGCTGAGGCTCTGATGCCGGCGGCGCCGGGTTGTCAGATGGATGTGAGGAACGACGCAGTTCCCCGAAAAAGCCGCCTACCCGGCTGGCGGCCTTCCGCACCCAATTTTCGTCCATTCGGGGCCCCCCCGACGGGAAATCCTCACTACTTTTCCCGTAGAATAGACTTCTAACCAATGAAGAAGATGTTGCGGCGTGCCCCCAGGTTTCGGTGGTTCGTGCTGGTTTCCGCTACAGCAGTACTACTCCAGGCCCAGCCGAATGTCTCCGGAACCGCTGAGATCGAGCAATCACTCCGGAAACTCAACGAGTTGGGCACGGTTCTGATGATCGGTGCCCATCCGGACGATGAGCGGACCGGCGTACTGGCGTACTTTGCCCGCGGCCGGCATATGCGCACGGCCTATCTTTCGGCAACTCGCGGGGAGGGCGGCCAGAACCTGATTGGCTCCGAGCAGGGTGCCCAGTTAGGCTTGATTCGCACCCAGGAACTGCTCGCCGCGCGGCGGATCGATGGCGCCCGGCAGTTCTTTACCCGCGCCATCGATTTTGGCTTCTCGAGAACGGCTGATGAAACCCTGCAGATGTGGGGTCACGACCGAATCCTTTCCGACATGGTCTGGGTCATCCGCCAATACCGTCCGGACGTAGTCATCTTGTGTTTCACAGGGACGCCGCGCGACGGTCACGGGCAGCATCAGGCTTCCGCGATTCTGGGCCGCGAAGCGTTTCGTGCGGCCGCCGACCCGGCACAATTTCCGGAACAACTGCGATACGTCCAGCCCTGGCAGGCGAAACGGATGGTGCAGAGTTCGTTCAACTTCGGTCCAGGCGGGCCGCCGGCGGGCGCCCAGCCAGCCGCCGGAGGAGGACGCGGAGGTAGGGGCGGCGGGCGCGGTGGGCCGGTGCGCGCAACCAATCCGGGACCCGAGCCGGTGAAGGCAATCGGTCCGCCGATCGATACCGACACCGGCGCCTTCAACCCGATCCTCGGCTACTCGTATGAAGAGATCGCCGGCATGAGCCGGAGCATGCATCGCAGCCAGGGTATGGGCAACATGGGGCGGGTCGGCGAGGTGGATAGCGAGTTCACCGTCGTCGGCGGAGACGCCGTTTCGAAAGATTTGTTTGACGGTATCGATACGAGCTGGAAACGCCTGTCTGGAGGCGCCGAGGTCGGCGCGATTCTTGCTGAGGCGTTGCAGGCCTTCGAACCTGCTCATCCGGAGAAGATCATCCCGCAACTGGAGAAGGCGCGTTCCCTGGTTTCTGCGATGTCCGATCCGTTGGCCCGCGTCAAACTCGAGGAACTCGATGAAACCATCGCGCAATGCGCCGGACTGTGGATCGACGCGCAGGCGCGGGCGCCGGAAATGGTGCCGGCCGCATACTTGAGCGTGACCACCACGATCATCAACCGCTCGCCCGCCGCGGTAACGCTTGAAGGCGCGCGGCTCGAAGGCATGTTCAACGAAGATCTGCCGGTGCAGCCGGTCCCGCTTGCGTACAACCAGACCAACGCGCTGACCTCGGCGCGGCAGATCCCGGTGTCGCAACCCTATTCGCAGCCGTATTGGCTGGCGCAGCCGCCGGCCGGGAGCGTGTATTCGGTGCCGGATCAGCGGCTGATCGGGCTGGCTGACACGCCGCCGATTTTGAAAGTGCGGCTCCGGTTTACCGCCGATGGAACGCCGTTCGAAGTCACCCGGCCTGTGGAGTACCGTTATGCCGACCGCGCGGAAGGCGCGCGGGTGCGGCCCATCGCGGTGGTGCCGGCCGTTGCGGTGGACCTGCCGAATCCGGTGGCGATGTTCCCCTCCGCGGCCAGCCGCAAAGTCGCGGTTTCGCTCCGCGGCAATGTGGACGATGCCAAAGGCGAGGTCCGTCTCGATGTGCCGGCCGGCTGGAAGGTCTCGCCGAAGTCGTTGCCCTTCCATGTCGGGGCGCTGGGCGAAGTTGAGGAAGTGTTCTTTGATGTCACTCCACCGGCCGCCGAAGTGACCACGCCGGTGCGCGCCATAGCAACCGTGGGAGGCCGCGAGATCACGTCTGGCATGCAGGTGATTTCGTATCCGCACATCCCGACCCAGATTCTGCTGCCGCCATCGGAAGCCCGCTTCGCGCGGGCCGATATTAAGGTCACCGCGCGCAAGATCGGCTACATCATGGGCGCCGGCGACGAGATGCCGGAAGCCTTGCGCGAGTTGGGCCTGGAAGTCACGCTGCTCAGCTCGGCCGATCTGGAGCAAGGCGATCTTGCGCGCTTCGATGCGATCGTGGCGGGAGTTCGCGCCTATAACGTGAGAGCCGACATCCGCGCCAGCCAGCGGCGGCTCCTCGATTACGTGAAGAATGGCGGCACGTACATCGTACAGTACAACACGGGCGACAACTCGCTGAACATGGGCCCCTATCCATTTACGGTGCCCCCCGGCAACCGCTACCGTGTGACGGTGGAAGATGCTCCGGTGGCGCTGCCGCACGTCGATAGCCGCCTGCTCCAGTACCCTAACCGCATCACGCCGAAAGATTTCGAAGGTTGGGTGCAGGAGCGCGGCGTATATTTTTCGAGCAAGTGGGATCCCAAGTACGAGACGGTGCTGGCAGCGAAAGATCCGGACGAAGAAGAGGCGCTGGCCGGTGGCGAACTGTGGACGCACTACGGTAAAGGCGTCTACATCTTCACGGCATACTCCTGGTTCCGCCAACTACCCGCGGGCGTGCCCGGCGCCTACCGCCTGTTCGCGAACCTGCTCAGCGCAAAGTAATCTCAGTTGTCCGGAAGTGCCAGCGCGGGCAATTTCCGGCCGTCCGCTAACTGGACCGTGGTGGCGCGGATGCGGAAGCTGCCATCCTTGGCGCGGCCTCCGGTGATGGAGACGCGATCTCCCGTCTTGAGAGTGTCTTTGGTCCAACCGGCATGGCTGAGGGTGCTGCGGCTTTCGAGTTCCACGTCCCAATGCTCGGGCTCGTTGTTCTCGCCGGTCACCTCGAGCGCAATATGCGAGTGCGGGTTCTCCCACTCGAACTTCGTGACCACCCCGCCGATGATGGTGCCGTGCACCAGATCGTACATAGCGGTGGAGTGGTGCGCAACTGCGGAGAGTGCGCTCACAACCACAATCGCGATTTCTCGCCGGAGCACTCTTTTCACTCTAACAGCCGTGAGGCGACTCCTGGTCCGCTCGGATTCCTGTGATCGCTGGTTAAGGAAACCGCCGGGAAGAAGGGGCGAACCCGCCCTTCCGCCACCCGCCTTGACAGATCAGATTGGGGCGGAGTAGAAAGGGATACATCATGACGTCGAAAGCCTTGCTCTTCGTGGCCGGCATGGGGCTGCTGTTCGCGGTACTGCCTGCGGCGGCGCATCACTCCTTCGCCGCGGAATATGATCGCGAAAAGCCCATCAAGCTCACTGGAACCGTTTCCAAGTTCGACTTGAGTAATCCTCACTCTTGGATCTACATCGACGTCAAAGACGCGGATGGCAAGACAGTGAACTGGGCGTTCGAAACGGCATCGGTCGCCAACCTGTACCGCCGCGGGTTCCGCAAAGATACCGTGAAGCCGGGCGCCACCGTCACCATAGAAGGCTACCTTGCCAAGGATGGCACGCACACCGGTAACGCGCAGAAAATGACTCTTCCCGATGGAACCCAAGTGGTGCTGGGCACGGAACAGAATCCCGGTTAGGAGATCGCGCCCCGTGAAGACTCCCGGTATACTGGCCGCCGCGTGCCTGACTCTGTTCCTCGCCCATGCGCAAACCCCGGATTTGCAGGGGATTTGGGAAACGCGTAACGGCGCGCAGTTTGATGTGAGCGAGCTTGCCGAAGGACACGACATCCCTTATCTTCCCGAAGCGTTGGAACGAGAGCAGAAAGCCAACCGCGTCGATCCGCTGGCGCACTGCGCCATGCCGGGCGTGCCCCGCATCAACTATCTGCCGTTTCCGTTTCAGATTATCCAGAGGCCGGGCCTGGTGATCATTCTCTATGAGTACCTGCACAACCAGCGTCTGATCACCACCGTGCCGCGCGAACATCTGGAAGGCATCGACCTGTGGATGGGCGATTCGGTGGGTCACTGGGAAGGCAATACGCTTGTGGTGGATGTCGCCGATCTGGGAGACAAGACATGGCTCGATTCCGCGCGCCACACCCACACTGATGCGCTCCACGTCGTGGAACGTTACACCCGCACCGGGCCTGACGCCATCCGCTACGAAGCGACCCTCGAAGATCCGAAGACCTATTCCAAGCCGTGGAAAATTAGCATGACCCTGCATCGCAACACGCAGCCGGGTTTTGAACTGCGCGAGCAGGAATGCACCGAAGGCGATAGCGGCCGCGCGATCCAACCCCAGTACCGGCCGGCGCCCAAAGGCGATCCACTGGAATTCATCCGCACGTATCCGACGAAAGGCGAGGTTTCCAAATGAAGCCTGCTGAGCTGGTTTGTGTTTCGCTTCTTACGCTGGCGCCCATCTGCGGTTTTGGCCAGGCGAAGGCTTATGTCCCTCCGCGCACTTCCGACGGTCTTCCCGATCTGGAGGGCATTTGGCAGCCGCGAGCCAATGGCGCGATGTACTCTGTGCTGCCCCATCCCGGTGGGTTTTTTCTGGGTGCGGAATCCAAGGAAGGTGTGGTCGAAGGCGGCGTCCTGCCGTATCAACCGTGGGCGGCCGCTCAGGTGAAGGAACTGACGCAGCACATGGAGTTTGATCCGACCGGCCACTGCCACTACGAAGGCATCCCTCACGCCATGTACTTCAGTTTTCAACTCGTCGAGACGCCCAAGTTCATCGCCGTAATGCACGAAAACATGCACGCGTGGCGCATCGTTTATATGGAAGGCAGCCATCCCAAAGACTACTCGGCCTGGATGGGAGATTCGCGCGGCCGCTGGGAAGGCAGCACTCTGGTGGTCGACGTCGCCAACAACAACGATAAGAGCGTGTTCGACATGGCGGGCCACTTCCACAGCGACGCGTTGCACGTGGTGGAGCGCTTCATTCCCGTGGATCGCGACACCATCCGCTACGAAGCCGCCATCGACGATTCCAAAGTGTTCACCCGCCCCTGGAAAATGGCGTTCAACCTGAAGCGCGCCCCGAAGGACTATATGTTTCTGGAATCCGGCTGTTTCGAAGATGAGCGCGACCAGGAGCACCTGGTGCACGGCCTCGCCAATCTCCCGCCGGATCACTACAAGCAATAAAACCGGATGACAGGCAGCGGCCCGCTCACCAGTCTCAAGCCCGTGCTACCGCTGCGTCTGTTAACGCCAGTCGTTATTCTGAGACCCAGCCTCTGGCGAACCAGCGTACGATTGAAGAAATTGTGAACGACCTTTCGGCCGCGCCTGTTGTTTTGAACCGTCCGACCTACTGTCCGGTTGGCCCCTTACCGGCCAGCGTGCCGTTCACGTCGATGTTGTCGAGCACGGCCATCCCGAAGTTATCGGGACCGGCGTCGGTGCCCTCGTCAAAAATAATCGAGATTGACGAGGCGATTGAACCCGAAAGAATGGGCGGGAAGGCCGCCAGGAGTTCCGCCGCGCCCCAGCGAAGTCGGATCCACGCATTGCTGCTTCCCGCGAGCGCCGCCGGCGGAGAGTTACACCCGATGAAATGCGTGACGCCGTCGCTCGTCACGACATTGAAGCGCGGCGCGCCGGCGCCGCAGTGCGATCCTCTGGGGTCTATGGCCGCCACCGGTTTTCGCAAATCATAGCCAAGTTCCGTGAGCACCACGCCTTTGGCGCCTGGTCCCAGCAACCGCGCTCCCGCGGCCGCGAAGTTCGATGTCGGTCCGGTCTTGGCCAGCAAAAGACCTTCATTGGCTGTATCCTTGGCATCGCCGGTAACGCACGCGGGGTCCGTGAATGTGCTGGACGTGGTGCCGTCATTCGTGGTTGCATTCGTAGGGCAGCCAATGCCGGTCTGCCACGTTGCCTGAACCAGATGCGTCCCGAACGGATCAAATTCAAAAGGCACAACGTTGATGGGCTCGGTGGACGGCGGCGGCGGGTCCGGGCTGGACACGATCTGCTGCGCGATTGCTATTTGTATTGGCAGCAGGTTCTGGCAAAACGCGCTGGGAGTC
>CAZKQQ010000096.1:0-3624 GCA_964554945.1 uncultured Solibacteraceae bacterium | reverse complement strand
GATTTCGATCGCTCACGTTCCAGAAGATCGGCTCGATACGGCAGTATACGGTTCCATTCCGGATTTATTCTGTACCGAAGATGACCGGTGTTCCTTCGCGGCTGACTCACTCGTGCGCCTGCCGACAGTTCCCCATTCCCGCCGGCGGGGTTAGCATGGAATACGGCCTATGATCAGAAAAGCATTTGCTCTAATAGTTGTGGCTGCGTCTGGAATCGGCTCGTTGGCTGCCGCTCCGGATGCGGACGATTACCGCGGCGGCTGGAGGACCGATAAAGGTGAGCCGCACACCTACGAGTTCTCTATCCGCGGCGATCGGGTCCGAGGCATCTATTGCACCTGGTGCGCCGATGCCACAACCCTGGCTTTCATCGATGGCACATTCGGACCAGGTGGCATCACGTTCGTGGTGACCCACGTGAATGCCGACGGCAGCACCGCGTATCACGATAAGGCGACCGCCCGGTTCGATCACGGCAACCTGATCGTGACCGGCACGAGCGGTGCCCTGGGAGGCGGGAAGTTCGAACGCACCCTCATCAAAGATCCGAGGGGCCCCGATCCAATACCCGTCATCGTATCCAGACTCCCCAAAGCTCCTCCTGTTCCCGCTGTGAGAGTCAACCAGCAAGGCTTAGGCGCGCCGGCCCCGCGCTATATTCAACCGGGCCCGTGGAAATCCAAGCCGGCCGAGAACGACGTGATCGGAGTCTGGCTGGGCTTTGGCGTCGGCGCGCCCAAACAGTACTTCATCATTCGCAGGGTAGGCAACAAACTCCGCGGAATGGTCTGCGGGACATGTGACAACCCCTATACGATGGCGGCTCTCGACGATTTCCAGATTCAGGGTGACCTGCTGAAGTTCAATATCCTCCACGAAGACTGGGGCGACGGCGACCGGCCGACGTTCGACAAGCACGTGACGGCTCACGTCGGATGGAACGAACTTCGTTGCACGACCGCAGCGGACCACCAGCCTCCCCCACGGCCGCCCGCGCCCGGCGTCGTCCCCGGCTTTTCTCTAACCGGTCCCATTCCGATTGAAGCCACCGCGGGCAACCGCTGGCCCGAATGGCCTCCCCAGAACACCTCCTTACCGCATTAACCAATCCTGAACGAGGCGCAGCTGTCGCTGCCGGGGTTTGGGCCTTTCTCAGCCAATGACTGAGAACGGTTTCAGACTCTCTTCCATTCGAATCACCAGAGCAAGGAATGTTCCTCTACGCCAAGAGAATCCTGACGATCACTGCGACCGACACCAACGCGACGGCCATCCTTTCGGTGCTCAGCGCGAATAGGTAATGGAACTTCAAGTTCACAACCACGGTGGCGTCCATCTCCACCGTAAACATCAAGAACAATCTCGGTGGTCTACGGGGCAGGGAGTGAAGGTCGTGCCGTAACGGCATGACTCAGGGGCCGGGAGATCGGAGGTGGCCGGCAGGCGGCGTTCCGGGGAAGTGAATTACCCGCGATCCGTCGCCTGGCGTTTTTCGATTTCATCCCAACCGCAGAGTAATTAAGCGGGCGATCGATTTGCCATCGTCCGGGCTGACATCCTCAAGACCGTAGGTCACGTGAAATGCCTTGTCCGTCGCGCTAAACGTGCCGAAGAGCCGATCATAAATCGAGAGGATGTTCCCGTAGTTTGAATCCGTCTGTTGCTGCGATTGGGAATGGTGGACCTTGTGCATGTTTGGAGAAACCCAAATGCGTGCCACTGCCCGGTCCAGTCGCTGCGCAACCCGGATATTCGCGTGTTCAAAAAGAGCGTTCCCCGCGGACAGAAGGCGATAGAGGATTACTCCCGCCGCGGGCAGGCCGAACAGCCAGACCGGGATGACGGTCCAAAGAAAGCGCCAGATCCCCTCGATCGGATGTTGACGAAAAGCGGTCGTCACGTCAACAAAAGAATCGCAGTGATGCACCCGATGGACACGCCACAGAAGCGATGATTTGTGCAGCGTGAAATGGGCAAAGTACGCGGTCAAATCGAGAATCACGACGCTCGCGATAAACGACGCACCGGACTGCGCAGGGAGCCATACCATGCGCCTGCTCTGGACAGACAATGCCAGAGCAAGAATGGCCACGGTGGAGTCCAGAGCCCAGTTGAGCAGAAAGGTAGCGAGCGTTAGGCCCAGATTTATGCGCTTACGCCCGAGCGAATGGCCGTTGGACGCCAACAACGGAATCCATACCTCCAGAAGCGCGAGCGCCCCGCATAGCAGAACGATCGGAAGCAGCAGTTGTCGCACAAGTATTCCTTTTGGTATTCCAGGCCGCTGACGATATGTTCACCCGCCCCGTCATGCTTATTATATGAAGGCCGGTAATGTTCCAAGCTGTAACACTCGCTAAATCATGGGGGCACGCGCCGGTTCGAGCTGGCTCGACCACCGCTGCTCCATGACGCTGCTCCCGGGAACCTTAACGGACCTTCCACCGGTTGCTGAGAGTCGCGAGCGGATCTCCTGCATTGGACCGTGGTTTCGAGGGTGGCGGCGCGGTCGGCGGAATCAGAGCTTTCATGGAAAGCGCGATCCGTTTGGTCTTGGGGTCCGCGCTCAGCACCTGAACCTTGACGATCTGCCCGGCTTTCACCACCGCGCTCGGCTCCTTGACGTAGCGGTCGGACAACTCGCTCACGTGGACCAGGCCATCCTGGTGGACTCCCACGTCCACGAACGCGCCGAACTTCGTCACGTTCGTGACCACGCCTTCCATCTTCATCCCGGGCCGCAGATCCGAGATCTCCCGGATGCCCTCCTGGAAACTCGGGGCGACGAACTGATCGCGCGGATCGCGCCCCGGTTTTTGCAGCTCTTCCAGAATGTCAGTCACCGTGTATGTCCCCGCCATCAGAGCCGATTTATCCACCTTCTTGAGCAGTTCCGGTTCCTGAATCAGCCGTTCGATAGAAACTTCCAGTAGGGCTGCGATCTGCTGCACAATCGGATACGACTCCGGATGCACGGCCGTCATATCGAGCGGATTATCACCCCCGCGGATACGCAGGAATCCGGCGGCTTGTTCGAACGTCTTCGGGCCCACGCCAGGCACGGCGGTGATTTGCACGCGCGAGCGGAATGCGCCCTTATCATTGCGATATTCAACAATCTTTTTCGCCGTTCGCTCGTTGACCCCGGCGATGTACCGCAGCAGCGCCCAGGAGGCGGTGTTCAGATCCACACCCACTCGGTTCACGCAGCTTTCAATCGTGGTTCCCAGCGAGTGCTCCAGTTGCCGCTGATCCACATCGTGCTGATATTGCCCGACGCCAATGGACTTCGGATCGATCTTGACCAACTCGGCCAGCGGGTCCTGGAGGCGCCGCGCGATCGAAATTGCGCCCCGCACCGTGAGGTCCAGGTCCGGGAATTCCTGCCGCGCCAGATCGGACGCCGAGTACACTGAGGCCCCCGACTCATTCACCGTGACTGTGAAGACACCAATGGTGTTTTCCCGTTTGAGAAAATCGCGCACGAAGGCGTCCGTTTCCCGCGACGCTGTCCCATTTCCGATCGCGATGGCCTTTACGCGATGTTTGTCGAGCAAACCCTTCAGTGTGCGGCCCGCGCCCGCGGTGTCGTTCTTGGGAGCATGTGGGTAGATGACGTCGTG
>CAZKQQ010000095.1:0-24237 GCA_964554945.1 uncultured Solibacteraceae bacterium | reverse complement strand
TCAAACGCGGCGCATTTCAAGTGCGCCAGCAGGATCTCCAGGTTCTCGGGATTGATATGCGCGTGCTCCGGCGACCGGCCGAAGAAGTAGTCGGGATGTTCGATGACGTATTGATCGAGAGGCGCGCTCGAGGCGACCAGCACCGCGGCCGACGTGCCCTGCCGGCGTCCGGCGCGGCCCGCGCGCTGCCAAGTGGAGGCGATGGTTCCCGGATACCCGGCCATCACCACGGCGTCGAGCGAGCCGATGTCGATTCCCAGTTCGAGCGCGTTGGTGGCCGCAATGGCGCGGATCTCGCCATCGCGCAAGCTCCGTTCGATCTCGCGACGCTCGCGGGGCAGATAGCCGCCGCGATAGCCGCGCACGGTCTCGCTCGGAACCGGCCCGCGATCGCAGGCATCCTTCAGGTAGGTCACCAGGACTTCGGTCGCCAGCCGGCTGTTGGCGAAGACCAGCGTCTGCAATTCGCGCTCAATGAACTCCATGGCGACGCGGCGGGTTTCCTGGATATAACTGCGCCGTATCCCCAATTGCCGGTTCACCACCGGCGGATTGTAGAAGATGAAGAATTTCTCGCTGCGCGGCGCTCCGTTGCGATCGATCAGCTCAAACGTACCGCCGGTGAGCGCCTCGGCCAATTCGCGCGGATTGGCAATGGTCGCCGAGCAGCAGATGAACTGCGGGTTCGCATTATAAAATTCGCAGACGCGCTTGAGGCGCCGCAGCAGGTTGGCCAGATGGCTGCCATAAACGCCACGGTAATAATGCAGTTCATCGATTACGACGTAACGGAGATTCTCGAAGTAGCGCGCCCAGCGCGTGTGATGGGGAAGGATGCCGCTATGCAGCATGTCCGGATTCGTCAGAACCACGTTGGCGCGCTGGCGAATCGCTTTACGGGCGTCCTGCGGCGTATCGCCGTCATAGGTAAACGCGCGGAGCTCCGAACCCGTTTCCGCAATTGCACTCTCCATCTCGTGGAGTTGATCTTCAGCCAGCGCCTTTGTGGGAAACAGATACATGGCGCGGGCTCCGGGATCGCGCAGCAGCAGATCGAGAACCGGGAGGTTATAGCAGAGGGTCTTTCCGCTGGCCGTGGGAGTAACGACCACGATGTTCTTCCCCTGGCGCGCTGCGTTGAGGGCGTCCGCCTGGTGCGTGTAGAGGCGCGCGATGCCACGGCGTTCCAATGCCTGCTGGATGCGTTCATCAACTCCGGCGGGAAGCTCCGCGAATTCTCCGGCGGAAGCCAACTGATGATGGATCGCTCGTACTGGAGAATCGGTTTGCTCGTGCGCCGATTGAAACCGGGAAACAACTGCTTCCACTGCGGGCTTACGCGAGAAATGCAGTTGCAAAGATGCTTCCGTGAATTCGGAGGAGGGATTCATAGGGTGCTTTCGCCTTTTCTTTGCTATTACCTTACAACGAAAGCTCCGCCTGAAACAAGCGACGGATAAAGATGTGTGGAGACGATGCTAGGTACGACGCACGAACTCGTAACGCTCGAGGGTCGCGGCGATCTGATAAGCCGAAGGCTCTTCAAGTATCGCTTCCCGGATCTTTTCGGCACGCAAAACCTTGCCCACGCAGCGCAGGTTCACCGCCTGCGGTCCATCATGATTCAAGGTAATGATGTATTCGATGGGGCTACCAAGGTCCGGCTCCCGCTCGACCTTGAACAGGACGCCGCTGGAACTTATGTTCTCCGTAAATCCAGCAAAGGTGACGCGTTCAGCGCCCGTCCTCGTTATGGAGAGGGGGAGATGCAATTTGAAACGCCTGGTACGTCGCTGTTCCATTAATGTGTCGTTTAATGCTATAGGGAGGGGTCTATGCGGGTCAATAGGCCCGCGCAATAAAGGGACTATTGCGCCGTACTAGCATTGAAGTTGTAGGAGTAACCTCGGTGATCGGACAAACGCTGTAGCATTTGTCCGATCTTTGAGTCTTCTGCTCACTTAATCAGGACAATAACGAGAGTGTAGAGGGCCAACGATTCGATCAGAGCGAGTCCGAGAATCAACATGATGCGAATGGCGCCAATCGCTCCAGGGTTCCGGGCCATGGCTTCGGTTGCGCCAGCTACGGCTTTTCCCTGACCTAACCCACAGAGGCCGGAGGCAATGGCCATTGCGATGCCGCCCCCGATTGCGCCGTAGGCTTTGGTTTGAGCGGCCACATCAGCGGACTGCGCGAACAACATGGGGCTGGCGACAAGCAGTAGTATCGCCAGCAAAATCATCTTCTTTGTCATCTGTTCTCCTTATAAGTTGCCTCCAGGAGGTGGTCCCCGTCATCCGTGGGAGGTGGCGGGCTCACACTGAAGAGGCTTGATAAAGCCGTATTAATGTTCGTGCGCCGTCGCGCCCGCCACGTAGATCATAGTCAAAAGCATAAAAATATAGGCCTGCAGCAGAGCCACAAAGAAATGCAGTCCCATGAAAGCGGCGGGTATGAGGAAGTAGGTCAGGCTTAAAAAAACCATGGTCAGCTTCTCGCCGGCAAACATGTTGGCGTAGAGACGAATGGTGAGAGAGAGAGGCCGCGCCAGATGGCTTACGATCTCGATCGGGATCATCAGCGGCGCGAGCCACCATACGGGCCCAGCAAAGTGGGCTGCGTACTTGACGACGCCGTTAGACCGCACACCCACGGCATTGTAGTAGAGGAACGTGGCGATGGCGCATCCGGCCGGTACCGACGGATTCATGGTGGGCGCTTCGAATCCCGGGATTATTCCGATCAGATTCGAGAAGAGAATGAAAATAAAAATGGTGGCGAAGTAGGCGAGATATTTGGTTCCGCCGTGCCCCAACTGATCTTCGGTCTGGCCGTGGACGAATTCATAGATCAGCTCGAAGCTATGCTGGAGCTTTCCGGGACGGTCATAGGAAAGCTTCCCCCGTAGAATCGCGAACAATACGACGAGAAAGGCCACCACGACGATCTGCATAGTGATGAAATTGGCCCAGGGCCGCGCCTGGCCCGGCATACCAACGAAGTTAAGAAAGGTGTTGCCGAGTCCAGCGAGGTAGTCGTTAAAGATTCTGGTTATCCAGAGTTCGGTTTCCATACAGGATTGGTTCGCAATTCCCTTGGAAGAGGCCTGAGTCACGACAGGCCTGGCGCCAGCTAAGGGAAGTTATTAATGTAACACACCGGCCGGGGTCATCCCGAGCTCAATTCCTGGCGTGAACGAGCTCGATAACGATCTCAATCAGCACAGCGGCACTCGATATAAGCAGGCCGACCAAGGCGGCGCGTAAATTGACCACCGTATATCTCACCAACAGATATGCGGCTCCCGCAATAAGCAAATAGCGCAGCACAGCTTTTTGCGGAAGATTGGGTTGAGGATGCTCAACGCCGAGCGAACCCACCACCTGTTTCAGCCAGCGAAAACTGATCCAAGAGACCGTGCTGCCTAATGCGAATCCAAGGGCCCAACTCCATCCGCCCAAAGTGAGCGCCACGACAGACCCGGTTGTCCCCAACACCACGGTGATTCTCGTGATTCGCTGAACAACACGTTCATAGGTGAGGTCGTCAGGAACCGCCATCGCGAGTGTCCCGGCTGAGTTGCCGGTAGAGTTGGACGAATCCGGCCGCGGTTCCCAAGATGAGAAAAGGGATTCTCAGGAAGTGCGTGCCGGCTGCTTTGTCAAGGAAGTAACCGATGACATACCCGACGAATGTGCTCACGGGCAGCAGAAGGGCCATGGACAGATATTGTCCCAACTGCGCGGACCACGGTTGCTTCGGCTCCGCCACAACTCCCAGTGTAGCGGTGTCTACTTCAATTCTGTGAGCATGCCGGGGATGCTCCACTGCATTTGCAGGCCATTGGCCGGCCAGCCGAACTCTTTGATCATGGCCTGCGCGAGTTCGTCGCGGCCCTTGCCCTGACGCACCAACTCGGTGGCCCGGTTTCGCAGTTTTTCGACGTTATTGCGATAGGTGAGCAAGCCAGCCTTATTGGTGACCGCGCCGTGCCCAGGAATGACGGTATCGAAATCGACATCCTTCATGACGGCATCCAGCGTTTTAGTCCATTCGACCAGGCTGCCGCCGCCGGGATAGTCGATCAATGGCGTGTTGCCCGCCATGAGGTCGCCCGTATGAATGGTGCGCAGGGCGGGGAAATAAATAACCGCATCGCCGTTTGTGTGCCCGCGGCCGAAATGGTGCGCGCGCACTTCCTTGCCACCCAGGAACACAGAAGTCTCTTCGGTGAACACCACGCGCGCGGGTGTTGGGAAAATGCCGGCATTGGATTGGATATGGCTCACAATGTTCTTGCGCGCATTGGCGGTGGAGATGATCTCGGCGCTCATCGCCAGCATTTTGGCGTTCCCGCCGCTATGGTCCTCGTGATAGTGCGTGCTGAGGATGTACTTGACCGGCTGATTGGTGACGCTTTTGATCTTCTCCATGATGGCTTCATGGTCCCGCTCAAACTTGTCGTCGACCAAAATGACGCCTTCATTGGTGATGTAGACGGCCACGTTGCCGCCATCGCCTTCGATCTCGTAGAGGTCGTCCTTCACCTTATTGAGATTCAACTGAGGAGGTCCGCCCTGGTTCTGGGTATAAGCGATCCAGCCGCCCATCAGGAACATGATCCCCACGGAAATGCGCAACAGAACTGTCCGGCTCATGCGGGACACTATATCAAAATTCGGTTGCGGTTGGAGGCACAAATGCGCAATTTAGCGAGTGAAAAAGCGCTCGGCCGCCTCTTTCACCAGGAACCCCATTTTGGGATGAGACGGTTCGAAATCGGGCTGGATGCCGTATTCCTCAAGCGCTTCGGTTGTAGTTGGGCCGATGGATCCCACGAATGCACCCCGTAACCCGGCTACGGTCTGGGTCTCGATACCTTCCTCGGCTGCGATGCGCACCAGGTGCTCGATTTGCACAGAGGTCGTGAACAAGACCGCATCAAATTCCCGGGCTGCGAGTTTGCGAGCCGCTTCGCGCAGGGGGCCGGTATCTTCCGGAAGGTCCCAGCCGTAAACCCGCACCGGAGTCACCTCAGCGCCACGAGAGTGGAAGCCCGCGATGAGTTCGGGATTGCTGCGGCCATACTCCTGGAGGGCGATGCGCCGTTCGGGACGTCCTGCCGTGACAGCCAGGATCTCGCGCCACGTGTTCGGCTCTCCGGCAACAATGGCGGGGGTGAGGCCCATCTCACGCAGCGCCGCCACAGGCTTCGGACCGCGAGCGACGAGCGTGACACGCCGCAGGGCATCGACGAACGCGCTCTCCGAATGCCGCTTCGCCAGCATACGGTTCAGTTGGCGGGCGCCCACGCCGGTCAAGAAAACCATCATGTCGAAATCCCCTCGAAAGAGGCGTTCGGCAAAGCGAAAAGCCGCGTCATCTTCGCCCAATGGGATTTCTCTCATCGAGGGCGCGACAAACGGGATACCCCCCTTCCGGCGGATGAGTTCGGCCATCTCGGGCGCGCGGCGGCTTTCTAAAGATAGAACCTGCTTCCCCGAAAAGGCCACTGTTAGATTTTAAACGGAGAAGGCTCCCGGTTCATGGCTTACAATGGTTCGGAATAAAGAAGACCGGGCCCATGGGAGCACAACAGCAGGCGGGCTGGCAATTCGGGTTGGAATTCCTCGCGGACGCACCGATTGCCTGCCATGAAGTTGACCTGAAAGGAAGGATCGTCCGCGTCAACGAGTCGGAATGCCGACTGCTGGGGCTGACGGAACAGGAGATCCTGGGCCGCCCGGTCTGGGAGTTCGTCGCGCCGGACGAACAGGCGCTAGTCCGCGAATCGTTGATGCGCACGTTGGCAGGGGAAGAACCTCCGGAGATGCTGGAACGGACCTGGCTGCGTTTCGATGGCTCGCGCGTGGTGCTCGAGATCCATTCCATCCACCTCCGCGACTTGAAGGGTGAAATCGTCGGGATCCGCTCTTTCCTGTTCAACATCACGCGGCGGATGCAGGCAGAAGAGGCGCTGCGCAAAACCCAGGAAAACCTTGAAAAGCGGATCAAAGAGAGAACCATCGAGCTGGAATTGACGAATGAGTTTCTGCGCCGCGAACTGGAGGATCGCCAGCGGCGTGAAGAGGAACATCGCAAACTGGAGGCGCAGGTTCAGCACGCGCAGCGGCTGGAAAGCCTGGGGGTGCTGGCGGGCGGCATCGCCCACGACTTCAATAACCTGCTGGCCAGCATCATGGGATATGCGAGCCTTGCCACGATGGATCTGGCTGAAGATTCGCGCCCGCGCAAGAGCATCGAACAGGTACTAACGGCGGCGAAGAGCGCGTCCGATCTGACGCAGCAAATGCTGGCGTATTCCGGCCGCGGGACGTTCGTAGTGGATCTGCTCAACGTGACGCAACTGATCGAAGGGGTGGTGCGGCTGCTGGAAACCACGATTTCCAAGAAGGCCGCGCTCCGGCTAAACCTGGCGACCGACCTGCCGGCCGTGCAGGGCGATGCGAGCCAAATCCGGCAAGTGGTGATGAATCTGATCACCAACGCATCCGAATCGCTAGGAGAGGATCGCGGCGTGGTCACGGTCACCACCGGAGTCCAATGGGCCGAGGCCGGCGAACTGGCGCCTCTGGAGCCGGGCAGTATTCTGCCGGAGGGACGGTATGTATTCATCGAAGTTGCCGATACCGGCTGCGGCATGGATGCGGAAACGCAGGCTCGCATCTTCGATCCGTTCTTCACCACCAAATTCACCGGCCGGGGCTTGGGGCTGGCGGCGGTGCTGGGCATCATCCGGAGCCATCGCGGGAGCATCCGCGTCAACAGTCAACCGGCTGCCGGGACAACTTTCCGGGTCATGTTTCCCGCGGCGGAGGGGCCGGTTTCATTCGAACTGGAGAGAACTCAAGAAGACGCCATATGGCGGAGCGATGGGCTGGTGCTGGTGGTGGATGACCAAGCTTCGGTCCGCAACCTGGCGCGCACCGTTCTGGAACAGGCGGGCCTGCGCGTTCTGACCGCGGCCGACGGCCCCGAAGCGGTGGCTGTATTCGCGGAGCACGCCAGCGAGATTCACGCGGTATTGCTCGATCTCAGCATGCCGGGAATGGATGGCGGCGAGGTGTTCATGCACCTCACGCAATTGGTTCCAGATATCCGGGTGGTGCTGTGCAGCGGATATAACGAACAAGACGTCAACACGAAACTGCGCGGCCGCAAGCCGGCTGGGTTTCTGCGCAAGCCGTATCATCCATCCGAACTGGTGAGCCGCCTGCGCTCGATCTGGTGAGCCCTACTTACCGCGGACCCAATCCGCAATCGTCTTCCAATCGGGATCGTCTTTGGAAGTGAACTGATCGCCGCCGCTGTGGAACAGGTCGCCCCCGGCATCGTGAGCGAGAGGATGGAGAAGCAGCCGGCTCTTCTCCGGGTTGCCGGGACTCACCAGCTTTGAAATATTCTCAAAGTTCTTCCGGGACTGATCGTCGTTCCAACTGCTGGATCCCTGCGGCCGCTGCTGCAGGCGAAACGCGCTGTTGCTGGCCTCATGGCATACCACGCAGCGGGCATGCCCCGTCCGCTTTTTCAGGAAGATCGGTTCGATGCGAGACTTATAAACTGCAAAGTCGAGCGACTGCGCGAAAAGCTGAGGCGCCGCTGTGCCGAAAATCACTGCTATCGCTGTGAAGATGGTCCGCCGTGTCCAACTCATGAGTACCTCGATTTTTCAGCCGCCTATCATAACAAAAACTGCATCAAAGGACACGTCTGCCCAATCGCGCTTTACGGGAAGGTGGGTCCATTCCGCTCCGCCCCACGAGAAGCGTGTTAACGGGCGATAGCTAGCAACCGCAGTGACTGTATGATAATCTCCTCACACTCCTCAACATGGCCTCCGGGCGGGAGGAGTTAAAGGGTGAAGGGCGCAGATACTGTTTGGCATCGCGCGTGCTAGTGACCTACCCAGAAGAGGTTCTGATCGCGAAAGTAGACAAAAAGAATGCCTCAAAATGACGATCCCAGAAAGCGGCCGCTCTTAACCGCTGAACAGCTGAATGCAATGCGTCAGGTTCCCGAGAGGACGAAAAAAGGAAACGCTCGCGAGGAGTTCGAGAAACTCTTCCGGCAAGCGCCTCGCAACACACAATAGGGGAAGTGTGGCCTCCTAGCCGTGGGCAATCCGGCCTCGTTTTTGCATCCCTGTTTCACCGGGGCTGTCGGTTTTCTACTCCCTTCACCTGCTCCTTTGAATCCGGCGCGCGGCTAGCGCACGCGATTTTTTACAGCGTGCACGGTAAATTTCCCGGCTGAGACAGTTGTGGTTGCTTCCCGTCATGGGCTCAAGTAGCATTGAGGTCCTGGAGGGATGAAGGTGCAAAGTCAGCGGCTGTTCGTTTTATGCGCGCTCCTCTCCGCCGGCGCGCCCGCGCAATGGCTGAACTATGCCACGCCGGGAACGCCCCGCACTCCCGACGGCAAGCCCAATCTCGCCGCGCCTGTGCCGCGCGGCGCCGATGGCAAACCGGACCTGTCCGGCGTCTGGATGCATGAGACCACCTCTGTCGCGGAAGTGAGGCGCCTGTTTGGCGACCGCTTCGATCAGGCCATCCAGACGAATGGGCTAGGAATGGAGATCGGCACCCAACACAAGTACGAGTTCGATATTCTCCTGGACTTCAAGCCCGGAGATTCGCCGATGCGACCTGAGGCAGCGGAATATATCCGGCGCTGGGCGGCCGACCGCAATGCCGGCAGAGACGTCTGCGTAGGCATCCCTGGCATCCCGCGCGCCGATCTGCTCTCGGAACCGATCAAGATCGTTCAGGCGCCCCGGCTGACCATGATCCTGTATGAAGCCGGCAACTCGCATCGCCAGATTTACACCGATGGCCGCACGCTGCCTAAGGAATTCGACTTACCGGCCTGGTTAGGGTACTCCGTAGGGCACTGGGAAGGCGACACCCTGGTGGTGGAAACCGCCGGCTTCAACGACAAAACTCCGCTCGTTGCGATGGGTCATCCGCATAGCGAAGCATTGCGCGTCCTCGAACGCTACCGTCGCCGCGACTTCGGCCACCTGGATGTCGAAATGACCTTCGACGATCCCCAAATGTACACGCGGCCTTTCACCATCAAGGTCCCCCATGATCTTCTGGCGGACTCCGACATTTTCGAAAGCTTCTGCAACGATAACGAGAAAGACCGCAGTCACCTCGGAAAACGCTAGTCGAGGCGGCGACACGGCGAATATCGCGCGTTTGATCGCGCCGGCAGGCAGTTTCATCCGGCCACGAAAACGATGGCCTGCGTTACTTGGCAGCGGGCTGAGCGGGTGGAACGATGTCGAGGAGCTCGATTTCGAAGACGAGAGTGGCGCCGCCGGGAATCGAGCCGCGGCCCTGGTCTCCGTAGGCGATGTCGGAGGGGCAAACCAGCTTGGCCTTGCCGCCCACCTTCATCTTCTGAACACCCTCGGTCCAGCACTTGATTACCCCATTGAGCGGGAATTGCGCGGGTTGATTGCGCTTGTAGGAGCTGTCAAATTCGGTATTGTTGGTGAATGTACCGCGGTAGTTCACCTTCACAGTGTCGGTTGCTTTCGGAGAAGCCCCGGTTCCCGGCGTCAGATCCTTGAAGATCATACCGGATGGAGTCTTGGTGGCACCGGGTTCCGCCGCCGCCTTAACCAGGAATGCGGCCGAATTCGCTTTCTCCTTTTGCGCGACATGGGCCGTTCGCGTCTGGATCAACGACTGAATCTTGGGTCCCCACTCGTCGATGTCCACGGCAGGCTTGCCGGCAGCAGCGTCGGTGAGGGCCCGCTTGACGAGTTCCAGTTCAGCCGGCGACAGATCAAATTGGGTAAGCTGGCGAGCCATCGCAAGGCCGACGGAATAAATAATTTTTTGGTCGTCGGTGGTAAGACCGGCCGCGCCGGGCTGCGAAGCGGGAGGCGCCGAGGACGCGGACTTAGCCGGACTGGCGGGCTGCGCCTGGGCCGAAGCCAGCATCGATATGGCCGAGAACACCAAATAAAAAACACGCATTTGTTTAGGCTAGCATTGTTTGGAGGCCGTGAACGGCTATGGTCTATCTCCCGCTGCTACAATGGCTTCGTGCTTCACCGTTTCGTTCTTCACAACGAGAGTATCCGTGAGGCGTCGGCTCCAACGCTCTCGGCAGGGCAGGTGGGGCTGCTCTCGGGATGGGGTGTTTTCACCACTTTGCGAATTGTCGAGGGAGTGCCGTTCGCCTTCGAACGCCACTGGGCTCGCCTTCTGCGCGATGCCGCCAGCTTGCGCGTGCCGATGCCCCCCGACTCCGGGACGGTTCGGCGGAGCCTGCTGGAATTGATTGAAGCCAACAACGCGCAGCGTTCCACGCTTCGGCTGGTAATTGTCCGCAACCGAGGGGGCCTGTGGGAAGGGTCCAGCACTTCCAACCGGTCCAGCGACGTGATTGCGCTCACGGCCGACTCGAAAGACTGGGGCGCCGGGGTCAAGCTGGCTTACGTGAGGAACGCGCGGCACGCGGCTAATGAATTTGCGGGCACGAAGATTCTTTCGTGGGCCATGAACCTGACGTGGGCGGAAGCGGCGCAAGCTCGCGGTTTCGACGAAGTGATCCTGTTGAACGAGCGTGGGGAAGTGGCCGAGTGCACCTCGGCCAACATCTTTATCGCGAATGGAAACATAGTGGCGACGCCGCCTCTCAGCGCCGGGTGCCTTCCGGGTATCACGCGGGAGGTGCTGCTGGAAGCGATTCGGGTTCCCGGAATCGAAATTCTAGAGAAGACGATTCTTCCCAATGAGCTGGAATCAGCGGATGAAGTCTTCATCACTTCGACTACGCGCAACCTGCTGCCGGTACTTCGGGTGGAGCAGAAAGACGTAGGCCGCTCCGAAACCGTGCGGACTGCCCTGGAAAACGCATTTTGCGAATTTGTGAACCGCTACGTGGGGGAGCACAAACCGATACACGCGTCGCGGTGAAGGCGCGCAAAAAGGAAATGGTTCCAAGTGACCCGATTTCCAGCTTCACTCCCCGCCGGCATGCACGGCACTGAGCTTTGCCATTAAGAGCACCGGACGCTTCGCCTGTCAACTTCTCAACCGGTGTTTTTTCCGCCGGCTGGATCAATGCCTTCAGGCACGCCGCAGTCTTTATTTCCTCTCTTAACAGGGGCCGGAAGCTCGCAACGGCCTTTCGCTCGCCCACAACGGCTTCCGCTCTCACGGACTCCACTGCAGGGTCGATGTTCCTGGCCTGCTGCTTCACTTCCTGCGCCGCAGTTTTCGGACCCGTTCGGCTGTGTACTCCACTACCGGAGCCGGTTTTCCCGGTTCCGGCTGCTTCTTTGTAACAGCCCGTTATCCGATCGCTACTGCGCTCGATTCGCCTGCTCCCGACATTGACTCCTCTTCGGGATTTTTACTTCCCTCTGGATCAAAGTGTCTGCCGGGTTTGTGCGAATCAGCCCGTCTTTCAAATCCGCCCGATTTCCTCTCGCTCCCCGCTTCCGTGTCTATTTCTAGTTTCGGAAGCGGATCATCGTTCCTGGTTCGCTACGTTTCGAAGACTTGCTGTTCCTCAAACCTCTTGGAACCTTCCCCAATATGCGCCCGAACATAATTTCCGTCAAGGAATTTTCGTAACTTTCAACTCACTTTTCATCAACCTTTTTTTAATTCGAAATCAAGAACTTGAAGGCATCGAAGCGTGCATCTCTTGTGGAAAAAACGGAGCGGGTCGGGTTCGTTTTGGCATACTGGGAGCGACGTGAGACGCTTGGTGATTCGTCCCGGGGCGATCGGCGATTTCATCGTTTCCCTGCCGGCGCTGGAATGTCTGCGCGCCGGATATTACGAGGTTTGGGCGGCCGCGCCGAATATCGCTCTGGTTCGATTCGCCGATCGCGTTCGATCGATTTCATCGACAGGCATCGACCTGCTCGGGATTGTGGAACCGCCATTGCCGCTGCTCGACTCGCTGCGCGGGTTCGACTCGATCGTCTCCTGGTATGGCAGCAATCGTCCGGAATTCCGTAAGGTTGTGGGCGAACTCGACCTGCCGTTCACCTTTTTTCCGGCACTGCCGCCGGATAGCGCCGATCAGCATGCGACCGATTTTTATCTCGAACAGGCGCGGACCCTGGGGACCTGTGAGTCAGACGGCATTCCGCGCATTCCGTGTGCCGCGCCACGCGAGAATTTTGCGGTGGTTCACCCGTTTTCCGGCAGCCCGAAAAAAAACTGGCCGTTGGAGAAATTCAAGATTCTGGTTGGGCAACTGGAACGGATCATGCGGGTAACCTGGTGCCGCGGCCCCGAAGACCCGCCGCTCGAAGGTGCGGTTCAGTTTGACGATCTGTATGAATTGGCCTGCTGGCTAGCGCGTGCGCGGTTGTATGTCGGCAATGATTCCGGCATCACGCACCTGGCGGCCGCCATGGGCACGCCGGTTCTGGCGTTGTTCGGTCCGACTGATCCGGCGGTGTGGGCGCCGCGGGGCAGCAACGTGCGAATCGCGAGGTGGCAGGGGGCTGAGCCGGTGGATTCTCACTGTTGAAAGGGGCGGGCTGGACGTGACGCCGGCGGGCACCGGCCTCTGTGGCTAACGGGAAATCTCTTCCAGCGCGAGGTGGCGGGTGCGCGGGCCGAAGCCGCCGATCGTGATCACCATGACCAACATGGCGGCGCCGATGAATAAGGCAACGCCGGTGGCGCCGCCTTCTCGCAGAAAGAAGCCGATCAGGAGGCCGGCGAAGGCGGCGCTCGCGCGGCTCCAGGCGTAGACAAATCCGACTGCGCGGCCGCGAACGCGGGTCGGGAAAATTTCGCCTTGATAGTTGTGTAGCGTGAACGACATCCAATTGTTCGACAGGGTCACCAACACGCCAAACGCAATGATCACGGCAGCGTTTGCCTGCTGCGCGAACAAAAACATGAATGCGCCGATGCAGATGCCGGCGCAAACGAGCTGCCACTTTCTCTCAATGCGGTCGGCGATCAGCATGCCGAGCAGGGGTCCTACCGGATTGGCAATCGCAATGATGAAGGCGTATTCCAGACTGGTGGTGATGTGAATGCCTTTGGCGATCAGGAGCGTGGGGACCCACGCTCCGAACCCGTAAAATCCAATGGTCTGCATCAAATTGAAGATGGACATGACCAGCGTGCGTTTGCCATAAGGAGGCCGCAGAAGATCGACGAAGCGGCTCCTGCCGGCAACGGCTGGAGCGACGGGGCCGGGCTCGGGCAGTGCAGTGCGTGTTTCACGCGCGATGCGATCTTCGATGTCCGACATCACGCGCGCCGCTTCAGCATTTCTTCCATGCAATGCCAGCCAGCGCGGGCTTTCGGGTAGTCCGCGCCGCAACCACCACGAAGCGAGTGCCCCGGCCGAGCCGATGAGAGTCACCCAGCGCCAGCCGTCCAGTCCGAGAGGATGCCGCGGCACCAGGAGCCAACCGAGCAGCGCAACAACCGGCACCACGGAAAATTGCACGACCTGGCAAAACGCGAACGCTTTGCCGCGGGCCTTCGGTGGGACCAACTCGGGAAGGAACGTATCGATGGTAACCTGCTCCAACCCGACACCGATGCTGGCAATGAACCGCCAAATGTCCACGCCTGCCGCCGTATGCTGAAACGCCATGATGGCCGTTGCGGCCGAGTACCACAGCAGCGCGGAGATGAAGATCGCGCGACGGCCGAGCCGGTCGGCAATCGAGCCGAAACCGATCGAACCGACGAACATTCCGGCGAAGGCGGAGAAAACAAAAAAACCGACGCCATTGATCGCGAACAAGCTGGCGGTAGTGTTGGCAAAGATGCCGCTGGTCACCAGTCCGGGCGCGACGTAGGGGCTCAGGAAGAGATCGTAAAATTCAAAGGCGCCGCCCAGCGAGATCAGGAACACCAGCCGCCACAGGGAACGCGAAAACGGCAGCCGGTCCAGACGGGCCGCAATCAATCCGGCGAACTCCGCCGTCGTCACGCCGGCGGCGGACCCCGTGGATGCCATCCTTCTATTAGAAGCTAAATTTCGCCGCCATCTGCAAGATGCGCGGATCTTGCGAACTGATGATCTGCCCGAAGGTCGGTGTACCGAAGGTCAGGCCGAGACCCGACGCGCCCGCCTGCAAGCTGGGCAACGACAATCCCGGATGCATGCTGTTGGTCAGGTTGAAGGCCTCCGCGCGAACTTCGAGCCTTCCTCGTTCGCCGGTATTGAATTCCCGGGAAAACGCCGTATCGAAGGTCCAGAACCGGGGTCCATGAATCGTGTTTTTGCCCATGGGGCTGAGTGTGCCCAAAGCGGGAGATGCGAACGAGGCGGGATTAATCCAGCAGCTCGGCGCCGGACCCGGGTTGGGGCACAACGCGTCCGCCGATACCTGGAGAGGCCGCTGGATGGCGGGCGAAGCGGTGGTCAGAGATACATCGCTCGACAGGCCCGGTGACACCAGATAAGCGGACGTGGTCCGGAAAATTTCCGCGAATTTCCAGCCCGAAAGGACCCGGCTCAAGCCTTTGTTGGCGAACCGCGGCACCTCATAGACCACCGTCGCGTTGAAGATGTGCCGGCGGTCGGAGGAGAAGGTCCCTCCGATTTCGTTGGATTGGCAATTGCTGCGGTCATAGCGGCGGTTGCCGGGAATGAGCAACCCGGCTCCTGCATTACCCGTGCTGTCGCCGATGGACAGATCGCTGATGCAATGCGACCAGGTGTAATTGGCGTTAGTCAGCAGGCCCTTGCTCAAGCGCTTCGTGACAGAGGCGACCAAGCCGTTATAGCTGCCGGTCCCGCCGGAGTCGAGTTGCTCCACGATCCCGTAGTATTCGCTGCCGGGTATTCCAGCCAAAGCGAATGTGCGCCGGAACGCGGAGTTGGTATTCCCCGCCGGGGAGCAGAGGCCGGGACCGGTGAGTCCATACTGTCCGGCCTGGCAGGTTCCCGGAATGAATACGGACGGATTCAACTGGAAGGAACTCCACAGGTGCGAGCTCTCGCTGCCAATGTAGCTGACATTCACCAGCCAATCGTTGCCGAACTGGTGCTGAACCACGAGGTTCCACTGGTTCACAGCGGTGGTCTTCAGATCGTTAGTCGGAAGGATGTAAGTTCCGGCTTTCACAAAGGGAGCGTTTTTGTCGACGGTGTAGGGGAAGATGTTTCCGCCGGGATTGCTGTCGTAGGGATGGCTGAACTGACCGGCCCACATGGCCGTGCCGCCAAAGGGCGGAGCGTCGGCGGAGTTCACCATCATCTCACCCGCTACGAAGTCATACGAGATTCCAAAAGAGGCGCGGACGACGGTTCTCCCGTCCCCCTTGGGATCCCATGCCACGGCGACGCGGGGGGCAAAGGTATCCCAGTGATCGCTCATGCCTTTCTTGCCATTGAAGCCGGGATCGCCCGGAAACGTGAGGCCGGGAGGCGCATTCACAAATTGCGTAGTCTTCTTCCCCGCGACCATATCCGCGAGGCTGAAATTGTAGACATAGCCCCGGAGTTCCGAGGGAGCGAGGAACGGTTCCCAGCGCATGCCTAGATTCAGCGTAAAGTGAGGGCTGACCTTCCAGGTGTCCTGCACATACAGGTTGACGAGCCACTTTTGCAGGTCCAGCGTATTGGGCAACGAGAGCGAGTTGGTGTTGAACTGTCCCAGCAGAAATTGCGGCAGATTGGGGAACGTCCAGTTGGTTTGGGCATAGACGTTGCCATTGAAAAGCATCTTGGAGACCGTGCCGCCGCCGCCAAAGTTGATCTGATGGTTGCCCCTGACCCAGCTGATGTCGTCGTTGAGCTGAATCGGCGTGGAGTGGGCACTGGCTTCTCCGCCGGTCCCGGGGCCGATGCCAAAGTTGCCGGTAACCGTGAAGCCGCTCTGGTGAGGTGTGTAGCCGCAATAAACCAGCGCCGCGCCCAGATCACAGGCGTCGACATAGTTGCTGGCAAAACGATGAATTCCGATCCGGTTCACGCTGGCGCGAAACGAGTTCACCAGCGTCGGAGTGAACAAATACGTATCGCCAATGGACGCGGATTGGTCGGCGTCGTCTAAGCCGCCCTGTGCCGTCGACAGAAGGTTGTTCGGTGTAAAGTCATAGGCCGACGGGCGGAAGTAATGAATCCGGAAATAGCGGCCAAAAAGGGTGTTTTTGGAGCTAGTCTGGTAATCGACGCGGCCGGTATACTGACCCTCGTTCACGTGGGTAGTAAGGCCAAACCCGGTATTGCCGCACGGGCCGGTTGTCGGGGGCAGCATCTTCGCCAGCTTGAGCGTCCCCGGATCGTACAGCGTGGGGCTGATCTGATTGTTGACAAACAGCGCTTTGGCCGCAGCCGGGAGAGAGGTCAAAAGCTGCGGGCATCCGCTCCAATCGCCGGCGATCATCGCGGGTGTCGGCACAAACGTAGCGGCGGTGTTTGCCTGCGGATCCTGGCGGGTGATGGTGTCCTGATAGCCGAAAAAGAAGAACAGCTTGTTCTTGACGACGGGACCGCCGATGGTTCCGCCAAACTGATTCCGCTTGAGAGTATCGCGAGCGGGCGCGAAGAAGTTGCGCGCGTTTAAATCGCCATTGCGCAGGAATTCGAAGACGTCTCCATGAAAATTGTTGGTGCCCGATTTGGTGATCCCGGTTACGGTGCCGCCGGCATGGATGCCGTTGGCCGCCGTCATCGTGCTGGTTTCAACCTTAAACTCCTGGAGCGCGTCCGGCATGGGCAGGGGCATATTCGCCAGATCCCATGGATTGTTGTAGACGCTGCCGTCCAGGTAATAAGCGACGCCGAACGCCTGTCCGCCGGCGATGACGTACTGCTGCGTGCCGGGGTAGCCGCCATTGCCGGCGACGCCCTGTGGAATGACGCCGGGTGTGTATTGGATCAGGTCGGTGGCCTGGCGGCCATTGAGCGGCAGTTCCAGAATACGCTGGTTCTCCATCACGGTTCCCACGCTGGTCGCCTGCGATTCGACCAGGGTAGCGTTTGCCTCGACCAACACCTGCTCGTTCACATTGCCGACCTTGAGCGTGACCGCGATAGTCGGATTGGTAGCGACCTGCAACACGATCCCGGTTTGCGCGAAGGCGGCAAAACCCGGTTTCGTCACGTCCATCCGATACGGGCCAACAGGAAGATTGGGCAAGACGTAGGTGCCGTCCGCATCCGTGACTATGGTGCGGTTGAACTGCGTGTCGGTATTGGTCACTTTGACGGTGGCTTCGGGAATGGCGGCGCCGGACGAATCCGCAACCGTTCCCTGGATCTGCGACAGCTGCCCTTGAGCAAAAAGGTTGAGGCTGGCAGCAAAAGCGACCAGCAGAAATAGAAGCGATTTCATGGCGCGCACCCCTGTTGTTCTCACAGACGGACCCCCTACACGATCAAATTAGAAGAACTGAGCAGCGCGAATCGAGGACTCGTCCACTATTCAGTTCTTGCAGTGGGGGGATTATATCAAATGCGAGAGCCGGATGCCGGTGTTGGTCTGGAGTGGCTCACAGCCAGCGGACATTGCAGGCGCGGTTCAGGCGCCGTATGGCTGCGTTGAAGGTGTCGTGAAAGGCGGCCGATGACCACTGGCCCGCAAAATCGGAATGCACGACGGCGGAAACGGTCTGGCCGACGAAGGCGAATTCCACCTTCGGCTCGCGACTCAGAGCGGGATCACTGTGCCAGGATTTCTCGAACTCGGCTTTGTCAACGGGAGTGCTGAGTTGAGCCATAAATCTCTGCATAAAGAAGACCTCCTGCGGTCCGATGCCACCTGAACGCCGATCCAGGAACTGCAATCAGCGGTGAAAGATCGGCAGGATGATATTGCCGTCCGGTCCGTACACGGTAATTTCGACGCGATCCGGTTTCTTGAGCCGGTTGATCGCGTCCAGATGGACGCGCCAGGAACAAAACGAAAACACGATCACGCCAATAATGACCGGGACCGTGGCTTTCATAGCTGTAAGAGCACCCGCCCGCCTACGCACGGGTGTAGAACCAAGTGGCAGCCAACAGAATGATCAATACGATGACTACCACGGCAGCAAGAGTGGCAAGGTTGGACTTCGTCGCGGGCTGCTCAGACTCGAACATATTTCCTCCTTCAAGGCGTGGCAGCGCCGCATTGATACTACCAGATTTCTTCGCCGTTCACCTGCGGAAGGCAGAAGGAGGGACTAGCGACAAGATCCGGAACTTAGGCAATCGTCGCCGGCGTTACTGTTTGGCGCCGCGGGCGCTGGGGCCGCCGTCTTCAGCATTGCCGACGAAGACCCGGCGACCGTCAGGTAACTTCACCGAACGCGAATTGCACGTGTTCGTGGCGTCTTTGGCGCGGTAGCCTTCGATGGCGATTTCATCGCCGGCCTTCAGAGTGCTCTTGCTCCAGCCCTGGCGCGTGAGGCCGTTGGGCGCGCCGCCTTCGCATTGCCAGTGCTGCACGGCTCCGCTTTCATCCTTGACGTCGAGATAGAGCCAGACGTGCGGGTTCAGCCATTCGACTTTGGTGATCGTGCCCTTCAGGGCGACGGGCTTCTTATCGTCAAACTCGGCGGCGAAGGAATGATGCGCGAAGAGCGGGGCTGTTATCGCGAGCAGCAGACCGGCAAATAATAACGAGAACGTGGCTTTCATGGTGGCGCCTCCCAGGAGCTTTTCCGGAACGATTCTGGCATAACCTATGGCTTGACTGCAAGCGCCACGGGGTCTGTGAGACGCGGCTCCGCGACCGGCGCGGTTCCGAGGCAGCTGCGTTACAGAACCTCGCCTAAGCACGGTCCGGGCTCAATGAGGCCCAGGAGAGATATACACTTTAGAGAGTCATGCACATGAAGACAGGCCTTTGCGGACTTGTGGTATTGACGGCGGGGGTTTGGGGGCAGGCGGCGCAAACGCCGGTCACGCTGCCGCCGAATCTGCCGCCCGGGCTCTATGCGGTGATCCATACATCGATGGGAGACATCACGGCGGAGTTATTTGAGAAAGAAACGCCGAACACGGTGCGGAATTTCATCGGGCTGGCGCGCGGGACCAGGCCGTGGCTGGATCCGAAGACGAAGCAGGGAGTCTCGCGGCCGCTGTATGACAACATCACCTTTCACCGCGTCATTCCCAATTTCATGATCCAGACGGGCGACCCGACGGGAACCGGGGCGCACAACTGCGGGTTTGTGCTGAAAGATGAAATCGTGCGCAGCCTCAAGTTCGATCGTCCGGGGCGCCTCGCCATGGCGAACATCGGGCAGCCCAATACCGGGGCGTGCCAGTTCTTCATCACGGAAAAACCATTTGCTGACGGCAATGGGATGTACACCATTTTCGGGCAGGTGGTTGGCGGGATGGAACTGATCGGGCAGATCGCGCGAGTGAAGCGCGATGGGAGGGATAAGCCGAAGGAACCGGTGATGCTGACGCACGTTGACGTTGTGCGTCTGGTGGAGAAAGCGGTGCCGGGGCACTCCGACAGCGGGTTCGGTGTGTACGTAAATCCCGCCGGCGATATTCTGACGAGTTCCGATGCAGTGAAGGGGTGCAACGAAGTGCATCTAGCCGATGGCCGCAAGCTGGAATTGGGGGCGACGGACCGGCAGAATGGGCTGGCTGCGCTGCACTCCGGAAACAAGGTGGAGGCTTTCGCGGTATTTCGCAAGGGAGAAGACGTGCCGGCGCAGGAGCCGGTGTGGACCTTGGGGTCGTCGCCGAGTTTTGTGAGCGCGGCGGCAGACAGTCACGGCGACAACCGATTCCTGCAGGTGACCGGAGCGCCGTCCGGAACAATGGGAACTCCGGTGCTGGATACCGGAGGAATGGTCGGCGGTCTGCTTTCGGAGACCGGCGAGGGCTCTAGCGCTCTCCTGGCGGTCAAGGCTTCGGTGGCGATGGGGTTTCTGGACTCAGCAAACATAGCCTATACGGCGCGACCGGCGGGCGGAGCCGCCGACCGGAACGCGGCGATCGACAACGCGCGACGGTATACAGTTCAGATTCAGTGCTGGAAATGAATCGTGCGGTGTCCGTTTTTCCGGGGCACCCCATACGCAAGCCATGGGATCGGGCCGTTCCGGAAAATCGCGCGCCCGCGCAAAATCGGTAAGCTGGTGCTGAAGATCTTCGCTCTGGTGGAATGCGAGCTGAACCAAACTACTTCGAACTGATCGGCCGGTTCGCCGGCAAGCGGATGCTTGCGATTGGCGACCTGATGCTGGACGAATTCATCTGGGGCCGCGTTTCGCGGATTTCTCCGGAAGCGCCGGTGCCGGTGGTGAACGTCACGGGAGAATCCTACTATCCGGGCGGGGCGGCCAACGTAGCGCGCAATCTGCGGGAATTCACGCGTGAGACGTTTGTGATGGGGGTGGTGGGCACGGATGCGCATGGAAAAGCGCTTCTGGAACTGCTGCGCGCGGCGGGTATCCGGACGGATGGAGTGATCGAGGACGGGGCAGCATCAACCACGGTGAAGACGCGGGTGATCGCGCGGAACCAGCAAGTGGTGCGGGTGGACCGCGAGCGCAAGACAGTGCTGCAGGCGGATCAACTCGGAGAAGCGTGTGCGTATCTGGAGCGCGCCATCGCCGAGATGGATGGGATTGTAGTGGCGGACTACGGTAAGGGGTTTCTGACGCAGGCCCTGGCGGATGAGATCTGCCGGTTAGCGAGGAAGCACGGTAAGATTCTGGCGGTGGATCCGCACCCGCACACGTCGCTGGTCTGGCGCGGAGCGACGGCCGTTAAACCAAACCGGATCGAAGCGTTCAGCGCGGTAGGACTGCCGCCATCGGAACCAGTGGAGCCGGTGTGTCGCGACGAAGCACTACTCAAAGCGGCGCAGCGGCTGTTCCGGCTTTGGGAGATGCAGAACCTGCTGGTGACCCTGGGCGAGCACGGCATGCTGCTATTCGATGGCGGACCGGAGCCGCTGCATCTTCCGGCGCGGGCGCAGGAAGTGTTCGATGTCTCCGGCGCTGGCGACACGGCGATCGCCGTGTTTACTCTCGGGTTGACCGCGGGGGCTAGTGCGGCGGGCGCGGCGGAGCTGGCGAACCGGGCAAGCGGCATCGTGGTGGGCAAACTGGGAACGGCCACTCTGACGCCTGCCGAGTTGATAGGCGCATTTCAGAGAGGGTAGCGCGCCGACGGCGCGCCCCAAGGGAACCGCGCGGACGAGGGCCCGCCCCGCTTGACTTTCTTCCATTATTCCATAATAATGGAAATATGGAAACTCAGGGAGACATCGCGGTCGATGAATTATGGATCCCCATCGAGGATGGAGCCATTGAAAAGCTGCGGGAGATTGCGGCGGAGGGGTGCGTTCTGTGTGACGCAGAATCGGAGGAGGACGACTGAGTCATGAAAGCGAAGCAGGAAGGGGAACAGATCAGCCGCTACGCGGATATGTTCGCCGCGATGGGGGCCGAGCCACGGCTGCGCATCATGCGGCTTTTGCTGGCGGCGCATCCGGCGGGGATGGTGGTGGGCGAAATCAGTAATGAACTCGGGATCCCGAGCTCGACGCTATCGCATCATCTGGACAAGCTGAAAAACGAAGATCTGGTGAAGGTGCGGCGGGACGGTACGTTTCTTTGGTATTCGGCGGACTGCGAGAGCCTGCAGGAACTACTCGGGTTTCTCTACGCGGAGTGCTGCACGCGGAACCAGGCGATCGAGCCGGAGAAGATCGTTTGCTGTAAATAGGAGGTTAAAGTGGCGAGCGAGATTAGAGAAGTAGTGAAAGAGAAATACAGCGAGGCGGCGCTACGGGCACGGACCGCCGGGAAGAGTTCCTGCTGTGGAACGGCGAGTTGCTGCAGTGCGGACGGAGATCCGGTTACATCGAACCTGTACGAGGAATCGGAGAAGAGCGCGGTTCCGGAGCAGGCCGTGCGGGCGTCGCTGGGATGCGGTAATCCAACGGCGCTGGCGGAGTTGAAGGAGGGCGAGACGGTTCTGGACCTGGGCTCCGGCGGCGGCATCGACGTGCTGCTCTCGGCTCGGCGCGTGGGGCCGCGGGGCAAGGCGTACGGTCTCGATATGACGGACGAGATGCTGGCGCTGGCGCGGGAGAACCAGGAGAAGGCCGGGGTCAGGAATGTCGAATTTCTGAAGGGCGAAATCGAGGCGATTCCACTGCCGGAGAATTCGGTGGATGTCATCATTTCTAATTGCGTGATCAATCTTTCGGCGGATAAGGATCGAGTGCTGCGCGAAGCGTTCCGGGTGTTGAAGCCGGGTGGGCGGTTGGCGGTATCGGACGTGGTAGTGCGCGGCGCGGTTCCGGACGAGGTGCGGCGCAGCATGCTGTTGTGGGTGGGATGCATTGCGGGGGCGCTGCAGGATTGGGAGTATACGGCGAAACTGGCGCAGGCCGGCTTCGAAGGGATCGAGATCGAGCCCACGCGCGTTTACGATGTCGAAGATGCGCGGGCGTTTCTCGAGAGTGCCGGGATTGATGTGGACGCGCTTGCGCCGCAGGTGGGCGGGAAGTTCATGAGCGCGTTCGTGCGGGCGCGGAAGCCGGGCGCGAGGTAAAAGCCCATGGAACACGTCGGGCGTAAGCTGTCCTTTCTCGATCGCTACTTGACACTTTGGATTTTCGCAGCGATGGTGACGGGGGTCGGCGCCGGATACGCCTTACCGACACTGGTTCGCGGATTGGCTAGCCTCCAGGTAGGCACAACCTCGCTGCCGCTGGCCGTGGGGCTGATATTGATGATGTATCCGCCGCTGGCGAAGGTGCGATACGAGCAGATGGGAGAAGTCTTCCGAAACCGAAGGCTGCTTACGCTTTCTCTATTCCAGAACTGGATTTCGGGGCCCATCGTGATGTTCCTGCTGGCGGTGGTGTTCCTTCGACATTATCCGGAATACATGGCGGGAGTGATCCTGATCGGTCTGGCGCGGTGCATCGCGATGGTGATCGTGTGGAACGACCTGGCGCATGGGGACACCGAGTTGGCGGCCGGGCTGGTGGCATTCAACGCAGTCTTTCAGGTTCTGTTTTATCCGGTGTACGCCTGGATCTTTCTCACCGTGCTTCCGCGCTGGTTTGGTTTCGCCGGGGCGGTGGTGAATGTCTCGATGGGCGAAATCGCGCGCAGCGTTTTTATCTACCTGGGCGTGCCGTTCCTGGCCGGGATGCTGACGCGGTTTGTCCTGCTGCGGGCGCGGGGGAGAGAGTGGTACGAGCGAGTGTTCATCCCGCGCATCAGCCCGCTCACGCTGGTGGCGTTGCTGTTCACGATCATCGTGATGTTTTCGTTGAAGGGCGATTACATCGTGCGTTTGCCGTTGGATGTGCTGCGGGTGGCCGCTCCGCTGGTCCTGTATTTCGGGCTGATGTTCCTGATTTCGTTCTGGCTGGGGCACCGGATCGGCGCGCCGTACGCCAAGACGGCGACGCTTTCATTCACGGCGGCCAGCAATGATTTCGAGCTGGCGATCGCGGTGGCGGTGGCGGTGTTCGGAATCCAGTCGGGCGTGGCGTTTGCGGCGGTGATCGGGCCGCTGGTGGAAGTGCCGGCTCTAATTTTGCTGGTCAATGTCTCGCTCTGGTTCCGGAAGTTTTTCTCCGGCAGCCGCGAGCCGGCTGCGGTCGGTTTGGCGCATGGCTGAGAAGAAGCGAGTGCTCATCCTGTGCACGGGAAACTCCGCGCGCAGTCAGATGGCGGAGGGGCTGCTCCGTCATGATGCGGGCACGCGATTTGTAGTCGAGAGCGCCGGGACGAATCCGCTGCAGGTTCGCCCGGAAGCGATCCAAGTGATGAAGGAGACTGGCATCGACATCTCCGGGCACCGTTCGAAACCGGTGGACGAATTTGCCGGGCAGGCGTTCGATATCGTGCTTACGGTATGCGATCACGCACGGGAGACTTGCCCCGTCTATTCGGGTCACACCAACCGGATCCACCACAGTTTCGAGGACCCCGGCAACGCGCGTGGTTCGGCAGAGCAACGCCTCGAAGCGTTTCGCCGGGTGAGAGACGAAATCCGAACATATCTGCGAGATTTCGCCTCGAAGCATTAGTAAGAGGAGGTCTTATGAAAACTCATGCCGACTGCTACGGGCGGCTCTTCCCGTCAGTGGAGACCATTACCCATGAACACGATGTCGCCGGAAAGGTTTTCGGCTATCGCGTAGCGCAACCCGGGATGGTCACGACCGGGCATGCAATCACGGCGGACACGCGCGCCTGGGACGAATCACCGTTTGCCCGGAGTTCGACGCCTGCCATCGCTTATCGACCGGCAGGCTGCTGGTAGTGC
>CAZKQQ010000094.1:0-24436 GCA_964554945.1 uncultured Solibacteraceae bacterium | reverse complement strand
GTTCATGCACCACATGACCACCGGCGCCGGCAACGACATCGAGCGCGCCACCGACATGGCCCGCAAAATGGTTTGCGAGTGGGGCATGAGCGAGCTGGGCCCGCTGAGCTTCGGTAAGAAGGAGGAGCAGATCTTCCTCGGCCGCGAGATCGCGCAGCACCGCGACTATAGCGAAGAGACCGCTATCCGCATCGACGAGCAGGTCAAAAAGCTGGTGCAGGGCGGATACGATACTGCCGCCCACATTATCGAAGAGCGCGCCGAGGCGCTGACTAAAATCGCCGAGTCCTTGCTCGAACGCGAGATTCTCGACGGCAACGAGGTGATGGCAATCATCAACGGCCAGCAACTGCCGCCCATGCCGGCCGGCCCGCGCGATTCCGAAGACCACACGCAGCAGGTGCTGCGCCCTGAGAGCGGCGGCCGCCGCGCCCCCGGCTTCAACGAAGGAGAGCGCCCGCAACCGGCTTGATTCCCGCTTTTCCCGTCTACCTGTTCGACATTGACGGCACTCTGCTGGACTCCGCGGAAGACATTTGCAGCGCGATCCAGCAGGTGCTTGTCGCCAATGGTTCCGCTCCCCGCAATTTGGATTACCTGAAACGTTTCATCGGCCTGCATCTGAACGAATGTTTTCGGGATGCGCTGCCGCACTACACCCCCGACCTCTCCGAAGAGTTAGTGCGTCAATATCGCACAATCTACCTCGATCGCTGCCATCAAGACACGCGCGTCTTCCCCGGAGTGGCGGAGGGCTTGGCGGCACTGGGCGGCCGTAAATCCACCGCGACCACGAAAGGCAGCGTGACCACGCGCGCGGTCCTGGACCAATTCGGTTTGCTTCCGCATTTCGACCATGTGCAGGGCACCGATGGCTTTCCGTGCAAGCCCGCGCCGGACGTAATCTTCACTGCGCTCAAGGCGCTCGATGCCAGGCCCGAAGAGTGTCTGTTCGTCGGCGATTCTCCCGCCGACATGGAAGCCGGCCGGAGAGCCGGCGTGAAAATCTGCGCCGTCCGCTGGGGCTACGGCAATCCGGAGGAACTCGCTCGTTTCGACCCGGATTACTGGGTCGACGACCTGCGGGCGTTGGCTGCCGTAAGTGTGGGGTGAGCGGAACGAATCAACCTGGGTCCCTCGTGTATACTGTTTCAACCTGGGAATCCGAATGAAAATTTCCGCCGCTGCGATCCTTCTTGCCGTTTTCTGTGCCTCTTGCTTTAACATGGGACCGAACAATCCGCCGGTCCTCAAAGCCGAAAAGCCCTTCGCCTCCGGCGGCAGCATCGAAATGCAACTGGACGGCGGCAATTACCAGGTCCGCTCCGCAACCGGCGATCAAATCCGCGTCTCCTTCTCCGGCAATACGGGCAATGCCACTGCCGACCTCGGCACCAGCGGCACTCACGCCACCTTGACCGTCAGGGATACACCACACAGCAACTTTACCGCTACGATCGAAGTGCCAAAAACCTCCGACATCGTCCTTCGCCTCACCGGCGGCAATCTGGAAATGGCGGCCCTCAGCGGCAGCAAGGATATTGATTCGAAGGCTGGTAATGTCGAAATCTCGGCCGGCAGTCCCAACGACTATGCCAGCGTCGACGCTGCCGTGAAAGTCGGGAATCTCGGCGGAGGCCCGTTCGGAGAACCAGAGGGCACCCTCTCCCATCACCTGACTTGGACGGGACATGGCAAGTACACCCTCCGCGCAAACCTGGGCGCAGGCAATCTCGAGCTGAAGTAAGCCGCCCGACGATCACGCATTTCAGAAATATTTTTGCGCGTAGCGGGCAATGCACTTACCTGTATTTCGGCGCCCTGCGCAAGCCGGTTCTGCAAGCCTCTCTGGCACTCTGGAATTGAGGAGTCCAAACCACGATGGTTTGGGGAATCCGTGTAACCGCTTTCAGATCAGCGGCGGATTTCAATTTTCAAACCATTTTGGTTTAGGATCCCGCGACTTCCCATGAAAACTACCGACAAAACCAGCGGCGGAGATCTCCATCTCGGCACGCTACTCGGACGCCGCCAGGCGTTCAGCACTATCGCGGCCCGGTGCTCGGCGGCCGATGCGGACGCGTTGCGTCAGATTCGCGACGAAAAGGCATATCAGAGGCTGGAGCCCACGTTCGTGGAGTTTTGCTCCCGGCGTGTCGGCATCAGCGCCACGCATGCCAATCGGCTCATCAAGTATCTCGAAGAATTCGGACCCGAGTATTTCGAGTTGGCGCAATTGACCGGGATCTCGCCGGGCGAATATCGCGTCATCGCGCCGGCGGTGAAAGATCAGGCCGTCCACTGCGGCGAAGAGGTGATCGCGCTGCTTCCGGAAAACGCGGAGCGACTCGCGGCGGCCGTCGCCGAGCTGCGCGCCGCTGCGCCCAAACGAGAGGAGCCTTCCGGCGAGCACCGTTTCGAGTTGCTCGAGCGGAAGACCGGCAGGCTGGTCGAGGAATTCCGAACGCTCTATCGGAATACGGAGGAACCCGGAGATCGCCACCGCATCATTTCGATCCTCGACGCCGCCCGCGATCGCCTCGATCAGCTGGAGCTGGAATTCGGCTATATCAGGTAGCGCGGCTCACTCCGCCGTCAATTTCGATGCGTCGGCCGGCGGGCGCGCGCCAAACTTGATCTCGATCATGGCATTTTTGCCAAATTCCACCTCGCCACCACGCGCGATCACGTTCGAGTACACGGATAAGCCCATGCCGTAAAGCCCGAAGACGGTGCCGATGTACTTGGAACTTTGCGCGGCGAGGGATCCGGCCATGCCGAATCCCGACAAACCCCCGAGCGTGCGTCCGCTGACGTTGCCTTCGGTGGCGCCAGAGGTTGAGTGGCGACCGGCGTCATTATCGAGTGACTTTTGCGCGATCAGTATGGAGATCACCGGAGCCACCAGGCGCGTTTTCGACTCCGTCGCCTTCACCCCGCCTTCGGAATCCACCTTCAGCGCGGTTTTGCCCGCGCTCTCCGCGGCCCCCAACAGGGCCTGTGTGCGGAATTCGAGCGGCTCCTTTTTCTCGGGCGGCGTCAGGGCGGCGGCTTCCGCCGGCAGATCCACCTGCTGGAAGTTGAAGCGAAGCTGGCCGCCACGGTGGAAATAGCGCGCCCGCCGCGCCAGCACCACCGCCCCGGTCAGGCGCGTGCCCTCCGGTAGAATCAAGTGGTGGTCGGCCGAATATAGCGGTTCGGCGAGCACTGCCTCCACCGGACTGCCCTGCGCCGTGCTCCCGGAATCGAGCGGCGTCAGCAGGCGCGCATGCACCAGGCTGTCGGGCGGTGGCTGCGTGCCCAGCAGGTCCATCGCCGCAGTCTGAACCGGCTCGTTGCCAAACGAGAGATCGTCCTTCAGCACCGCGTCAAACCGCGTGCCGCTGCGCACCGATTGCGGATGGTACGGCAGCTTGGCTAACAGGAAATCCTCCAGACGCTCCTTCTTATTCGGCCCGCGCACCAAATCGGCCAGTCCGTGCGTCCGTGCGTTGATCTGCGAATGGATCTGTTCTTCGATCTTTTGCTTTCCTGTTCCCAGCAAGCTAGCATTCTGGCTTTGCTTTTGCGGCTTCTGCTTCTTGGGCTTAGGCGGGGTAAGGGACACCAGCGAATGGAGTCCTTCGGTCTCATTGGTCCGCAGCGCCACGCGCCGGCCGTCCGGCAGTTTCACGCTCGCGAAATCGACGAACGCATGCCGCAGAGGCGTAAAATCGCCGCCCAGGATGGCGGACGCGCGCTGCCATTTTGAGACCGGCTGAACGCGGCTGACCCGTCCGATCACAACCGAGCCCGCCGGTATGACTTCGTGGTCAAACGCATAAACGGGCTCGAGCACCTTCGCTTCCACCGGAGCACCGGCCTGTTTGGGAATTTTGTGTGTCAGATAGAGGCGCAGCGGAGCGCCCACCGGAACCGTCAGCGGCACCGAGGGATTCGACTCATCGGCGGCAAAGATCGACGAAACCAGGAAAATACCGAGGGAAATACGGAAAATGAAGACATTCATAGAACACCTGGGGTCAATTGCGATAAAGGCTAATGTTGCGATTGTAGCGCACGGGGGATAATAGCCTGAGACTATCCACTCGTTCGTGCGTCTTACTGACGAAATGACCACACTCGCCCGGGATGTGCGCTACGCGTTGAGGGGCTTCGCCAAGAGCCCGGGGTTCGCCGCGGTGGCGGTTCTGACCCTGGCACTCGGCATCGGGGCCAACACCGCGATCTTCAGCGTCGCCGACGCGCTTCTGCTGCGGCCGCTGCCTTATGCGCACCCGGAGCGGCTGGTGGTGCTCTCCGCACAGAAAACAGGCACTCCGTTCACCCTGGGCCCGCTCTCGTGGATCCGTTTCCAACAATTGAATCGCGATAGCCGCTCGTTTACTGGAATCGCCGCGTTCTCCAATGAAGTCTTCAACCTGACCGGGCGCGACAATCCCGAACAGCTCGCGGCGGCGCGCGTGTCGTGGAATTTTCTGCCAATTCTCGGTCTTCAGCCAGCGGTCGGGCGCGGATTTACGGCCGAGGAGGATCAACCGGGCGGCTCGCTGGTGGCGCTGCTGAGCGAGGAGTTCTGGCGGCGGGGCTTCGGCGGCGACCCCTCCATCGTGGGCCGGCATGTGACGCTCGACCAAAAAGATTACACCATCATTGGCGTGCTGCCGGCCGGCTTCCGGTTCGACCTGTTGAACCCGAAGATCGACCTGGTCACCACCCGCCTGTTTGAACTGAACCTGGCCACGCCGCAGCAGATTCAGGGAGGCGCGGGATTTTTGAATATAGTTGGGCGACTGCGACCGGGTGTTGGCCCGGAGCAGGCACAAGCCGAGATGGACACGCTGGCCGTGCAATACCGGCAGGAACGGCCGGGCTTTCCGGACGCGGATCCGGCGGTGACGGTCCGGGCGGATAACCTGCAGGCAGGCACGGTGGCCAATTACCGCCCGGCGGTGCTGATCCTATTCGGCGCCGTCGGCATGGTGCTGTTGATCGCCTGCGGAAATGTGGCGAGTCTGCTGCTGGCGCGCGCGCTGGGGCGGCGCCGCGAGACTGCTGTGCGCACGGCGCTGGGCGCCGGCCGCGGGCACCTGGTGCGGCAGCTTCTGACAGAGAGCATGGTGCTGGCGCTGGCAGGCGGAGCGGCCGGCGTCCTGCTGAGCGCCTGGGGCACCCGGGCCATAGTGTCGCTCGCGAGTGGCAATCTTCCGCGGGCCCAGGAGATCGTTGTCGATGGACGCGTCCTGCTGTTCACTCTCGGCATTTCAGTCGCGGCCGGACTCGTATTTGGGCTGGCGCCGGCGCTGCAAGTTTCGCGCGCCGAGTTGAATTCGGTGCTTCGGGCGGAAGGGCGGGGCGCTACACCGGGCCGCCACCGAAACACCATGCTCCAATTGCTGGTACTCGGGCAAGTGACGCTCTCGACAGTCCTGCTGATCGGCGCCGGGCTGCTATTGCGGAATTTCGTGCAACTGCGCCGCGCGGGGCCCGGATTCGAAGCGCGCGGCCTGCTCACCATGAATGTATCGCTGCCGGCCGCGCGCTATCCCAAAGGGCCGCAGATGATCGCATTTTTCGATGAACTACTGCGGCAGGTGCGCAGCCTGCCGGGAGTGCGCGGAACGGCGGTGGCATCGGCGCTGCCGGCGAACCCCAGCCGTTTTTCGCCGGCCCTGGTCGAAGGCCAACCCGCCGTGCCGCTCGCACAGCGGCCTCTATTCAACATTCAGACGTTTTCAGCAGGTTATGTCGAAGCGATGCGGGTTCCGGTCCTGCGCGGACGCGCCTTCACCGAGCACGATGGCGCGAAGGACCTGCGCGTGGCCCTGGTGAACGAAACGATGCGGCGGCGCTTCTGGCCGCGCGAGAATCCTCTGGGCAAACACATCTGGCTGGGACGGCAGCCGGATCCGGTCGAGGTAGTTGGAGTTCTAGGAGACGTGCATAATGTCGGCCTCGCGTCCGATCCGCAGCCCGAGATTTATCTGCCGTACGCGCAATTACCGTGGGCGTTCATGAATTTGATCGTGCGTACCGATGGCGATCCACGCGCGCTCGCGACGGCCGCGCCCAGGCGCGTCCTGGCGGTCGACCGCGACCAGCCGGTGACGCAGATTCGCACGATGGAAGAAGTTCTGGATGCAGCGGCCGCGCAGCCGCGATTTACGACATCGCTGCTGGCGGCCCTTTCGGGGACGGCGCTAGTGCTGGCGATTGTCGGCATCTATGGAGTGATTGCGTATTCGGTGGCTGAGCGTACCGGTGAGATGGGAGTGCGCATCGCGTTGGGCGCGCAACACGGCGATATTTTGCGGCTGGTGATACGGCAGGGGCTCGGCATGGTGGTGGGCGGAATCGCGATTGGCCTGGCTGCTTCGCTGGCAGTGACGCGCTTGCTCACCAGCCAGCTCTATCACGTCAGCACAACCGATCCACCGGCATTCGCGGGAAGCGCTGCGTTGTTCCTGCTAGTGGCGGCTCTCGCGAGTTATGTGCCGGCGCGCCGCGCCATGCGTGTCGACCCGATCCTGGCACTGCGCCAGGAGTGAACTTCTAAGCCAGTTGAGAATAAATGGAAGCGATATAGCTCGCGCCCAGATATCGCGTACGTCCCTGTTCCTGCAACTCCCGAAGCACGCGATGAGCCTCATCGGAATTACCGGCAATGGCGTTCACGTTAGCCAGCGCTTGCAGCGGCATCGGCCATCTGCCAAGTAGCTGCAGGGCCTGATTTGCTACAGCCAGAGCCGCAGGGAAGCGATGGTACCGCATGCAAACGTGTCGCCCCGACCACTCCGTTTCCCCGCGGACACGTTGAAAAACTCGCATCTTGCCGCGAATCAGCGCGGTCTTCCGATTGCCTCTGCGCTTCGCGGGAGAAACCAATGCTCGCTCTCAAGTACTTGCTCGAAACGGCGGGCGCCGCCATGCTGGCGGCTGCCGCGATCCTGTTGGTCTACGATTTGTACCGGCTCCATACCGAGCCGAATTCCACGCAAAGCCCGCGCTGGCGAATGGCCGGACGTCTCGCCGCGCTCGCGTTGGTTCCGCTGCTGGCCGGCATCAGTATCCAGGTGGTGCCCGCCGGTATGGCGGCCGTGCGGGTGAGCCAGGTGTCGGGGACGCTGCCGGGAACCCTTTACCCGGGCCTCCATCTGGTCTTCCCCCTGGTGCAGAGCGTGGCAATATTCGACGTGCGCGATCAGCTCTTTCGCACCACAATCGGTGATAAATCCGCCGAACCGCTTACCGTGCAAACGAAGGAAGGGCTGTCGGTCGGCCTTGCGGTAGCGGTCCGGTACCGCATCGATCCACAGCGGCTCTCGTATGTGCAGGCCAACCTGCCGCAGCCGGTCGATCGGGAGTTGGTGCCGCCGGTGGTGGGGAGCGCGTTTCGCGAGATCGCGCCGAATTATCTGGTACGAGACCTGTTCGCCACGCGACGCGAGCAGATCCGCAAGGAAGCGGCCGATTCGATTACCCGCAAGCTGGCGCCCGATGCCATCGTTGTGAAAGAAGTGATGCTGCGGAATATCGAGCTTCCCGCCGAATATGCCAAAGGGCTGGAAGGCGTACTGCTCAAGGAGCAGGAGAACGAGCGGCTCACCGTCGAAGTCGAGGTGAAGCAGAAGCAGGTGCGCACCGCGGAGCTGGAGGCGGAAGCCGAGAAAGCGCGCCAGGTAAAGAACGCCGAAGCGCAGGCGCAGGTTACCGTACTGCAGGCCAAGGCGCAGTCCGATGCCATGCAATATACGCTGCCGCTGAAACAGAAGCAGATCGAGCAAAGCCGTCTCGAAGCGGAGGCCAAGGCTCAGGCTAAGGTTATCGACGGCAAGGCGGAACTGGAGCGCCGGAAGCTCATGAACCTGGCCGACGTGGACCGGGTCGAAGCGCTGTCTAAGGCGGACACGGACAAGCTGAGGCTCGAGGCCGCCGTTCTGAAGGAAAGCCCGATCATGCTGCAGAAAATCATCGCCGACAAGTTATCCGATAAGGTGCAGATCATGATGGTGCCGAACGATGGCAAGTTCTTCTTCGCAAATGATGTACTGCACGGTGCGACACCGGCGATGATGCCGGTACAGGTTCCAACCCAGTAGCCGCGGGCCAGGCTGCTCGCTTGCCGGGCTACACTCCTACCGCGGCGCCGGGGTATTGCGTGATGTTTTCGCGCTTCAGAATGTGATCGAGATGATGCTGCATGTGCAGGACGTAATCCTCGATGAGGAATTGCAGCGTCACCGGCTGGCTTTCGCCGACTACACACCTGTGGTCGAGCGCGCTCTCCGGGATGCGCCGGATCAGGCGCGCCAGAAACAGGTTGTAGCGTTTCCAGAAATCCAGAAGATCGGCCCATGGCATCTCGTGATATCCGTGCGCGCTGACCCAAATATCCTGCTCATAACCGAGGCCGCGATAGTTCGGCTCGACGGAGGCGCGCACGAAGCGCACGTGGTTATTGGCAGCGGAGTCGATCAAATGCCCGAGTTCTTCTTTTGGCGACCACTTGCCGGGCGCGGGCTTGGCGCCGGCGTCCCGCTCGCTGATTCCCTGCAGGTGGACGAGTTCCTCGCTGACTGCCCGTTCGAGAGAGAGTGCAAGATCGTGTGGCATGCACTATTATAGTCAGTGCCGACCGCCGCATGACCGCCGCACAACCGGTTTCCCGCATCGAGTCTGCCTGGATCATCGACCGGCGTGTCGATTTATCGCTGATTATTGGCGGCAGCCTGGCCGGATACCTGTACCTTTTGCTGTTTACAGTGGCGCACTTGCCCGTGTCGTTTCTTTGGTGGTTCTGGTCGTTGGGGTTCGATGGCACCCATATTTTCGGCACAGCGTCGCGCACGTTTTTTGATCGGGAGGCGCGCGAGCGGCATTCGCGGCTGTTGTTTGGCAGCCTCGCTTTCTTTTTCCTCCTCGGGCCGGTGATGGTGCTGGCGGGATGGCGCGGATATCTGGCGCTGCTGGTGGCGGTGTGGGCTTACTATCACGTGATGCGGCAGCATTACGGATTCCTGGTCCTTTATAAGGTGAAGGCGCGCGACCTGCGGCCGATGGATAATCTGCTGGACCGCGGCTTTCTCGGCATCATGCTGGTGTTCCCGCCGTTTCACCGCTTCTTTATTCATCATCCGGAAGAATTGGGGCTGCCGTTTCGGCTGGCGGGCTGGGAGACGCCGGGTTGGATCGTGATCGGCGTGACGTGCGCCGTTTACCTGGGGCGGCAACTGGTACGCTGGCGGGCGGGCGATGCGTTCAACACGCCGAAGTACCTGCTGATGGCCGCGGTCATTCCCCTGCACTGGCTCACCTTCGCGTATCTGAGCTGGCAGGCGGCCACTCCGACCGTGACCATTGTCCACAATCTGCAATATCACGCGCTCATCTGGTTTCATAACCGAAACCGATACGGCGCGAGAGATGCCCGTGGGCTCCACGGCCGGGTTCCGGCGGCGGTGAGCCGCAGCTTGCTGGCGTACGCGGGAGTGGCGCTGGTCTTCAGCGCGCTCTACCGGATTCCGGGGTTTCAATTGGGCAACGTTTCCGATCTGGCGTTCGGGTTCTTCTGCGGGTTTGGCCTGACGCACTATTACCTGGACAGCCGGATCTGGCGTGTGCGGCATGATCCCGGGTTGCGGGAGGCGCTGGCTCTGGCGTGACAGACACCGGCGACAACATCCGGAACGGAAGTTATCGTCGCCGGCGTTACGATGTTGGTGAAAATTCCTAACGGGCAGCAGCTTAAGTGGTGGGCGCAATGGCGGCCGACACTGCGCTATCTCATGGAGACGGAGGCGCACGTTTATGCGCTGGCGATCGCCGCCAGCGTGCTGCTGTCCTTTTATCCGTTCGTCATCGTCATGCTGTCGTTTTGCCGGAACATCCTGCACTGGAAAGCGGCGGAAGCAGCGATCTTTCTGGCGCTCGACGATTTCCTGCCGGGCGATGTGGGCGAGTTCGTCCGGCGCAACCTGCCTGGACGCGGCGGCCTGCAGATCACGGCGATGCTCCTGCTGCTGTTTACCGCGAACGGAGTGTTTGAGCCGCTCGAAGTGGCGCTGAACCGCGCCTGGGGCGTCACCAAGAACCGGCCGTACTGGCGGAACCAACTGGTCGCTCTCGGCATGATTTTCGTTTGCGGCGGCTTGGCCCTGCTCTCGTTTCTTTTGACGGCGCTCAACACCGGTTGGATGGCCGATTGGGGCGTGTCGCACGCCGCCATTCAAACCTGGATCAATATGCTGTTTTTCAAACTGGCGGCGCTGCCCATCTCGATCCTGGCGCTGTTTTTGGTTTACTGGCTGCTGCCGAACCGCAAAGTCGAGCCGGTGCGGGTGGCGCCGGTTGCGATTCTGGTTGGCTTGATTTTGGAAGCGTTGAAGTACATCAACCTGCTGCTATTCCCGCTACTGCGCGACAAACTGCAGCGCGAGTATGGCGTGTTTCGGAACTCGGTCACGATCCTGCTGTGGAGCTTTGTGGCCTCTCTGGTGGTGCTGGCGGGCGCGGAATGGAGCGCCCGGGCCGGCGGGAAGGATTCCGTATGAGCGCACGCATCGACTGGAAGGCCCTGGCGCAGGCGCGCGGCCTCAATATTCCCGAAACCGACCTGGATGCCATTGCTCCGCGATTAGACGCGCTGGAGGAAATCTTCCGGCCCCGGGCTCTGAAGCTGACGCCTGATCAGGAGCCCGCTGTCACGTTTCGCGCGGATGTGGAGACGGAGTGACGCTCCGCGACGCCGGCGGCGCGCTGCGCGCTAAGGCGGTTTCTTCGGTGGAACTCACGCGCCAGGCGATCGAGCGCATCGAGCGCTTGAATCCGAAGCTGAACGCGTTCATCACGATTACCGCGGAGAGCGCACTGGAGCGAGCGCGGCAGCTCGATTCCGAACTGGCGTCGGGCAAAGACCGGGGACCGTTACACGGGATTCCCATCGCGCACAAGGATCTGTTTCTTACGCGCGGTGTGCGCACGACCTGCGGCTCCAAACTGTACGAAGATTTCGTACCGGACCACGATGCTGCCGTTGTGGAGAAACTTGACGCCGCGGGGGCGGTCTCCCTGGGCAAGCTGAACATGCACGAACTGGCGTTCGGGATCACGTCAACGAATCCCCATTTCGGAGCGGTTCGCAATCCGTGGAACCCGGAGCACATTCCCGGCGGATCGAGCGGCGGGTCTGGCGTGGCGGTCGCAACTGAAATGGTCTTCATGGCGACGGGCAGCGATACGGGCGGCTCCATCCGCATTCCAGCCTCGTTCTGCGGAACCGTGGGGTTGAAACCGACCTATGGCCGGGTGAGCCGGTTCGGCGCGCTGCCGCTTGTATTCAGCATGGATCACATGGGGCCACTGACGCGAACGGTACGCGACGCGGCTTTGGTGCTGAACGCCATCGCGGGCTACGATCCGCGGGACGGGGCCTCGGCGCGGCAAGCGGCGGGCGATTTCGTCCCGGCTGATGGCTGTGCGATTCGCGGCCTGCGCATCGGAGTCCCCCAGGAGTTCTTTTTCGAACGGTTGGATCCGGAAGTGGAATCGGCTGTGCGCGGCGCACTGGCGCGCGCCACCGAGTTGGGCGCGGACGTCAAGCTGGTCCAACTGCCGGACATGACCGCGTTGAATGCGGCCAGTATGGTGATCCAATATTCGGAAGTGGCCGCGATGCTGGAACCGCGCGTGGCGGACCGTACCAGGTTCGGCAAAGACGTGATGGCGCTGATCGATCAGGGCCGATTGCTCGCGGCTACCGATTACGTCAACGCCCAGCGGCTGCGACGCCGAGGGCAACTGGATTTCCGCCGTGTCTGGAACGAGGTGGATTGCCTGATCGCACCGACCACGGCCATTGCCGCCCCGCGAATCGGGCAAACCCTGGTGCACATCGGTGCTCGGGACGAAGAAATACGATCCGCCGCCACTCGGTTGGTCCGCGTCTTTAACGTGCTCGGCCTGCCGGCTCTGTCACTTCCCTGTGGGTTGACCAGTGCCGCGCTGCCAGTCGGGCTTCAGATCGTGGGAAGGCCGTTCGGTGAGGCGGAGGTCCTGCGACTGGGCGCTGCCCTCGAAGATTCCGGGATGAGAATTCAGCCGATCATAATCGAGTAACGGGCCGGGCCGCGGTCTGGGCGTTCTATAACTCAACGTTCTCCTCAAAACTGTATTGGCTCGATGCAAAATCTCATAGGGCATGGTTGCAATCCGTTAACAACTGGATAACGCGCCAACGTAGCCACTTTCGGGACGTGGTGCTCCGAAAAAAATCGATCCTCGCAGTGGTTCGGGGACAATAAGGGTCTACAAGTCCTGGAATCTTAAGATGTATTAAGGGAAGCTCATGCTGTAGAAAAATAAGCTCTTACGATCATCTGGTAAGGCTGGCCATCAGCGTGCATCGTGCTCCGCCCAGAGGAGACATATGCAAACACCCAAATGGCTATTGGTCTGTGCTCTGACGCTGACGCTCTGCGCTTCAGTGTTCGCGCAGACCGAGACGGGACAGATTACGGGGACTGTCGTGGATCCGTCGGGTGCGCCGATACCCAACGCCACTGTGACGGCTAAAGACCTTTCAACGAATGCAACCCGTACCAATAAGACACCGGACGGGATTTACGTGTTTCCGAACCTGCAAGCCGGCCGCTATGAACTGTCGGCCAGTGCTCCCGGGTTCCAAACCGTGCAGCAGGTTGTAGACGTTAACGTGGGTTCAAAACTGCGCCTGGACCTTCATCCGGCGGTGGGAACTCAAGCGACCGTGGTTACGGTTGAGGAGAGTGGCACGCTGATCAACACAGTGACCCAGACGATCAGCCAAAGCGTTTCGGGCAATGAGATTCTGAATTTGCCAACGATCACGCGCAATCCGTATGATCTCGTGAAAACGGTGGGGAATACCACCGATGCCGACCCGTCGGGCGTAGACCGCGGCGTGGGCGTTTCGATCAACGGCCTTCGCGCGAGCGATGTAGGCATCTTGCTTGATGGCGTGCCTAACGTGAACAATTTCGACACGCGCGTTGGCATCCGCACCCCGTTGGATTCGGTGGGCGAGGTCAACGTCTTAACGAGTAATTTCACCGCGGAATACGGCCGGGCCGTCGCGGGCGTAGTGAACGTAAATACGCGGCGCGGCTCGAATGCGTACCACGGGACGGCTTATGAATTCAACCGCGTTGCGGGGCTGACCTCCAACAGCTTCGACAACAATGCCAACGGCGTGCCCAAGCCGATCTTCACGCGGAATCAGTTCGGGTTTTCGGCGGGTGGAGCAATTGTCAAGGATAAGCTTTTCGTTTTTGGAAATCCGGAATGGATTCGCGTGCGCAGCGCGCAGATTCAGACCGCTACCATTGCCACGCCGCAGCTGATCGCCGCGTCAGATGCCGCGACCCAGAACTTCTTCACGACCTACGGACATCTGAAGTCAAACCTGTTCCCCCTGCAGACGTTTACGCGAGGCCAGGTATGTACTACAGGCGCCTGCACCGCGATTGCGGCGTCCACGCCCATTTATCAGAAGGTGGCGTACAATGTGCCGGCCGATTCGGGCGGCGGTGATCCTCAGAACAGTTTCTTGTTTGCAGGACGCGTGGATTACAACATCAACGATAAGACTCAGGTCTACTTCCGTTATGCACGCTACGAGTCGGATTTATTTGCTGGTACGGTTACAAATAGCCCCTACGTGGGATACGACTCGGGTGAAACCGACCTAAAGAACGCATATGCCGTTTCGCTCACCCGGGTCTTTAGCCCGACCCTGGTCAGCCAATCGAAAATCAGCTTCAACCGGATCGGGATTCTGCAGCCGCTCGCGCAAGCGCCGATCGGCCCCACGCTCTATACCACGCTGAGCGCCACCAACAGCTTGGGCAACGCGAACATTATTTACCCCGGCTACTCGCCGTTTACTCCAGGCAATTCCATCCCGTTTGGAGGGCCGCAAAATTACATTCAATTCAACGAAGACTTGACAAAGATTTTCGGCAAGCACAACTTCCGATTTGGCGGCCTGTATACATACCTACAAGACAACCGAGCATTCGGGGCGTATGAAGAGGCCGTAGCGGCTCTGGGCACCAACGTATCGAGCGCGGTAAACGGGTTGGTGACCGGGCAGTTGCACGACTTCCAGGCAGCCATCTATCCGCAAGGGAAATTCCCCTGCATCAACGGCGTCCAAACGCCGGATTGCACCCTGAACCTGCCGGTGGGTCCGCCCGATTTCACCCGGAGCAATCGCTATCACGAGGCAGGCCTGTACGCGCAGGACAGCTGGAAATTGAATCCCCGGCTGACCATCAACCTGGGTGTCCGCTGGGAGTACTTCGGCCCGCAACGCAACGGCAACCCCGCCAAAGATTCCAACTTCTTTTTCGGGCAGGGATCCAACATCGAAACTGCATCGGCGACCGGAAAGGTGCTGTTGTCGACCGACCCGGCCAACCCGTTCGGGGGGCTGTGGCACAAGGTCTGGACCAATTTCGCGCCGCGCGTGGGCTTCGGCTATGACGTCTTTGGTGATGGCAAAACCGCGATTCGCGGCGGATACGGAATCGGGTACGAGCCGAATTTCGGCAATGTCACCTTCAATGTGATTCAGAACCCGCCCAACTATAGCGTAATTGCCCTGACCGCGGGCTCGGACGTTCCGACCATTCCAATCACTACCAGCAACGCCGGTCCGCTGGCCGGGTCGAGCGGTACGAAGGCCATCCCAAGAGTGACGCTGCGCGCGGTCGACCCGAACATTGCGTTCGCGTATGCTCACTTGTGGAGCTTCGCGGTAGAACACCAGGTCACCAGTAACGTAATCGGAGCACTCGAGTACACAGGCAGCAAAGGCGTTGACTTGTACACGATCGACCGGTTAAACATCCCCGGTTCCGCGATTGTCTATGCCGGAACGGGCAGCGCGACGACGCGAATCAATCCTCAATACTCCTATATCAACTTCCGTACCAACGGAGGCTTCTCGCGCTACAACGCGCTGAACGCCCGGCTTGAGGTGCGGAACCGCCATGGTTTGACGATGCGGGCCAACTACACCTGGTCCCATGCGATCGACAACCTGAGCAACACGTTCAGCGAGACCAGCACGGGCTCAGGTAATCTCGGGCTCCTCGATCCCCTGCATCCGAACCTCGACTCCGGCAGCGCGGACTTCGACGTTCGACATCGCTTCAACGTCGCCGCGGTCTGGGAACTTCCCTATAAGGGTAACAACGTAATTGAGAAACAGGTGCTCGGTGGCTGGAGCATCGTTCCCAATTTCACCGCCCGCACGGGCGCGCCTTTCAGTCTGTGGGACTGCACCAACGCGCAATATGTCCTGTGCCCGCGAGCTATGTATGACACGCCGTTTCATGCTAACTACACACAAAACCCGACCGGAAATCCGAACCAATTCAACTACATGAGCGTCGGAAATCCGGATTCCACCTATGCCAACGCGGCAACGGGGGCAGCGGATTTCGGTCCGTTCCCCGCGACCATGACCGGCCGCAACGTGTTCGTAGCGCCAGGCACCTGGAATCTGGACTTCGCAGTTCACAAGAACTTCCCGATCTCGGAGCGTTTCACGCTGCAATTCCGGGCCGAATCGTTCAATACGTTTAATCACTCCAATTTGTACCTGGTGGGCTCGAACACCGACGTCTCGGCCACCGGCAACGTCACCGCCGTTCGGGGAATTCGCGCCGACAACAACGCCTACTCCCAGGTTTCGGTAGACAACCGCAACATGCAGTTGGCGCTGAAACTGATTTTCTAAAGCAGAAAGATTCGCTTACCTCTCCAGAGGCGTCCCTTCCGGGGCGCCTCTTTTCTTTTACGGGCACGCATTCGCGGCGCGGTGTATCCTGGATTGACGGCAGCCCCGGGTTCATGCGATTCCAGACGCATCTTGGCAACGCACTCGCCGTGTCACTGTTTTGCGCCACAGGTATCGCCCAGGTGATGGTCTCGGGACGGGTTGTGGATGAGACCGGCGCCGGGGTGGCAGGCGCGCGCGTCGAGATGCGGTCCGGGGCGGACAAGGTTGCGGCGGTGGCGTCGTCCGACGAGGCCGGAAATTTCAATATGACGCTGGCCCCCGGCGAATATTCGATTCAGGCCGAGCGCCAGGGTTATTACCGGTTTCAATCGGCCGGACAGCCTTTTACGGAAGGCGCAAGCCAGCTCACCATCACGCTCAATCACCTGCAGGAATATTCGGAGCGGATCGATGTGACGGCGTCGCGGCCGGTGATCGATCCGCAGCAGCCGGCGGACCACAAGGAATTGGACAACACGGAAATCGAGACCGTTCCCTACCCTGCCCCGCAGGATTACCGCAGCGCCCTGCCCCTTATGGACGGAGTGGTGGCAGATAATTCCGGCCGCGCACATTTCAACGGCGGCGATACCAACCAGACCAATTACACGCTGGACGGCTTCAACATTTCCAACCCGGTGACGGGGGGCTTGGACACGCGGCTGAACATCGATAGCATCCAATCGATGGATCTGGAAAGCAGCCGGTTTTCAGCGGAAAACGGGCGCGGATCGGCGGGCGTGCTCGATGTGAAAACAAAGATGGGCGACGACCGCTGGCGGTTTGCCGGCACTAATTTTATTCCAGGCGTTTCTTCCGAGAGTGGTTTTCACGTGGACAAGTGGACGCCGCGGCTCGAATTCTCAGGGCCCCTTGCCAAAGGGCGCGCGTGGTTTCATAACGGGCTGGATGCGTTCTACAACGTGGATCTCGTCCGAGGTTTGCCGCGCGGCCAGAATCTGACCCGTGGGTTCACGGGGAGCGATCTGTCCCGGTTTCAGGTGAACCTGACTCCGGCCAATATCCTGACGGCCAGTTTCCTGATGAATTACGTGAATCGCGACCGGATCGGCCTAAGCTTCGTGAACCCGGCCGAGGCGACTACGAACCAGCTGCAGCGGCTCTTTGTGACCACGGTCCGCGACCAGATCTACTTTAGCGGCGGCTCGCTGCTGGAAATCGGTTTCGCGGATACGCGCGGAGTATCGCGAGACAAGCCGCAGGGGACCGCTTTATTTGAGATCACGCCGTTCGGCAATCGCGGGAATTATTTCGTCAACCAGGATCAGCACCTGTACCGGGATCAGTGGCTGGCCAACCTCTTTCTGCCGACGCTCCATCTCGCGGGCACGCACCAATTGAAGTTCGGGATCGATTCCGAGCGAGAAGCGTTTCACCAGCAGGTTATCCGGCACGATTATGAGGTGCTGCGCGACGACGGCTCCGTGGCGCGCCTGGTGCAGTTCCTAGGCAGTCCTTTTGAAGCACGGCGGAATTTCGAAGCGGCGCAATATATCCAAGACCGCTGGACGCCGCGAGAGGGACTGTTGCTCGATGCCGGACTGCGCGTGGAGTGGAACGAAATTGTGCGCGACCTGGAAGTGGCGCCGCGGTTGGCGGCAGCCTGGTCCCCTGGGTTCTTGCATCACACGAAGTTGTCCGCCGGGTGGGGAGTGTATTATGACTCGATCACCTTGGGATTGATTGCGCGCAACCAGGATCAGACCAGCCTGGCATCGTTTTTTCCGGCGGGCGGCCTGCCGCCGAGTGCCCCGTTACGAACGTCATTTGCGGTTAATGAAAATGCGCTGGAGACGCCGTACTACCGCACGGCCAGCGTGGGGGTGGAACGGGAGTTGCCGTTCGGGTTTTTTGGGAAAGCATCATATATGCGGCGCACCGGCTCGCGAGGTTTCACGTTTGCCACGGCAGACCCGGCAGTCTTCGCAACCGGCGGGGACGTTTTGTACCAATTGCGCAACACGCGGCGCGAGAGGTATGACGCCTTCGATCTGACTGTGCGGCGAACGTTCGCGGGGAAATATGAGTGGTTCGCGGGGTACACGCGATCGAGCGCGCGCTCCAACGCCGCTGTGAACTATAGTCTGGAAAATCCCGTCTTCGGTCCGCAGATGCCGGGTGTGTTTCCCTGGGATACGCCGAATCGTTTTCACATGTGGGGATGGGCGCCGCTACCCAACCGGGCGTTGCCGAGGCGCTTGCGGTTTGTGACCAACGAGACCACGGCTGTGTACCTGGTGGAGTATCGGACCGGATTTCCGTTCGGAGTGGTGAATGAAGACGGGTTTCTGGCCGGGCGGCCCGATGGGATGCGGTATCCTTCCTACTTCAGCATCAACCTGCACCTGGAGCGGCGGTTTCACGTGGCTCATACGTTGTGGGCGTGGCGGTTCGGCTTCAACAACATCACAAATAATGGGAACCCCAACTCGGTGAATAACGTGTTGGGCAGCCCGGTGTTTCTGACATATGGGCGCGGGCAGGCGCGAGCGTTTAGCGTACGGCTGCGGCTGTTGGGGAGGAAGTGAGAGCTGCGGGCAGACGACAAGAACCGATTGTCTGCGCCACACAGAACATTTACTCTGGGAGTGATCCACTGGTTTGTTTTCCGGTACGATGAAGTTGGCTCCGATGTCTTCGCCGCCCATCCCGCCTTCGCTCGACCACCTGGCTACGCGGCCGTTCTCGTTTTACCCGCCGATTCTTAATATCGAGCGCAACGAGTGGCTGTACCGGAAGGCGACCTGGTCGGAAATTCTCGTGCTCAATTGCAAGAGTTCGGAGGAAATCTGGATTCCGCGGCGGTTTCTGGGCGAGGTCTCGCGTGTGGACGACCCGGTGCTGATTGTGGGCTTGAGCAAGGAGCTGGAATACAAAGCTGGCGCCGTGTGGCCGTATCAACGGCGGGTGATCGAAATGCCGCTCGCGGTCGGCGGGAGCCCTCAATCCGTAGCGGACCCGGAGCGCGCGGAGCGGGCCCCGGTGGTGGATATTCGCGTGCCGCCGAGCACCGATAAGCGGATCTTCCGGCTGATTGGAGGCGCTCTGGCGGTGGCAATTCTCCTATATTTAGCCGCGGTGAATCTGACGCGGATCGGCGACATCCGGCAGCGGCAAACGGTCCTGAGCACGGCAGATCAATCGTATCTGGAACTCACAGGCCGCGATGACTATACCGGAGTGCTGGGAAAGCTCGGGTCTCCGGCGAAGGACCGGTGGATGAGCGAAAGCGGCGAACTCCAGTATCGCGCGCTGTCATATCCCGATCGCAAATACACGGTGATTCTGATGGGCAGCGGCCGGGACAGCGCGACCTACATAGGGACCATGGACGAAAAATGGCGGCCGCTGCACTCGGTAGAACTGCACTCGGGCGGCACGACGGCCTCCCTGCTGCGCGGGCTGCGCCGGTTTTAGTAGACTCTAGGGCGTGAAGATTCTCGCTCATCTCGTCTGGGCGGCCATCGCCGGACTCGGCGCCTTTTGCCTCGGCGGCATCGCCCTCAATCGCGCGGAACCGATCAATAGCCTCTGGCTGGTGGTCGCGGCGGCGTGCACCTACGCGGTCGGTTTTCGCTTTTACGGCAAATTCATCGCCGCGCGGGTAATGGCGCTCAATGACAAGCGGGCCACGCCCGCCGAACGCCTGCGCGACGGTTTGGATTTTGAACCAACCAATAAGTGGATTCTCTTCGGTCATCACTTCGCCGCCATAGCCGGTCCGGGCCCGCTGGTCGGCCCCGTGCTGGCTGCGCAGTTCGGATACCTGCCGGGGACACTGTGGATCATCATTGGCGCGGTCCTAGGGGGCGCGGTGCAGGATTTCGTGATCCTGTTCGCGTCCATGCGGCGCGACGGCAAATCGCTCGGCCAGATCGCGCGGGAGGAGGTCGGCGCGGTCGGAGGCTTCACGGCGCTGGTCACGGTGCTGCTCATCATGATCATCCTGCTGGCGGTGATCGCGCTGGTGGTGGTGAACGCGCTCAAGGGCAGCCCTTGGGGCACATTCACGATTGCGGCGACCATGCCGATCGCGCTGTGGATGGGGGTCTATCTGCGCTGGCTGCGGCCGGGCAAAGTGCTGGAATGCTCGGTGATGGGATTCGTGCTGGTGGTGGCAAGCATATTCGGCGGGCAGTGGGTCTCGCAATCGGCCACCTGGGCGCCGGTGTTCTCGTTCGGCGCGATCGGGCTCGCAATCGCGGTGATCATTTACGGCTACTTCGCCAGCGCGCTGCCGGTCTGGCTGTTCCTGGCGCCCCGCGATTATCTGTGCACGTTCATCAAGTTGGGAGTAGTGCTGGCGCTGGGCATGGGGATCCTGTTCGTACGGCCGGAACTGCAACTGCCGGCGCTCACGCGGTTCACGGATGGCACCGGACCGATCTTCGCAGGCAAAATCTTTCCGTTCTGCTTCATCACGATTGCCTGCGGGGCCGTGTCGGGCTTTCATTCGCTGATTTCGTCGGGCACCACGCCGAAGATGATCGCCCGGGAGTCGCACGCGTATCCGGTCGGGTACGGGTCGATGCTGATGGAAAGCTTCGTGGCGATCATGGCGATGATCGCGGCATGCATGCTGCAGCCGGGCGTGTACTTCGCTGTCAATTCGCCGGCCGGCGTGGTGGGCGCGACTCCCGCGGCGGCAGTGGCCACCATTTCAAACTGGGGTTTTCCGGTGAGCGTCGCGGATATGGCGACCCTGGCCAAGAATGTGGGCGAACAAACTCTGTTCTACCGCACGGGGGGCGCGCCGTCGCTGGCGCTGGGAATGGCGGCGATCTTCTCGCGCGGCGGCGGCGGCGAGGCGGTGCTCGGCTTCTGGTATCACTTCGCCATTATGTTCGAGGCGCTGTTTATCCTGACCATCATCGCGGCCGGGACACGCGTGGGGCGGTTCATGTTGCACGATTTGACGGCGCAGTTTTCGCCGGCAGCGGCGAAGAAGATGACGGGGAAAATTGGCATCAACGTGCTGAGCCTGGTGGTATGCGCCGCATGGGGCTATTTCCTGATACAAGGCGTGCGCGATCCGCTGGGCGGCATCAACTCGTTGTGGCCGCTGTTCGGAATCTCCAACCAGTTGCTGGCCTCGGTGGCATTGTGCGTCGCCACCACGATTTTATTGAAGATGCACGGACCGAAATTCATGTGGATCACCTGCGTGCCGCTGGTCTGGCTGGTGGCGGCCTGCTTCACGGCCGGGTGGCAGAAGATCTTCGCAGCGGAGCCGGGGCTGGGATTTCTCGCGCATGCCAACCAGCTGGAGCAGGCAGTGCGCGGCCATCCGTCAGCGACGACGGCAACGCTCATCTTTAATGATCGGCTGGATGCGGTGGTGACCGGCATTTTTCTGGTTCTGGTGGCGACCATCCTGGTGGATTCGCTACGCACATGGACCGGAATCCTGCGCGGCACGCGCGAGTCGCGAATATACGAGGCGCCGTTTGTACCGTCCACATTGCAGCCGGAGGAAGTATGAGCGCCATTCGCCGGTTTGGATCATTGTTACTGGGGCTGCTGCGGGAACTGTCGGATGAGAGCGCTTACCAACGCCATCTGGCCGCGGGGGGGCGCGCGCACTCGGCGGAGGAATGGCGTCACTTTTCCGAGCACCGGCTGCAGGCCAAGTACGCGCGCGCGAAGTGTTGCTAAATTTCTGAGAATTCGCAGTAGCCGACCGGACTCAGTGTCAGGGTTGGCATAAGGCTCCGCCTTGTGCCCGCGTGAAGCGCGTTACACCCCTGTATCAGGCAGAGCCTTATGCTACTTCGGACACGTCTGCTGGGATTGAGCGCTGTTTTGTTCGCCCTGTCCGCGCCCGCCGCCGAGCCGGGCTTTCATGCTCAGTTCGTGGGTGGGACGGTGCGGGGCGTCGCGGCCAAATCCAAGGCGCATCTGGATCTAAACGGGGCCGAGGCGATGGTGCTGCGAGGCGGGAAAGCCGAGCTGCGCATCGACTACCGCAAAATCAACACCCTCGAATACGGCCAGAACGTGAGCCGCCGCTATGCCGAGGCGATCCTGATCTCGCCGGTACTGCTGCTCTCGAAGTCGCGGAAGCACTTCGTCACGGTCGGTTATCAGGATGAAGCGGGACAGCAGCAGGCGCTCGTGCTTCGCGTGGACAAGGGCGACATCCGTACCGTGCTGGCCAGCCTGGAAGCACGCACCGGCCGCCGCGTGGAGTATCAGGATTCCGAAGCGCGAAAGGCAGGGCGCTGATGATCGGCTTGATGGCGCTGTGGATGCTCGGGGCAATGGCGGCCGCTGAAGAGCCGCCCATGCCGGCCGTCCTCGAAGAGAGCGGACTGCGCGAGCTGCGCAACGTGCGCCGCGTGTACATCGACCGGCTTACCGGGGGAGAGACCGCGGCCCAGATGCGGGACATCCTGATCAACAGCCTGGAGACGGCGCGGCTCTTTGTCATCACCGAGAATCAGGAGCGGGCCGACGCGATTCTGCGCGGCGCGGCTGAAGATCTGGTGTACACCGAGACACACTCCTCCTCCGACAGCCTGAACGCGCACGCCAATTTCGGTACGAGTCGCAGCAGTGGTACATCACGGGGGCAGTATGGCGGCATGGGCGTTGGCCAGAGCGAAGACGAGCGTTCCGCCGAGCGCCGGCACGAGGCCATCGCTGCCGTGCGTCTTGTGAATAAGGATGGCGACGTCATCTGGTCCACTACACAGGAAAGCCTGGGCGCGAAGTTCCGCGGCGCCAGCGCCGACGTGGCCGACAAGATCGCCGGCCGGTTGAAGGAGGACTTCGAAAAAGCGCGCAAGCTCAGATGAGCAAATCGGCAATCGCAGCCAGCAGGGCTGCGAGCCCCACCGGCTTCACCATCACGCGCGAAACCAGACGCTCTTCGGGGCTTCCCACCAATTCCTCCGGCCAACCCGAAAGTACGATCACCGGCGCCTGGCATCCCGCCTCGCGGATCTTGCGAATCAGCAAGAGACCCTCCTGCGCATCGGGATCGCCTTGCCTATTGCGAAACCGGAGGTCCATGATGATGACATCGGCAGAGGGTAGCAGACGCAGCGCTTCGTCCGGACAACAAGCCAGCGAAACCTGGTGTCCGCCGGTTTCGAGAAGCTTCGCGCGTAGCTCCAATTGGACCGCATCGTCCTCGGCGACCAGAACCTGCGACATGGCCTACCTCAAGAGATTTTCCAGCTGGATCCTGGTATCGGTTTTGCTATCCCGGTATTTGACAACGACGGGAGTGTAAATGGAAATGCCCCAGTCTTTGCCCGGGCCGTGCGTGATGGCGCGCGTGCCTGCTATCACTACGGCGTCTTCCGGGATGATCAGGGGTTCGTCGTCCGTCGCTTTGTGGACGGTGTTTCGCACCAGATCATAAACCGGGGTCGAGCGATTCAGGATGGTGCCGGTGCCGAGCACGGCCCGGCGCTTCACGATGGTTCCTTCGTAAATGCCGCAATTGCCGCCGACCAGGACATTGTCTTCGACGATCACCGGCATGGCGCCAACCGGCTCGAGCACGCCACCGATCTGGCTGGCAGCGGAGATGTGGCAGCTGTTGCCGATCTGGGCGCAGCTGCCCACCAGCGCGTGCGAGTCGACCATCGTGCCCTCGCTCACGTAGGCGCCCACATTGATGTACATGGGCGGCATGCAGACCACGCCTTTGCCCACATAGCAGCCGTCGCGAATGCTGGAGCCGCCCGGCACAAGGCGCACGCCATCCTGCGCGCTCACGCGCTTCACCGGGTACGTGGATTTATCGAGAAAGGGCTGCCGTTCGGGATCGACAGACATGTCGACGATCTGACCCATCCGAAAACCGACCAGAATCCCTTTTTTGACCCAAGCGTTGACCCGCCAGCCGGTGCGCTCCGAGGGACACGGCTCCGCGGCGCGAATACGACCTTCGTTAAGCGCGATTTTGAAATCCGCGAAGAGTTGAAAATCGGCGCCGCTGTAGGAAGACGGATTCTGGTCGAAGAGACGCTCGATATCAGCCTGCAACGCGCACCCTCCCCATCAGGCCGATCGAATCTAAAACCTTCTCGATACGCGCCAGATTGTTGGGTGACGGCGGGCACAGCGGCAGGCGGTAGACCGGCTCGAGTAAGCCCATCAGCGCCATTGCCGCCTTCACCGGAATGGGATTCGATTCGATGAAGTTGATATTCATGAGCGGCAGATAACGGGCCTGCAGCATCCGTGCCGTCTGGAAATCATTTTTGAGACAAGCCTGGACCAATTGCGTCATTTCCGCGGGAATTTGATTGGAGACCACCGAGATCAACCCGCGGCCTCCCAGCGCGATCAGCGGGAGGGCGATAGCGTCATCGCCACACAAGACTGTGAACTCGGAGGGCGTCTCATGCACCACGTTCGCCATTTGCCCGATGTTGCCGGACGCTTCCTTGACCCCCACGATATTCTCGATCTGGGCGAGGCGCGCCAGCGTCGCCGGCTCGAGGTTCACGCCCGTCCGGCCCTGTACGCTATACACGACGATGGGAATGCGAACGGCCTTGGCGATCGCCTGATAATGCTGGACCAATCCTTCCTGGGTGGGCTTGTTGTAGTACGGCGTCACGGAGAGAATGCCGT
>CAZKQQ010000093.1:14469-24618 GCA_964554945.1 uncultured Solibacteraceae bacterium | reverse complement strand
TGCTTTCAAAAGGTCCGCCGGCCGGCGGCGCCGCGGCGCCAGCATGCGCAGCAATCCGCTTACCAGCCCGCCATACAGCGCGGCCGCGGCGCCCTTCCCGCTCACGTCTCCGATGGCGATGACGGTCTGTTGGTCTTTGTGTTCGAACACGTCGTACACGTCGCCGCTGATCTGCCGGGCCGGACGCAGCTTGACGGCGGTTTCCATGCCTTCAATTTCCGGCGCCCCGTCGGGCAGCATCACCCGTTGCAGCTCCCGTGCCGCCTTCAGGTCTTCCTCCATGTGGCGTTCGCGCGCGGCGAGTTCCTCATACAGCCGCGCGTTCTCGACGCTGTTCGCGATTTGAGGCGCCAGCACCGTCAGCGTGCGAACATGATCGTCGGTAAAAAAGCCGACCCGTTCGCTCTCCAGGTCCATCACGCCGACCACCTTATCGTGTACTACCAGCGGCACCGCCACCTCTGCCCGTATATCCGGGTGGGAAGCAATGTAGCGCGGATCCTTAGTGGTATCGTGCACACGCACCACCTCGCGCGAGGTCGCCGCCGCTCCCGTAATGCCTTTCCCGAGCGGAATATTATCGATATCCACGCGCTTGTCATACCGGATACTGAACCGGTGGCGCAATGCGCGCGCTTCCGGATCCACCAGCAGGATGCTGAACGCGTCGTAGTTGATCAGTGCCCGCATGGTCTCCGCGATCTTTCCCAGTAACTCATTCAGGTTCAGGATCGAAGAGAATTCGCGCGAAATGTGCGCCAGCACTTTCAGCGTTCGGTTCTGGCGGTCCACGCGGCGGTACAGCCGTGCATTGTCGATCGCCACGCTCACGCGCGCCGCAATCAGCCGCAGCAGGGCCCGGTCATATTCCGTATACGCATCTACGCGCGTCGACTGCAGATCGATGACGCCCACCAGTTTGCCGCGTGCCGACATCGGCACCGCCAGTTCGGTGCGCACCGCGTCGACGCTGTTGAGATAACGGGGATCGCTGCGCACATCGCCTACCAGCAGCGGCTCTCCGCGCGCGGCAGCCGTGCCGGTGATGCCCTCTCCCAGTGCCAGCGACAGGTTCGACACCACCTCCTCACGATGCCCCACCGCATAGCGGATCTTCAGATCCTGCCGCTTCTCGCTGTACAACAGGATGGCAAAGAGGTCGTAGGGCAGCACCTTTTGCACAATTTCGGCGACGTTGGCCAGCAGCTGATCCAGATCAAGAGTCTGGCTCGTGGCCGCGCTTACCTCGAGTAGGAAATCGAGCAGATCGGAGCGCTCGCGAAAACGAATAGCGGCTTTGCGGGTAGCTTGCATGGCGTTCCCTCCGATGTAGCGGCGGTTTAGGCCGCCGTGGCCTCGACGATCTTGACGCTCGCGCTCGCGCCGATCCGCGTGGCGCCGGCGGCGGTCATCGCCTGAAGATCGCTAAGCGTCCGAATGCCGCCCGAAGCCTTTACGCCCATCGACGGCCCCACCACGCTGCGCATCAGCGCGATGTCGTGCGCCGTGGCCCCGGATGGGCCGAAACCGGTGGATGTCTTCACGAAATCCGCGCCCGCCAGTTTCGAGAGGGTCGAGCCTACGGCCTTCTGATTGTCATCCAGCAGCGCCGTCTCCAGGATCACCTTCACGATGGCGCCGGCTTCGTGCGCCACTTTCACCACCTGTTGAATATCCAGCTTTACCGCTTCATGGTCGCCCGAGCGCAGCGCGCCCACGTTGATGACCATGTCCAACTCCTGCGCGCCGGCGCGCAACGCCGCCGCCGATTCCGCCACTTTGGCTTCCGTGCTCGTGGCCCCCAGGGGAAACCCGATCACCGAACAAACCTTTACCGGAGACCCCTGCAATTCCGTCCTCACCAGCGGCACCCAGTAGGGATTGACGCAGACGCTCGCGAAATTGTACTGCTTTGCCTCGCGGCAGACTTTGATGATGTCGGCGCGCGTCGCTTCCGGCTTGAGAATCGTGTGATCGATCAGGGCCGCGATTGCCGGATCGATCTTGGTCAGGCGTTCGCTCGCCGTCACTCGGTCCGCGCCCGCCGCGATAATCTCTTTCGTATTGCGCGCACAGGTCTGCGGGCAGCGCTGCACGCATCCGGGACACACCTGGTCGTGCAGGTTTAATCCCTCGCCCTTCTTGGACGCGGCAGGGGAGGCTCCGGGCGCATTGAGGCGGGCCAGGATTTCCTCGCCGATCTGGGCCACCAGGCTGTCGAGTTCTGCTGGTGTCATGGGCCTTTCCTGAGATACCGCCGCTCGATCTCAGTGATCTTTTGTACGCGCCCCTGGTGCCGTCCCCCGGCAAATGCAGTCCCGATCCAGGTTCGCAAAACGTCTTCCGCCTGGGTCGCTGTCAACAGGCGAGCCCCAAGCGTAAGCACATTAGAATCATTGTGTTCCCGGCTGTTTCGAGCGGATGCCCTATCATAGCACAGCGCTGCCCGGACCCCCGGCACCTTGTTCGCCGCGATGGAGGAGCCAATGCCGGCGCCGTCGATCATCACTCCGCGCGAAACCGCGCCCGCGGCCACCAATTCCGCCACCTGAAGCGCCAGGTCCGGGTAATCCGCCGGCAGTTCCGCGTGTACGCCGATGTCGCGGATTTCCAGATCGAGGCTGTGCAGCACGGGTTTCAAAATTTCCTTCAAACGGAAGCCCCCGTGATCGGCTCCGATCGCGATGGTTCGTTCCGGAGCCGCGGTGGGTAACTGGTCGTCGGGCACTTCGATAATGCGGACTCCGCGCGAGTGCGCCACTTCCCGCGCGGCGGGTGTCACGATGGTTCCAACCGGCACGCGCAGATCTCCGCTGGCCGGTACGTCAAGTGCGATGACGACCTTCTTCATAAAAGAAATCGCTGTACAATCGTAAGGACCATTGTAATGAAACGGTACCTGGCATTATTGATAGTTCTGCCGGTCGCCTCGCTTTTTGCGCAAGCCGCCGGAAATCCGCAGGCTCCGCCGAACGCTTACCTCGCCGGCCTGCTCCATCAAGGCAATCTCAGCCTCGGCGTTTTGCTCGTCGGTATGGCCGTCGCGTTCGGGTTGGGGGCGGTCCACGCTTTCTCGCCGGGCCACGGTAAAACGATTGTCGCCGCATACCTGGTGGGCTCTCGCGGAACCCCGCGCCACGCCATCTTCCTGGGAGCCATGGTGACCTTCACCCATACCATCAGCGTGTTCCTCTTAGGACTGGTGACGCTGTATCTTTCACAATTCGTGCTGCCGGAAAAAATCACTCCCGTGCTGGGCGCGATCTCCGGAGTTTCGATCGTCTGGATCGGTGCTCTCCTGTTCTTCAAGCGTTTGAAAGCCGCGCGGGCGCACGGGCACACACATAATCACCACCATCACGACCATCAGCACGGTCACGTGCATCACCACCATGCCCATGCCCACAATCATCCGGATCATGAGCACCACCACGAGCATGCACACGGCGTGCTGGTTCACGATCATGGCGACGGCCACGTCCATAGTCACGTGCCTCAGGGCGATATTACATTGGGGAGCTTGATCGCCCTCGGAGCCAGCGGCGGGCTGGTTCCCTGCCCTTCCGCGCTGGTGCTGCTGCTCAGCGCCATTGCGCTCGGGCGTATCGGCTTGGGGTTGGTGCTCCTGGTTGCCTTCAGTCTGGGATTGGCCGGCGTGCTGATGGGTATTGGCCTTGTCGTCTTGTATGCCAAACACCTGCTGCCCGACAACGAGAAGGCATCGCATCACGCGGCGTTTCGTCTGCTTCCAGTCGCGTCGGCCGCCATCATCATCGGCGTGGGCCTGATCATGACCGGCGTTTCACTCGGCGTCATCCGGCCCGGCCAGTTCCTGTCCGGCGTCTGAGCGGAACCAATCTCCGTTCCGGCAAGCAGCCGGGCATGACCGCAGCGTCCGCAGATGAGCCAGGCGTCCGAGCGGCGGAATACTGAACCACAGAACTTGCAGAGCATCAGAATCTCCGCTTCTTAGATCGTCTGTCTAGGAGGAATACTTTAGGCCTTCCGAGCTACCGGCCGGAAACGGATCAGTTGAGTCAAGATAGCGCTTATGCGCGTCTCGGGCTCGGAATGCGCAGGTGCGTCCGTGCCTCCCGGATCACGCTTTCCAGGCGGGCAATCTCGGCCGTCAGCACCCGGCGGCCAAATGACGTCAATCGGTAATAGCGCCGCCGCGGATCGTCGTCGGCGGCATTGCGCCGGGAAGATTCCTCCACCATCTCGTGATTCACCAGCCTTTGCAGATTGTCGTAGAGCGTTCCCGGCCCTAGCTTATACTGGCCGTCGGACTGCCTGGCGACCTCTTGCATGATCGCGTATCCATGTCGTTCCTCTCCCGCGAGGGCAAGCAGGATGTGCAGGATGGCCGGGGACAGCGGCAGGAAAGCAACCACCTCGTCGTTCATATCCGCCCCCGTTATATCGGCTTCCGACTTAGTTGTCAAGCCAGGAACTGCGCCAGGCGCTCCAGGGCCGGTTCGAGCACCGAACGCTCGGCGGCATAGCAGATCCGCACCGAACCTTCCCCGCCCGCGCCGAAGGCGACGCCGGGCGCCAGGCCCACGCGTTTTTCTTCCAGCAGCCGCTTGCAGAATCCGAACGAATCGGTGAGCCCCTCGATGCGGGGAAATACGTAGAACGCGCCGTCCGGAGCCGGTAACGTTACCCCGCGCATGCTGCCGAAGGCCTCCAGACACAGATCGCGGTTTTCTTTCAGGCGCTCCAGCATGCCCAGCAGTTCGGCCTCTCCTTCCGCAAGCGCAGTCTCGCCCGCTTTCTGCGTGAAGCTCGGCGCATGCGACACCACGAATTCGTTCAGTTGCGTCGCCTTTCGTGCCAATTCGCGCGGCGCCACCAGCCAGCCCAGCCGCCAGCCCGTCATGCAGTAGCTTTTCGAGAACGATTGCACCACCACCACGGCGTCTTCTCGCGTAATCTTGCGCAGAATCGAAGGAACCGGTGCGCCCAACCGCGGAGCCGCATAGAAAAGCCGGTCGTATACTTCATCGGCAATCAGCCAAAGCCGATGGCGGCGGGCGAAATCCAGCAGCCCCTGCTGTTCGGCATCGGTCGCAACCCAGCCCAGCGGATTCGATGGAGAGGTGTAGAGCAGCATGCGCGTGCGCGGCGTCACGGCTTTCTCCAGCGCGTCGAAATCCACCCCATAGCGGCCGCCGCACAACGGATGCGGAATCTGCCGTGCCGCGGCATTGGCCATGGCAATGATCGATGAACCGTTCGGCCATGCCGGCGTCAGCACCAGCGCTTCATCGCCGGGATCGAGCATGCACCGGATCGCCAGGTTCAGCGCCTGCACACCCGACGCCGTCACCACGATTTCTTCCGCCGGATCGAGCTCGACGCCCTGCAGCTTCTGGTAGTAATCGGCGATGGCGCGGCGCAGTGACGGCAACCCGGCGTTCTCGGTGTAAAACGTGTAGCCCTGCTCCATGGCGCGCGCCGCCGCCCGCTTGATGTAGCCCGGTGTCGGCAGATTCGATTCGCCAAAATAGAGCCGCAGCACGCCGTCCATCGACATGGCGATCTCCGCCAGTTCGCGGATGCGCGAGTGCGGCACATTCTCGACGGACCCCGCCAGCGGAATCATACCTTCGCTACTTCTTCTTTTCCAGATTCCAGAGCCCGCGCGATAAGACCCGGCCGCAGAATGGACAATAGTGCATGCCTACAAACCGATGCCGTTCCTCACCGAACACTAAAAAGTATTCGGTATCGATTTCGTTGAGAATCGTGCCGTTGGAAAGCTGCTGCGGCTGCGCAAAGCGCGCCAGATCGTGATCCATCAGGCGTTCCAGCTCGGGACAGCAGGTCATTGGATCGTGCTCGCGCCTTCCACTCCCAGCGTTCCGTCAACCACATTCCGGTTGATGTGCCGGTCCAGGTTGATCACGTACGTCTCCGGCGCTTCGATCAGCTCCGGCGAATGCGTCGCGCAAACGATCCGAAATTGCTTTTGGTCCACCAGCTCTTTGAGCATCTTCAAAATCCGCCGCTGATTGGAGGGTGATAGCGCCATCTCCGGCTCGTCCAGCAACAGAATGGTGCCTTCCGCCAGTTTCGGAAACGTCTCGCGAAACATCGAAAGCATCACTTGTCCGTGGCTCGCCATCTTCAGAAACTCCACCATCTCCGGCTGGTCCTTGAATAGCTCGAGCTGCACCCGCGGATTGTGCTGCTCGGCATCGAACAGGTAGTTGGGGCCGATCTTCACGTTGCCCGGCTCCAGCCGGTACACGTAACCTTCCACTTTTTCGCCACGCAGCGCGAGATGGATAGAGTGCAGCAGTGTCGATTTTCCGGAGCCATTCTCGCCTTGCAGCATGATCAGCGGATGCGATAGATCCACCAGCATCGGCATGTGGAAGTTCAGGTTCACGAACACCGGATGTGCCAGGATTTTCAGAAACATGACAGATGCACTCAGCATAGCAAGCGCACGGCCGCCGCATAAATTAATCAGAAAAATCCTAGAGAGCTCTAAAATTCTCCTGGGTAAGACATAGTACATTCCCGGTTTCGATTCATAACGAAAGCAGTCTTGTTCGCTGCTATCCAATGCCTCCAGAATTCAAATCGTGGAGGAGTTCAGATGCATTTAACGATTAGTTATTCTGATGGCCGGTTGGTAGAGGCGGTCGTGTTGGCCGCCAGCCCGGACCGGATGAGGATCAGCACCCCGGAGTCCGAGGACACGATTGAGTTGAGAATGGAACAAGCCGCGTGGATCTCCGAAAACGGAGAGCGCATTGAGATCGAATCTATGGTCTTGGGAGGGGAACTGAGCACGTTGTTCCCCGAGCTATGCCCTGCGGTGCGCACGGCATCTGGCTGCGGAGTGATCTGAGGCAGCGGTCTTAGTGACCGTCGCTGCCCGAATCGCCGCCGCCCTGGTCGCCGCCGCCGTCACTCCCCCCGGCGCGCGGCGCACTGCCGGTACCGCGAGCAATCGTAGAATTCGCTGATGTCCACAGGCCCGAGATACTGCTGCCGGTCTGGGAAAGCAATCCAATCGCACCCAACGCAATGAAGGCAAGGAGCAGGGTGTACTCAATCAAATCCTGTCCGAGCCGCTCTCGAAAAAACTTTGCCAGGTGTTGACGTGCCATGATGTCACCTGGCTAGAGTTTAGGAGGAGACCGGCGGCTCAACCATCACGGTTTCGCCTCATATCCCTGGTCAATTCCCCGCTAAGTGCTTGGAAGTTTTCAGCGAGATTCAGATGGTACAGGTGTAAATCCTTTCTACACCTGGCCCACTCACGGCCTCGTCTTAGTGCGGATCCTGGCCGCCTGTAGTGACCGTTACACCGTTTACGGCAGCGTTGCTTGGCTTGTGGAAGGGCACCACTCGATGGAACGCGCGAACCAGCCGATTACCCTTCTTCTCAGACGCCGCAGTGTCGGCCGATGGCGGAGTCGGAACCTCTGGGCGATCCGGCGTTAGGATCGCGGGTGCTGCGCCCACACTGGCGGTTGGCCTGGGAATCGCCGGAGCTGCTGGCAATGCCGCATACCTGGGCGGAGCCGCGGTCTCCTGGGCCATGGAAAATTCTCTTACGGTTCGCGGGGGTGCGGACATCTGAGCGGCAAGCCGGCGCATTGGTCCCGGCTTGATTTCTGAGGCGCGCGGCGCAGCCACTGGCTCCTCGATCGCTAAGTGGGGCGGCGGCGTTAATTGTTGCGCCACCGGAATTTCGGGTGGCGGCGGTATATTCGGCTTGACGGGAACCAGCGCCGGGACTTCAGCCGCCGAACTGACGTGCACCAGCGAGTATGTCGTATAGCCTCCGAATAAGGCCAGCGCGCAAGCCATCGTTCCCATCGCTACCTGGGCAATCCGCACGGTCACGAAACGTGGCAGCCACGACGAGGAGTTCTGCTTCGTCTGGCGCATCGGCGCGGAAAGAGGCATCGGAGTCCGGCTCCGGGCGGGAGCGTGCAATACGGCAGACGGCGCGCCCGTCTGCAACGGCTCCAATGCCGCGTAAAACTGCTCGGCGGATTGGAACCGCGAGTTGGGATCCTTCGCGATTGCCATCCTGATGATTTCATCGAGGACCCGCGGCAGTTCGGGCACCCGATCGATCGGAGCAAGCGGTGGCATCTCTACGTGGGCCCGCATCACGTCAAACGTGCTGGCGAGATCAAACGGTTTTGATCCCGTCGCGATTTCGTACAGGATCACGCCTAGCGAATAGATGTCGCTCCGCGCATCCAGCGCGCCATCGCCGCGCACCTGCTCCGGCGACATGTACCACGGCGAGCCGACCGGCGCTCCGGAGTGCGTGAGCCGGACATCGCCGGTCGTCTTCGCCAGGCCGAAATCGGTCAGCTTGACGGTGCCGTCCGGGGTGATGATGATATTCGCCGGCGCGATATCGCGATGCACCACGCCGTGCGCGTGCGCATAACCCAGCGCAAACAGCGCCTGGCGGGAGTAGTTGATCCCGATCGCCAGCGGCAGGCGCCCCCGTTGCAGCATGCTTTCCAGCGATTCGCCTTCGATGAACTCCATGACGAGAAAAAACTCGTCGTAAAACTTGAACGCGTTATAGACCGCGGCGATATTCGGATGATGCAGACGCGCGTGCACCTGCATTTCGCGGACGAACCGCTGCTCTTGCTCTGGGTCTGTTCGGCCCGACGCAAGCAGTTTCATGGCTTCGATTCTTTGCGTAATGACATGCTGGACTTTGTAGACAGTCCCCATGCCGCCGGTTCCTACGTTGCCGATTACGACGTAGTCCCCGACCACGCTGCCGGGCTTATAACTCATACCGCCTCCGCGTCTGTCGCGCTGTACACCCTGCTATTGCGCGCTTCGTTCATATTTTCGCCACGGCCAGTAACAAGGCCACGATGACGCCGACCAGCAGCGAGGAAATCCCCAGTATCAGCAGCAGAAAGTTGCGGCGGCCCGCGCCGGAGATCGTCCCCATCCCGAAGTTGGGCACCGCCGTATTCGCATCCGCCGCCGGTGTGAACGCCGGCGCGAACGCCTCTGCCACTGGCGCATCGGCGTGCGCAGCGCCTGCCTTGGCGCGCAGTGCGCTTTTCAAGTTTTCCAGGCGCGCGCGAAACTCGTCCGCTGTCTGAAACCGGTCCGCCGGATTCTTCGCGAGTGCCTTCAGCACGATCGAATCGAACTCCGCCGGCACTTTTGAATTCACGGAACTGGGCGCCGGCGCCTCCGTGTTGACGTGATCCATCATTAATTTGAACTGGCTGTGGGAGTCAAACGGCAGCCGGCCGGTCAGCGCTTCATACAGCACCACGCCCACGGAATACAGATCGGAGCGCGCGTCTAGTGGTCCGATTCCGCGGACCTGCTCCGGAGGAATGTACTTCAATGCTCCCAGCACCGACCCGGCTTGCGTCAGGCTTGGTGACGCAATGGGTTTGGCTAAATCGAAGCCATTCAATTTCACCGTGGCATCCTCGGTGAGGATCACCGTTTCGGGGGTCACGTTGCGATGGATGATGCCGTGCTCGTGCGCAAAACCGAGCGCCTGCAGAAGCTGGCTGATATGGGAAACCGCTTCGATCCACGAAAGCGATCCCATCCGCTTGAGCCGCTCCGCCAGCGTGATGCCCTCGACCAGTTCTTTGGTCATCACGAGTTGGCCTTCCAAATCGGCAGCGTTGTAGAACGTCACAATATTCGGGTGTAGTAGCTTGGCATGCACCTTGATCTCGCGGATGAACCGCTCCACGTTTTCCCGATCATCGCCCGAATCGGCCGACAGAACTTTGAGCGCTTCCAGGCGTTGGGTCAAATGATTACGGACTTTGTACGCCACCTCACTGCCTGAAGAATTCAAGACATCGAGGAACTCGTAGTTGCCAACCCTTTGCCCAACCTGGAACCCAATCTTTTGCTCGACTTGGCTACTCATCCAGACCTCCGGTGTCGTAGAGACGCTATCATGCGGGTTACAGTACGTACAATACCGTAGAACGTCATATGTGACCGTAGCTCTCAGGGAGTGGCGGCAAATGGCCGATTTATATGAGGGAAAACCCGTTTATCGGTCGATAGCCTTCGGCAGTTCGCGGCGTTGGATTCGCCGAAAGTGGTTTGTTCTCTGAGTGTTACAATTCTGCCAAAAGTTGCATCCTGGAGATTGAC
>CAZKQQ010000093.1:0-14459 GCA_964554945.1 uncultured Solibacteraceae bacterium | reverse complement strand
ATCAGATTACAATAAAGTACGGGGGTTTTTGAGTGCTGGTCTATGCGAACCGATGAGCCTCTGAAGTCCAGGCACCAGGATATCCTGAACGCGCTCGTGCGTGAATATATCGAGACAGGCGAACCTGTTGCCTCGCGCACCCTTTCCCGGCGCCGCAGCGACGCTTTGAGTTCCGCCTCGATTCGCAACGTCATGGGCGATCTTGCGGAGGAGGGTTTTCTTTCGCAGCCCCACACTTCCGCCGGCCGGGTTCCTACCGAGAAGGCGTTCCGCTATTACGTGGGCTCGCTCGTCTTCAACCGGGCTGTTAATGAGTCCGACCGGCTCCGCAATGAACTCGGCAACCTCCACACGGTAGAGGAGCGGGTCGAGCGGTCCAGTCAGATTTTGATGGAGATGACGCGTAACGTCGGAATCGCGGCGGCCATCCCCGCCTTGGCGCAGGAACTGGATCAAATCGAACTGGTGCCTTTGGGGGGGAACCGGATATTGATGGTCCTGGTAACGCGGGATCATCTGGTTCGCAACCGGGTGCTGGCGCTCGATGAGCCGGTCAGCCCCGAGGAGTTGTCGTCGATCCGCAATTACGTCAACCGGAACTTCAGCGGATGGCAATTGGGTGCCGCGCGCCGGGAACTGCTTCGCCGGATCGATGAGGAGCGCGCTCTGTACGATGCCGCACATCACAAACTGCAGCTTCTTTATCAGAAAGGCCTCCTCGAATCGGATCCCTCGCCCGAAGTGCATATGGAAGGCGCGTCGAATCTGTTAGGGCTGGACCTGCACCTCACCCGCGAGACCATGCGGGAATTGTTGCATGCGCTCGAAGAGAAGAAGCGCCTGATGGATCTGCTCGATCGATTCCTGGAGCTTCCCGCCGGAGAACTGCAAGTGCATGTCGGACTGGAAGACGTTCATCCCGCCATGCGCGGTCTGGCGTTGATCGGCATGACGGTTCAGATGGCGAGCGGCCTGCCGGCCAAGGTGGCGGTCCTCGGACCCATGCGTATGCAGTACGAACGGGTGATGGCGGCCGTGATGCAGACCAGCCGCGCGCTTGAGACCGCGCAATTTTAGATCTTCCGAAACGCCTCTGCTAAGCTAAAACTAGTGGACATGAAGAACCCCGATCCAGATCGCTCAGAGGTCTCGTCGGAAGACAGCGTGCCCTCCGGCAATGAAGAGCAGCAACTCGCGGCCCTTGCTGCGGAGCGCGATCGCCTGGCGGCTGAAAACGCCGATCTGCACGACCGTTATCTGCGCATCCGCGCGGAGTTCGATAACGCGCGCCGCCGCTTCGAGCAGCAGCGCTCCGAATATGTTCAGTTCGCGGCCTCGGATTTGGTGAAGGAAATCCTGCCGGTCGTGGATGATTTCGAGCGCGCGCTGCAGGTGGAAACCGCGGATTCCAATTACGCCAAAGGCGTCAAGCTGATTTATCAGCGACTGCAGGAGATTTTGAAGAAGTTGGGTCTGGAGCCAATGGAAACCTGCGGTCAGCAGTTTGACCCTAACCGGCACCAGGCGGTGGAGCGAGTGCCCACCGAGTCCGCTGAAGACCAGACCATCCTGGGTGAGTTTCAGAAGGGCTACCTGTTCAAAGGAAAGCTTCTCCGGCCGGCGATGGTGAAGGTCGCGGTCAAACCATAGCGAGATTCCGTGTCCAAGCGAGATTATTATGAAGTCCTCGGTGTAGGCCGGGACTCCGGCGAGCAGGAAATCAAGAGCGCGTACCGCAAGATGGCGCTCCAGTATCATCCCGACCGCAATCCGGACGATCCAGACGCCGAAGACAAATTCAAAGAAGCGTCGGAAGCCTATAGCGTGCTGAGCGATCCGCAGAAGCGCGCCAGCTACGATCGCTTCGGACATGCCGGTCTCCAGGGCGCTGCCGGCGGCGGTGGATTCAATCCCGACGCATTCTCCGATTTCAGCGACATTCTGGGTGATTTTTTTGGATTTGGCGATTTGTTCGGAAGCGGCCGCCGGCGCACGCGAGCGCAACGCGGCGAGGACATTCGTTATGACCTCGAATTGAATTTCGAGGAAGCGATTTCGGGTATGAGTGCGGAAATCCTCGTGCCGCGGATGGAAATGTGCGGCCGGTGCCGCGCCTCCGGGTCGGAACCCGGCAGCGGCCCGAGCACATGTCCGACCTGCCACGGGCGCGGCGAGGTTCTTTACCAGCAGAGTTTCATCTCCATCCGGCGCGCGTGCAGCAGCTGCAACGGCACGGGACAGATCATCCGCAACCCGTGCAGCCAATGCCGCGGCCACGGCTATCAACAGGTGCAGCGCAAGCTGAAGATCAATATTCCCGCCGGAGTCGACGATGGCACGCGTTTGCGTCTCGCCAATGAAGGCCAGCCCGGCGCCAATAACGGACCGTCGGGCGATCTCTACGTGTTCCTGAAGGTGCGCGAGCACCCGTTCTTCGAGCGGCGGGAGCAGGACCTGCATTGCACCATCCCGCTAAACATTGCCCAGGCGGCGCTCGGGTGCGAACTCGAAGTGCCGACGCTTGATGAACCTCATAAACTGAAGATTCCTGAGGGAACCCAGGGTGGAGCGCAATTCCGCTTGCGGGGCAAAGGCGTCCCGGTACTAAACGGCAGCGGCCGCGGCGACCTGTATGTTCATGTGGTGGTAAGAACTCCCAGCCGGCTCTCGCGCGAGCAGCGCAAATTGATGGAACAACTGCGCGATAGCCTGCCGGTGGACAACACGCCTTCGGAAAAAGGTCTGTTCGAAAAGGTCAAAAACTACTTCACGTAGCCGCGCCGCAAACCAACGGGCAGCCTTAGTGTGTCATGGCGTAAACAATGTAGTTCACGCCGAGGCGGATCCCCAGATCGGAGAACTTCACCGGGTAGCGCGGTGAATCGGCCCACTCCCACGAGTCGCCCGTGTCCTGGTTAAAGTTGGCCACCACCATCACCCGGCCTTTGTCGTCGTAAACGCCAACCCAGCGGCCCACGCGGCCGCCGTTCTTGGAGCCCTCGCGCAGGTGCTCGGCTCCCGGAATCACAAAGCGGTCGTTGATGTCGTACACCGTATGAAAAATCTGATCGGCATTATCGATATCCACAATGGGACGGTCCGGAAACGCGAACTTGATCCGCTTCACGAATTCGGCCCACTCGTCGGGACCGTGAAAGTCGTCTGCAAAGAAGAAGCCGCCGCGCAGGCAATACTCTCGCAGCAGCCGCCCTTCCTGCTCGGTCAATCCCCATTCCCCCGCTTGCACCGCGTAGAGCCACGGCCAGTCGTACGCATCGCCATCCTCAAGCAGAACTGGCTGCTCCACCGAGCGCACATGAATGCGCGTCAGCCGTCGAACCGCCTGCACGAAGTGCCGGTCCGCGCGCGGGTAGTCCTGGGTCCAAAGCGAGAGGCCGAGGCGGAAATCACCATCGAACCGTCCGCGGTACCCATCCAGAGGACCACCGGGAAACATCAGGCGGGCAAACACCCACTCTGTCTTTTCCTGATAGTCGGGCGGCAGTGGAAAATCGTTGTATTCAACCGCCGGAAGTTCGCGGAACGGGCGTTGGAACGCGTACATGGCACTGAGCAGGGCCAAGCCGCACCCGACGCCGCACATCGTCCTCCGCAGGATCATACGCCCACCTTGAGAATATCACCGGCAACCGCGGAGCGTTGGCGCGATAATCGTCCCATGGCCACTCTGGGACTCATCGAATACCGCGACGCCGGTCCGGAGGTTCGGGCGGTCTATGACGACATCATGACCACGCGTCAGACCGACTACATCAATCATTTCTGGAAAGCGCTGGCGCACGACCCGGTGACGCTGCGCCGGACGTGGCAAAGCGTGAAAGAAATTATGGCGCCCGGGGCTCTGGATGCGGTCACAAAAGAGATGATCTACCTCGCGGTCAGCGCCACGAACCAGTGTGGATATTGTATTGCTTCGCACACCGCGGCGGCGCGCAAGGCCGGCATGTCGGACAAAATGCTCGCCGAGCTTTTGGCGGTAGTCGGCATGGCGAATGAGACCAACCGTCTGGCGAGCGGCTATCAGGTGGAGATCGACGACCGCTTCAAATCATAGGACCAGCCGAAAGTAGATCGCGCCGGGTGTGACCTCGGCAGTATGCGGCCCGGTGCGCTCGAAACCTCTACGGTCATACATCTCAAGAGCCTTCGCCATCACCGGCATCGTGTCGCCCACCATCTCGCGATATCCGGCGCTACGCGCCCCGGCGATGATCCAGTCCAGCAGCGCGCGCCCCAATCCACGGCCGCGAAACTCCGGGCGTACATAGAGGCGCTTCGCTTCGCAGCGATCCCCATCGAAACGGCGCAGCGCCACGCATCCGGCTGTCGCGCCATCGACCAACGCCAGGCCGAGACGGCCGTCCGGCGGACGATAGGCTCCGGGAAGCGCGGCCAGTTCCTGATCGAAATGCTGGAAGCAGGGCGTGAACCCGAACGAATTCCAGTATTGCTCAAAGAGCCTGCGAACATCTTCCAATTGAGCGGCCGTGCTCACCGGCACAATGTGCGTGTTCATTCCTTCCCGGTCAGCAGGTCCTGATATAGTTTGAAAACCCGCTGATAATCCAGATCCAGCATCAGCGTTACTGGCGTGGCATTCGGGGCCTGCTTGCGGTCCAGCGGAACCGTCGCGCCGTAGAAACGTCCCCAGGCCGATTGCACATCCAGAAAGCGCGGCTCCGAGCGCGTCACCACGCCGGGATCGAGCAGCCACGCCGCGCACAACACATCCCAGAGCGGCACCGACGCATTGGGATGCTGCAGGAAACCGGGATACCGGTTGCCATAGTCCTCGCGAAACAGCTCCGTGACCGGCGTGTGGGCGGCGACAATTGCGTCGAATTGGGGCCTGCGGAGCAGTGCCCGGTTGCAGATGTCGAGATCAAACAGAATTTTTTGGGGAATGCGGGAGCGCAGCACCAGCCGCGCCGCTTCGGCGTCGAACCAGAAATTGAACTCCGCGGCGGGCGAAGCGTTTCCGGCCGATCGCACGTTGCCGCCCATTATTACGATCTGTTTAATTTTCGTCTCGATATCGGGCTGCAGTTTCAAAGCGAGCGCAATATTCGTCAGTGGACCAACGGCCAGGATGGTGATCTCGCCGGGATGCCTCTCAATTTCGGAGATGAGCCGCTCGACCGCGCCGCGGCGCGGCTGGCGGCCCGTGAGTTTCGCTCCCGCCGCGGGAGTAATCGTGTTTGGATCGTCAGCGAAGGCGCCGCTGAATTCCAGCGGACCCCAGCGGCGCGCCTCTTCCTTCGCCATTGCCGTGGTGTGCAGCAGCGGAGTCTCCGCGCCCGTGTAGACCATCATGGGCCGCTTGAGCAGATCGAGAATATGAAACACGTATTCGGCGCCCTGACCCACCCACACATTGCCCGGGACCATCGTAATCGCCGAAATCGAGACCTTGGAAGGGCTGCGCAGAAGCATGACCAGCGATGAGCCATCATCGCCAAACAGCCCGCAATCTGTGTCGAAAATGACGGTCTCGCGTGCTTCAACGAGTCCGGCCAGCAGGAGTATTCCGGGCAGCAGCAGCCGCATGGTTCAGACGCGGGCCGCTGCCTGCGCGCGATGGAACGCCATCAGATCGAGGGGCGGCGGTTGGTAACCCATCGCCCGCAGAAAACCGGAGACCTGTCCGCGGTGATGAGTCCCGTGATTCACCACGTGCAGCACAATCTGCCACAGTGGCTGTGAATAAGGATTGCCCTTCAGGTCTTTATAAGAGATCGAGGTCGCCGTACTCTCGGTGGTCACCGAGGATGCCCACTTCCGCCAACGATCCAGCAGCGCCGGCCACTCGTGCACCAGTACGGAAAGGCTTCGGTCCGCGTCCGTGATAAACGGACCGGGCGTAGCGTTGGTCACCCGCGCCAGCCAGAGGCGATCGGCCGCATAGACGTGCGCGAGCGTGCCGAGGACGCTGCGATCCGCAGTCTGAAAGTCGCGCGTCAATTCTTCCTGGGAGAGCACGGCCACCGTGTCTACCAGCCGTTTGCTGGCCCAGGTTGTGTACTCGAGGTGGTTCCGCAGAACATCGGCTGAGATTGCCATACGGGTATTATCTCGCGGCGGACCGCGCCTTCACGGCCGCGGTTCGGTTGCCGGCGGAAAAGACGGGGGTCCGTCAGCGCTTCGCCAGTTTCGCCATCAGCAGAGTAACCGGATCGTCGGGCGCGGGCGGGGGCTTGCAAGAAGTGAGGACCTCCGCCCAGAGCCGTTCCGCCAGCGCGATATTGGACTCCGCCGCATCGCTGAAAGATGCCGGCCGCCTCCGGCGCGACAAGGCCTCGCGCGCAGCCTGAGCATCGCTTCCGGCGGGCGCCGTGCACCGGGATCGCGTTTCGAAGACTCTTCGCAGCACAATTTCGCTGCGGCGGTAGCGCTCGTCGGCATGCAGACCGGGCAGCGTCGGGTCACGGGCTAGCAGCGCGCTGCATACTTCCACTTTGCGGGCGGCTTCCGCATTCGAGGGCTCGATCAGCAGAACATGCCGGAACGCCTGCTGGGCCGCGGGACAATCGCCGGTCTGGAATTCGATCTCGCCGAGCCCTGCGTATGCCGCTGCATTTTGCTTGTCGCGCTGCACGATACCGCGATACGTATCGGCCGCCTCTTTGAGTAATCCGAAGTCCGCAAGCATACGGGCCAGCCGCAAGCGGGCGGTCAGATCCTCGGGAGGCTGCGCGGCGAGCGAACGGAGTTCCGCCTGCGCCTGCGCGCGCCTGCCAGCTCTGGCGAGCATCTCGATCAACTCGAAACGCGCGTCCAGACGATTCTCCCGAGGCTTATCGACCCATGTACCGTTTGCCGCTCGCTTGTAGTACAACACGGCTTCATCGATGCGGCCTTCCTGCGCCAGGATGCGGCCCAATTCCAGATTCGCGGGGCCGCTTTGCGGACGTTCGCGTAAAACCTCTTTGAGATATGAGGCAGCCTCGTTCAGATGACCGGCTTTGGACAGCGCCAACCCCAGCATCAGCCGGTTGTCCGTGCTGTGCGAAATCGACAGCGCTTTCCGCAACTGCTCGACCGATTCCTCATACCGGTCTTCCGCCAAAAGGAGCGCGCCGGTTTGGTAATACTTCTGTGCGTCGCCGGTGCGCTGGGTACGATAGAAATAATTGAGAAGCCCGGTCAGAACCACCAGACCTGCCAGGACTGCGACCCCCCGGCCCAGCATGGGCGCCAGCGCCCGCTCCCGCGGCTCTTCCGCCGCCGGTGTAGCGGGAGTCAAATCCTCGCCGTGCGCGGCGATAATGTCGCTCACCGAGAGCGTACCCTCCAGCATCCGGATATCAGCGCGGCTGACCACGGGCAGGACGCTCATCCCGCTGGCGGCCATTCTTCGCATCGCGACGGCGAGCGGGTGGTCGGGATGGATATGGGGAAAACTTTCGGAGGTCAGCAACTCATTGGGATGCGGCGCGGGGACGAGGCGTCCCAGAGTCTCCTCTCCCCGTCCGGCGGCGACCGCCTCGTCGAGTACCGCAGCAGTAATCATTCCCCGCAATCCGTCCGGGTCGACTACCGGCCAGGCGCCCCGCTCGCGATCCACCGAAGCCGCGGCTTTGCGAATCCGCTCGGTGGCGCCAAGAACCGGAACATCGCGGCGAAACGCGTTGGCAACGGTGAGCAGCACTTCCGGCGCGGGCACGGCGCTCGGCAAATGAATGCCATCCTGATGCTGCAGCGCCTCATAAATCGGCTCCTCCTGCAGCTTGCTGGAAAGAAAATAGCTGATCAGGTTGGCGATCATGAGCGGCACGATGATCGAGTAATCGCGCGTGATCTCAAAAATCATGATCACGGAAGTCATGGGCGTTCGCACGATGCCGGCGAAAGCCGCGCCCATGCCGACCAGCGCATAGGCTCCCACTCCGCCGGTGTAATCGGGAGCCAGCATGTGAACGAGGCCGCCCACCGCGCCTCCCATCATGGCGCCAATGAACAAGCTCGGTCCGAAGATGCCGCCGGCGTTTCCGGATGCGTAGCAGGTGGCGGTGGCCACCAGCTTCAGCAAGACCAGCAGGGCCATCGCGCCCACGACCAACTGTCCGTTGAGAGCCTGCCCCACAAAAGCGTAGCCGACGCCCAAAACTTGTGGATAGAACCAGCCGAGCAGGCCAACGGTCAATCCGCCTACGGCCGGCAGATACCATTGCATGGAGGCCGGCATCTCCGAGAACCGTTTTCGCTGCCATAGCAGCAGCTTCACGAACGCAACCGACACCAGGCCGCCGATCAACCCCAGCACGGCATAAAAAACAAATTCCACGGGATGAACCAACTGATAGGCGGGAACGTGGAACAGCGGCTCGTCGCCCAGCAGCAGATGGAGCACGATCCAGGAGGTCGCCGAGCTCAGAACGATGGAGCCGAGGATCGGGGCGTGCATGTCGCCCATTACTTCTTCGAGCGAGAACAGGACCGCGGAGATCGGCGTATTGAAGGCGGCGGCGAGGGCGGCGGATGCGCCCGCCGGCACCAGCGCCTTAACGCTGGCGGTGCTCAGTCCGAGGCGCCGGCCCAGCACCGACGCGATACCGGCGCCCACCTGTACGGAGGGACCTTCGCGGCCCAGCGCAATGCCGCTCGCGAGCGACACCGAACAAAGACTGAACTTGCCGACCACCGTTCGGAAGCTGATATAGCCGTCGCGGAGAAACAAAGCGGCTTTGGTCTGCGGGATGCCGCTGCCACGCGCGTTGGGAAAATACCGGTAAAGCAGGAAGCCGGTGCTGAGGGAGCCGACCAGGGGAATGAGGACGCGGCGCCATGCGGCGCCGCCCGCTGGATACAGCCGAGCCCCCAGGTTCTCCGTCAGAACAATGAAGGCAACAACCGCCAGGCTGACGACCGCGCCGATGATCAGCGTTAAGACGAGGAGAACCTTGTCCTCGTGGCGCCGGCGGGTCGCGTTCGTCTCCACGGTTCCATGGCTCTCCTTCACGATTCTCCTGCTACGCCCATCTTATCGCTGCTCTAGCAAAAATCGGCGGCAGTTTTGAAAAACACGTTCGCAATCGGACAATATCGCCAGCGCGTTTAGTGCGTATTCTGGGCGACGATGTGGATGCGGCGGTTCTTCTGCCAGCATGCCTCATCGTGATCAGAGCAAACCTGGCGCTCTTTGCCGTAGCTCATCAGCGTAAGCTGATCGGAGGGAATCCCCACTTGCGTCAGATAATCCTTGGCGGCGCGGGCCCGTTGATCGCCGAGCGCCACATTGTATTCGGCGGAGCCGCGTTCGTCACAATGGCCTTCGATGGTGAGCTTATAGTTCGGATAATCTTTCAGGATGTCGCGCAGCTCGGTAGAGTCCGCTTGTAAAGCCTGGATGGCATCGGGCCGCAGCGTATGCTTGTCGTAATCGAAGTAGGCGTCTTCAATCTTAGCCAATAGTTCGTCGATGCGCGCCCTGGTGGCGGCATTGGGCGTCCGGGACACCGGGGCAACAGCAGCCTGCCGCGCCGGCGCGGGTTGCCGGCGGGCCGGGGTGGCGGCGGGCGCCGCACTCGGCGTCTGCGCGGCGGGCGCGGGAGCGGCTGGGGTGGCCACGGCAACCTTTTTCTTGGCGCAGCCGGCGCCGATCATAGTAAAGGCCGCGATGGCAACCAAAGTGAGTTCATAGGGTTTCTTCATGGGTAACTTCGTCCCTCCTTTTCCATTCATAACGGTTTCCACGAGGTTGGCCCATCCTGTTCGGACAGGATTCTCCGAGGTAAACCGGGTCCACTACACTGGGTGGATAGGAGGAATATTGCAGAAGCGCTCGTTCGCGTCTGCCCGCCCGGATTCTCTGGCGAGGCTGAAAAGCCGGTGGCCTCCATGGCTGGCCCTCTCGTTCGGATTCGGCGGCCTCCTGATCTGCGTTCTCGGCGCAGCCACCGGGACGCTGATGGAACTCAACCACGTTCGCAACGACGAGACGCAGTCCCGCAAAGCCTTTCTGGAACGTCTCAGCGCTCTCGACCAGATTCGCGCGCAAATTTATCTTTCCGGAACCTACGTGCGCGACCTGCTTCTGTCTCCCGACGAGGCCGGCGCCGGGGCGCAGTCCGCCCGCTTGTCCGCGCTGGAACTGGAGACCCGGCAGGCGCTGGACCGCTACTCGCGTTCTTTGGACGCCGAAGAGCGCGAACCATTCCTCGCTTTGGAGGCGGAGATTGATAAGTATTGGCAGGTGCTGGACCGCACGCTCGCCTGGTCCCCCGGGGAGCGGGACCGGCTACGCTCGTCCTTCTTCTATATCGAACTGATCCCGCGCCGCACCACCATGCTGCAGATCGCAGATCGCATTACAACCGTCAACGAACGCGGGCTCAATCGCGCCGAAGAGCGGCTGGCGGCATCATCGGACGGATTGCGGCGATCGCTGATTCTCACTTTCGCGATCACGCTGGCCGGCGGCGTGGTGCTCGCCATATTGACAGTCGCGCGCACGCTGCGACTGGAGCGGGAACTGGAGCGCCGTCTCGACGAGAACGCCCGCGCCCGCGCGGACCTGCAGGAATTATCGGCGCGGCTGTTGCGCGCGCAAGAGAACGAACGGCGGTCGCTGGCGCGTGAACTGCACGATGAAGTGGGCCAGTCGCTCTCGGCGATTCTCATGGAAGCCGAAAGCGCGGTCTGCGCCGACGATTCGGGCGAGACGCACGATCACCTGCAGGCGATCCGCACGCTGGCGGAGAGAACCGTCAACGAAGTCCGCGATCTGGCGCTGCTGTTGCGTCCCTCGATGCTCGATGATTTCGGCCTGGTTCCCGCGCTGAACTGGCATGCCCGGGAAACCGCCAAGCGCACCGGCCTGAAAATCGGAGTCTCGGCCGACGAGGACGCCGATAATCTTCCGGACGAACACAAAACCTGCGTGTATCGACTGGTGCAGGAAGCGCTGAATAATTCGGCGCGGCACGGCAACGCGCGCTCGGTCGAGGTGGCGGTGAAACGCGAAAACCGGCGCGTGCTGTTTTCCGTAAGAGACGACGGGGTGGGCTTCGACCCCCGCGTGGTGCGAGGCATGGGTCTGCTCGGCATGGAAGAGCGGGTACGGCGGCTGGGAGGAACCCTGCACATCAACTCCGAGCTGGGTCAGGGAACCCTGGTTTCCGCCGAACTGCCGGTCGCCGAGATCGCCACAAAGAACGGACACGATGCCCATTCGCATATTGCTGGCTGACGACCATACAGTGGTGCGCGACGGGTTGCGCGCCCTACTCGAGAAGCAGCCGGACATGGCGGTGGTGGCCGAGGCGGCGGACGGCCGCGACAGCATCCGCATGGCGGAAGAGCAGGCTCCAGACGTGGTAATCATGGATATCGCGATGCCCAATCTGAACGGCATCGAAGCGACACGCCGCATCCTCGCGGCTAACCCGCGCACCGCCGTCGTCATGCTCAGCATGCACCAGGACGAGAGTTACGTGCTGCGCTCGCTCAAAGCCGGCGCCAAAGGGTACCTCTTGAAAGACTCGCTGCGCAGTGAGGTGATTGATGCGATTCACGCGGTCACCCAGGGGCGCTCATTCCTGACACGCAAAGTGAGCCGCATGCTGCAAGAAGACTACATGCACCAATTGGAGAGCCGCGGCCTCGACGACAGTTACGAACTGCTAACCGATCGTGAGCGCGAGATCCTGCAAATGGTGGCCGAAGGCAAGAGCAACAAAGAAGTCGCGAGCGTGCTGAACATCAGTCCCACGACGGTAGAAACTCACCGCGCGCATATACTGCAAAAGCTCGGCGTACACAGCGTGCCCGAGCTCATCCTGTACGCCGTGCGGAAAGGAATTATTTCTTAGCCTGCCGATTCAAGAATCGCTTGATCCATCCGCAAGCGCGTGAATTCCCGCGTTTCCGAAACGATCGTTTCGAGGTTCGGATAAGTTTTGTTCGAATTAAACAAGTTAGCGAGTAGTTTACGATTGGTACAAAACGAACCAGGCTGGTCCTGTTGGATCACGCCCAAATCGATCATCGTGCCTGCCGTAGACCCTCTCACGTACTCATTATCTCGCGCGGCCCTGAGCGAGCGCGATTCCGGGCGGGGCGAATTGGCTATAAGCTACAGATTTCTCAACGGATCAAATTTTTGCCGGCGCGGTGATCGATCTTTTGGCTAAAGATGGGGCCTCCGGCTTATGGTTTCCCATCAACCTCTACTTCGCCTGCCCTCTTCCGGGCGCCGGACCGGAGCGTTCGAAGATTTCGATGTTCATGCCATTCGGATCTTCGACGAAGATGGTGTGGGTGCCGCCGCCGAAGTCCACAATCTGACCGTTGGTAGAAATGACGTGAGTGCCGGCGGCCTTCAGTTGAGCGATCATGCCTTCGAGGTTGACCACCTGGATCGCCATCGCCGGTGCGCCGGGGTCGCGGACCCTCAAGTGAAACCTGGTGCGCGGCACACCGCGAAATTCAGTGAACTCGACGTAGGCGGGCGGCCCGGGAATGGTGCCCGTGAGCTTTCGAAATTCGGTTCCCTCCGGCGCGCCGACCAGCTTCAGCAGCGCCGGATCTTTCGAGAACGCCGATGGTCCGGTGAGTTGGAGGCCAATCATTCCGTTGTAGAAGCCGGCCGTCGATTCGGCGCTCTCCATGGTGAAGGCGAGGGAAACGCGATGCACGTTTCCTTCCGGCGCGCCAGGCGCGGGCGGTTCCTGAACCGCCTGCACGAAAAAGCCATCGGGATCGCGCAGCAGGATCGAGCGCGCCTTACCCGTAGCGGTAACGATCTCGACGGGCACACCTCCGGTGGTGACGATCGGCGCATTCGCCTTCTTCGCGTTGACCACAACCGCGTCGAGATCGCGGACGTAAAGCACAATACTGGCGGCGCCCGGATCGGTGTAGGCGGCTCGCGCGGGCTTGCGTTCGAGACCCTTGAAATGGGTGAGCTCAAATCGCATGGCGCCGGGGAGCGGCATCATCGAAAGACGCAGGGTCACGCCGGGAGCGTCGGTGAGCAGCGGCACGGCCGTATTGGGGAAATCGTTCGGTGTGCCGTTGAGGCCGAATACCTCGCGATAAAACGCCAGGGTCGTATCCAAATCCTCGACTGCGTGAATGGCATGCGAGAGGCTCCGGATGTGGGGCCGGTCATGGTCCGGAGACTCCGTCTGCGGCCAGGCAACCAATGCCACACCCGTGGCCGCCGCAACCACACCGAAGGTAAGCGCGATCTTCATAAATATCCTCCCGCCGCAGAAACTCGCGATGTTTTTCACCGGCTTAGAGAGTATATCGCCCTGTAGGGCAGCCAGCTTCACGGACTCGGGCAGCAACCGCCCTTGCCGGGTCCCGTTATCATGGAGGTTGCTTTCCCATGGCCGACCCCAGACCTCTATCACCCGAAGTACTCCGTCACATCGCTCAAATCCTGCAGGTTCCAATCAAGGGGCTCGCCGCCAGCATCGAACTGCTGGATGAAGGCGGCACGGTTCCTTTCATTGCGCGCTACCGCAAAGAGGCCACCGGCAACCTGGACGAGGTCCAGATCCGATCGATCGAGGAGAAGCTGCTCTATTTTCGAGAATTGCAGGACCGCCGGGCGACCATCCTGGCGTCCATCGAAGAACAGGGAAAACTTACTCCGGAGCTTAAGGGTCGCATTGAAGCCACTTTGGAAAAAAGCGAGCTCGAAGATCTGTATCTCCCGTACAAGCCCAAGCGGCGCACCAAAGCGACGATCGCCCGCGAGAAGGGCCTGGAACCCCTGGCGCTCCACCTCTGGGAGCAGCGGCCCGGTGGGGCACCACTGGCGGCGTTCGCCGCCGGTTTTGTGAATCCCGAACTCGGGGTCGCCAGCATCGACGACGCGCTGGAAGGCGCGCGGCACATCGTTGCGGAAATGATCAGCGAGCACGCTGATATTCGCAAATTGCTGCGGCAGGCGATGCTCGGAGAAGGTGTCATCGCCAGCCGGAAAATCGAGGACGCGGCCGACACCGAACAGAAATTTCAGATGTATTACGATTACCGGGAGCCTGCAAAGTCCATCCCCTCGCATCGGATGTTGGCCATCCGCCGCGGCGAGAGCGAGAAGATTCTGTACTTCACGATTGAGTTCGAGCCCGCTCGCGCGATTGCGCTCATTCGATCGAAGATCCACAGGCAGCCCGGCGATTGGACACCGCAGCTCGATGTGGCGGCGGAAGACGCCTGGAAGCGTTTGCTCCACACGTCAATCGAGGGGGAGATCCGGCTGGAGCTGAAGCAGAAAGCCGATACCGAGGCCATCCAAGTGTTTCGCGACAATTTGCAGAACCTGCTGCTGGCGGCGCCGGCCGGCCCGATTGCCGTGCTGGGCATCGACCCGGGGATCCGCACGGGCTGCAAGATCGCGGTGGTGGATGAAACCGGCAAGTTTCTGGCGCACGACGTCATCTACCCACATGCTCCCAAGAACGACACCGCGGGCGCGGGCCGCA
>CAZKQQ010000092.1:7997-24621 GCA_964554945.1 uncultured Solibacteraceae bacterium | reverse complement strand
GCTTCAATACGACGCCGGGCCTGCCATCTCTGCCGCCCGCGCGATCGTCTGCCTCGGCCTCTCCCGCTACGGGCGGGCAGCTCCAGAAGTTGCAGTTGATTTCGAGCAAACCGCCGGAGTACCCCTTAGTGGCGAAACAGGCGCACGTACAGGGCGTAGTCGTTGTCGCGGCTACGATCGGAGTCGACGGCAAAGTAAAATCGGCCTCCGCGGTTTCGGGTCCTCCGCTCCTGCAAAAGGCGGCGGTCGATGCCGTCAAGCAGTGGATCTATAAACCGACGACGTTGAACGGTTCTCCGGTGGAATCGGAGACTCGCGTGGATGTGAGGTTTACGTCAGGTCATTAGCCGGATGCCGGCCGCTTCTTCAGCGCAGGAGCAGCGGCCCAAATCCAGCTTGCGATCATGACGGCGATCACGGCAAAGCCCTGCGCCTTGAGCGAGGGATTGCCGCTCGCCAGTAGTTCCGCAGCCGCAGGCCGCAGCGCCAGAATCCAGAACACAAGTGCATACGCCAGGTAGTTGGCGCGCGCGAACACCAGGCAGAACAGCACGGCGCCGCATCCCCATAGCAGCGCCACTCCATAGGACAGCGCGAACTCTCCGCCTGTGCGGACTGAAGAAGGGACATTCACAGTCAACGCAACCAGGCCCAGCGCCAGGATCATCCACCGGCGAGGGGCGCGCTGAAAGACGAGCGCCAGCAGCACCAGTGCGGCGGCGGAAATCAGCAGGGTTCGGACGGCTCCGGTCACCGCGGCGATAGCCGGCGCGGCACTGGCCAACTCGTTCGAGACGCCGAGTGAATAGATCGCCTGCGCCCGGAAATGGCTCATCAGCCAATCTTCCGCCTGGCTCAGCGCCAGTGCGAGACCGGCCGCTGCCAGTACCGCAACTCCGGCATCCAGCCCCAGCAGGCGCCGGCTACTGGCACGCAAGACAGCGGTCGCTCCCGGATAAAACGAAAGCACAAATGCAGAGACGGCGGCCAGCAGCACAAACGCCAGGACAGCCGAGACCGCGATACTGGTGTACGTCAAGGCCTCAAAAGTGGGAAGCGGGACAGCCGTGTCGTACCGCTTAAGGAGCAAAGGAAGGGACAACAGCGGGCCTGCGGCCGCCAGCACTGCCGCAGGCACCGCCAGTCGCACCACACTGCGCCATGGCACCAGGCCATGACGAATGTTGCCGATGATCAACCAGATGGCGTAGACGATACTACAGGAGATTACTGCCAGGCGCAGGGTCAGCGCCACAATCGATAATGCGTTCTGGCGCGAGCGCGCACGCTGGTAGGATTCGGGAATCTTCCAATACGAGCGCCAGGACGAGACCTGGTCGCCGGCGACGCCGATTTCCACACGATAGTGGGCCTCAGAGAGGTTCCGCGGGTCTCGCGGACGGGCCTCCCAGACCAGCGCGTAGTCGCGGCGCGCTTTCTGTTTTTCAGACGTGCTCTCCTGGAGATCCATCGCCTCCACGTCGACGCCCTGGGCCTGGGCGAAGCGCGCGGCAATCTCACGCGCGGCATCCGGCATCAGATCGGCGCCCGGCCGGTTTTCCGGAATCGTGTGAGAGAACCCCAGAGCTTTTCCGCTTTCCGGGTGCACGGAAACCAGGAATTCTTCACGATCGAGCGACCGAAAGTAGCGCGTGACCCAGTGGCGGACCGGCCGGTTGCGCTCAAACAGAGCGGAGGCTGTGGGGACGCTGCTTCGTTCTAAGAAATACTTCCCGGCCAGGCTATCGTCCCCGCCCCAATGCACGTCGGGGTATGTGACGGGGCGGAATCCCTCGGGCGCGAAGCCTTGCTTGCGCGCAAACGCATTGGCCGCGGATCCGGCCTCGCCGGTGCTGATCCGGAAACCCGGCGATTCGCCGAAGCGCACGACCGGGAGCAGCAGGCTCAAGATTCCCGCGCCGAACACCGCCACCGCCAAAATCCGGATGCCCGCAGGCAGCGGCCGGTAGGCGCTGGCGCCGCTGGCCGGTTGCGGAACCGGGGCTGGAGGCTCTTCGGCAAGGGTGGCGTCCTGCGCGTTGGTCAACCCGAACTCCGGCTCGAAACCGCCGCGCCGCCAATAGGCGATCAGCGCGAAGACCACCGGCAGCACCATGATTCCCGCGCTGGCCGCCCCCGACAGGCGGTAGTACAGGCTCTGCGAACGCAGCAACAGCATGGCGGTATACATGGCATCCACCGAGTAGTGCCACACCAGGGTCGGCAGGATTCCCCAGCGCAGCATGATCAGGCCCAAGGCAACGCCGCCGATTCCCACTTCGACGCCGCGAATATAAAACGGCTGCTGCGGATATCCTGCATGGCCAAAACCCCAGATGAAGCCCGCCAGCACCACGGCCAGGGGAAGCAGGCGCACCAGTTTCCGCAGGAACGGAATGGCGAACATGCGGAATATGAATTCTTCCGAGACCGCGGGCAGAAATCCGCCGAACAGCACATAGGCCCAGGGGAAGCGGGTATTGAGCAGATCGCTATAAGGCACGTCGGCGGGCGACCACGCGCCGAAACGGTAAGCGACGATGTAAAACGCCGTCTGGTAAGCGATGAAAATGCCGCAGAGCGACAGGCCAAGGATCGAACCGAGCAGGAACGACCTGGTGCGCATGGCGCGCAGGCGGAACTGATTGCCGAGTGAAATCTTGTTACGCAGGAATTCGCGATATAAAGGCTCGGCAGCGGCAGTGATGACGAACAAGAGACCGCCGGCGCCCAGCGCCGTGAATACTGCCTGCAGCACCTGCTGGGACAAAAAACTTCCGTACGAATCAGTGGTCTGATAGCCGAATTCCTGAAGCGGAAACTGGTTGGCGGAAGCACACAGCGAAAGCACCATGGCAACGAGTCCGACACGTGCGGCCAGCCGCCAGCGGATGTCGTGGCGGCGGACGCGTTGCACGATCACGACGACCATGCCGATCCCGAGAGCGAGCACGACCACGGTGTCGGCGTACTGCGCGACGTCGTTCTTGGAGCGCAGCCGCTCATAATCCCTGGTCCATTGCTCGGGAATTTTCAAGTACTCGCGATAGCCGCCGACTTCATTGCCCAACAGCGTGACTTCGAGGCGATACGTGGCGCCGCCCAGGTCGAAGTTGTGTTCCTTCCAGGTGAAGACGCGGTCGGCGCGCGCCGGCCGCGTTACCGTGGAAGCCTCGACAAAATCCAGGGAAGCGGGGTCGCGCTTCAATCCATCCCGGAGGAACTGCTCCGCGGCCGCGCGGGACTGTTCCTCCGATAAAGCGGGACGGAAGGCGTCTTCCGGGAGCAGGTGCTCGAAGCCGGCCATCTCGCCCAAGGGGGTGATGCCGACGCGGTATTCTTCCTTCTGCAGCGGCCGGAACCAGCGATAAGACCAGCGCCACAGGCGCACCTGCGATCCCATGATCTGGTTGGCGCGCTGCAATCCGACTTCGCGCTCGAGAAACGTCTTGGCATTGTCATCGAAATTGAAACTGGCGGCAGTCCGATAGCCGGACACCTGGTAAGAGTGCCCCGTGAGGAAGCTTTCGGCGATGGTCCGGGCTTCGGAGCGGCCCACGCGAAAGTCGATGGAGGCTTCCGGGAACGCGAGGTAAAAGTAGCGCACGGAAAACCAGGTGCTCGCGGCCAGCAGGACGAGGCAGACCGCGATGAACCGATAATCGGAGGCTCGCAGCCGGTCGGTCATTCCTTCTCGGCCCAGTGCAGACCGATTCCGCCCAGGATGAAGCTGCGGGTCCGCACTTCGCTGTACCCGTTGTCGCGCAGCATGGACGAGAAGCCATCGATGGAAACGAAGCTGCGCAGTGAATCGGGAATGTAGGTGTAGACACGGGGGCGGCCGTGGAGTAGAAATCCCCAGAACGCACCCTGCGCGTACAAATAGGCGAGGTACAGACGACGGAGCAGGGCATTGGCGGGCAGAAAGAAATCGAGGCTGACCAGCAGACCGCCGGGGCGCGTGACGCGTTCGATTTCCCGGAGCGCTGCCGGCAAGCTGGAAAAATTGCGCAAACCATAGCCGATGAAGACGCAATCAAAGGAGTGGTCCGGGAAAGGAAGGCGACCCGCGTCGGCGCAGACCGTGTGCGGAATGCCGCGCAGCCGTGCCAGCTGGAGCATCCGCTCGGTCAGATCAACCGCGACGGTGGTGGCGCCCGGGCGGTGGCGCCGGACCAGCTCGCAAAAGTCCCCGGTTCCGGAAGCCAAGTCGAGCACCACCGGATCTTTCGGAAGGCGCGCCCGCTCGACGCCGCTCCGCTTCCAGCGCCCATCCATTCCGTAAGAAAAAACGCGCGTGATGAAGTCGTAACGCGGCGCGATGGTGTGGAACATCGCCCGCATCAGGGTCGAATTCTGCTTTTCTACTGGTGGTTGCACCGGCAGCCGAATTGTATCAAACCCAACCCGTTACTTTTTCGGACGCGCCGGCCGCATTTCCAGGCTGCTGATCATGGTTCGCGCCGGCATGCGCAGCACCAGTGCGACCGCCTCGGCGACGTCCTCCGGCTGAATCATCCAGTTGGTATCACCGGTGCGGTCCGACGGGCCGCCTGCGAATTTCGTGGCGACGCTGCCGGGCATGATCGTGGTGACGCGTACGTTGTCATAGCGGTGATCGAGCATCATGGCTTCGCTGAATCCGTTCAGGCCGAACTTCGAAGCATTGTATGCGGCGCCGCTACTGAAGGCGTTCTTTCCCGCCAGGCTGGAAATGTTCACGATGTAGCCCGCGCCGCGATTCCGGAAGCGCGCGAGCGCTTCGTGCGCGCAATAAAACGCGCCATTGAGGTTGAGATCGATATTGCGGTGCCATTCTTCGGTTGTCATCTCGCCGACTTTGCGGAACACTCCGACCCCTGCGTTGTGGACCAGGATATCGAGGCCCCCGAAGGCGCCGTCGACCGCTTGAAAAAAGGCGCGTGCCCCCTCGGCGCTGCTCACGTCCGCCGGGCTTCCAAAGATTTTACCCGAGCCTCGCAGTTCGGCGGCGGCGCGATCGACCGATTCCTGGGTTCGGCCACAGAAGGCGACCGAGGCGCCCTCCGTAAGGAGGCGTTCGACGATGGCGCGTCCGATGCCGCGGGTGCCGCCGGTCACTACGGCCACTTTTCCGGCAATTGATTCCATAACCGAATTCTACGGAAAAAAAGGAGGCAAACGCCATTTTTGTGGAAAATGCAGCTGTCCCCTTTTTTCGCTTGTTAAAATAAACAACAGGAATGGCCTCTAGCGCTCCCACACCCTCCTTGCGAGACATTCTGGAACAACGCCTCTCGCATTTGCTGGTCGAGCTAGAAGGGCTGTTTGATGCGCACCTTTCGGCGCAATTGGAAGAGCGTATGGCGCCGATGGTGCAACAGGCCTCGACCGAAGCACGGGAGCGGGCGCGGCGCGATTTCGCCGATCAACTGAACCAGGGCGCGCGGCGGATCCGGCAGTCCGTCGATGTGGCCGATCTTACGGCCACCGTGCTGGATGCGACCGCGCCGTTCGCCGAAGGATGCGCGGTCTTTCTAGTGACTAATGCGGTGGCGCGCGGCGAGCGCATGCGGGGCGTACCCGAGGAAAGGGCGCGCGCGTTTCGGGGGCTGGAGATTGCGCTCTCGTCCGCGGCCGCCCTCGCGGAAGCGGCGGAGAGCGGCGATCCGGTGGCAACCGTTACCGCTCCCGCCGAGGTTTCAACCGAGCTGACGGTTTTTGCCGGACACGCGGAGGATGGGCGGGCGCACGTGTATCCGCTTGTGGTTCGCGGCCGTACCCTGGCGTTGCTGTATGCCTGGGGTTCGGTGGAAGGCTCGGCTCTCGAGCTGCTGGCTCAACTCGCCGCCGCGGTTTGGGCGGTGCTGCCGGCTCCGGCCGACCTGGTGCACATCGCTCCGACCGCCTCGGCCGCGACAACCGCGTGGGACAAGCTCTCCCCGGAAGAACAGCACCTCCACCTGCGCGCGCAGCGTTTTGCGCGCGTACAGGTGGCCGAGATGCGCCTCTTCGAGACCGATGCCGTTCAATCCGGCCGCGCGCAGCGCGATTTATATGAAACTCTCCGCGCCCGCATCGACACGGCGCGCGACGCGTTTCGCCGATCTTTTTTTGCTTCCTGCCCGAGCATGGTGGACTATCTGCACCTCGAGCTGTTGAAGACCTTGGCCCAGGACGATCCGGATGCGCTTGGAAAAGATTATCCCGGTCCGATGGTTTAGTTTCGTCGCGCTCGCGGCGTCGGCGGCTCCGGCGGTTCCGCCGCCTCCGTCCGGTCTCGTGCCGCTGGTTCGGGCATACCGCGAAACGCCGTCGCCCGCAAAGCGCGCGGCTGTGGAATTTTATGCCAGCGCGCACGCCCGTGAAATCAGTGGGAGCCTGGCACGGCTGGCGCTTGGCGTGGGTGATTACGAGCAGAAGAATTATCCGGCGGCGATCGCCAATCTGAAACCACTTACCGCCAAGCTGCCTCAGATCGCGGACTATGTGGCGTATTACCTGGGAGCGGCGCGGGTGGAATCCGACGATGTAGCGGGCGTAGGCGCCGACTTAGCGCCGGCCCACCGCGCCGGGATGCCGTCGCCGTTCGGCGGGCGTGCCTGGCTGCTCGAAGCCCGGGCGCTCGAGGGAAGCGATGCGGCGCAGGCCGTTCGCCTGCTTCGCGATCATTACTCCGATCTGCCGCAGCCGGCCGGCGATATCACGCTCGCGGACGCCTATCTCGCGGCCGGCGACATGCCGCGTGCCGCCGACTTTTATCAGCGCGTCTATTACGAATACATATCCGGCGATGCGGCGGCCCGCGCGGCGGCCGCGCTGGCGATGCTCAAGGACACCATGGGCGCGGGATATCCGCCGCCGCTGCCGCAGCAGCTGTTACGGCGGGCCGGCCGCCTTTTGGACGCGCGCGAGTACCGTGACGCGCGTCATGAATATCAGGATCTCCTGAACCAGCTCACCGGGCAGGATCGCGATCTGGCGCGCGTGCGCATTGGAGTTGCCGATTATCTGAGCGGCAATACGGCCGCGGCGTATCCGTACCTGCGCGGTCTCGATTTGATGACGTCCGAGGCAGATGCCGAACGCCTCTATTACCAGATGGAGTGTGCCCGCAGGCTGATGGATGATGATGCCATGCTCGGGATCATCCAAAGGCTCGACCAGCTGTATCATCAGTCGCCATGGCGGCTGAAAGCGCTGGTGTCCGCGGCGAACCGTTACCTGCTGGATAACAGGCCCGCCGACTACATTCCGCTGTATCAGCAGGTATATCAGGATTTTCCGCTCGATCCTTCCGCCATGACTGCGCATTGGAAGGTGGCGTTTCACGCCTACCTCGCCGGGCAGACGGAAACCAATAATCTGCTGCGCGAGCACTTGTTGCAATACCCGGGTCATCCCACCGCGCCCGCGGCGTTATATTTCCTGGCCCGCAGCGAGGAAGCGGCCAACGACACGGCGACCGCCCGCGCATATTATGTAGCTCTGGATGCCGGGTTTCCGAACACATACTACGGGATGCTGGCGCGCAAGCGTTTGGAAACTCCGGAATTGCACAAGCCGCAGTCAGCGCCGGATGCCGAGAAGTTTCTGGCCACCCTTTCCTTGCCGCGGACCAAGCCGGTGCCGGCCGAAGCCGTCAGCGCCACCACCGTGCGGATCGAGCGGTCGCGCCTGCTGCGCACGGCGGGGCTGGGCGATCTGGCCGACGCCGAATTGCGCTTCGGCGCGCGCAACGGTGGGCAGCCGGTCTTGCTCGCGATGGAAATGGCCACGTCTGCCGATGCTACGTACCAGGGACTGCGCGCGATGAAATCGCTTTCGGGCGATTATTTGAATCTGCCGCTCAGCGGAGCGCCCCGGCGATTCTGGGAACTGCTGTTCCCGCTGCCGTACCGCACGGATCTGGTGGCGAGCGCCCGGGCCCAAGGGCTCGACCCCTTCCTGCTGGCCGGTCTCATCCGCCAGGAATCGGAATTCAATCCGGACGCGCTGTCGCGGAAAAACGCCTTCGGCCTGACCCAGGTGCAGCCGGCGACGGGACGGATTTACGCGCGCCGCGCCGGTATCGTACGCTTCACCAACCGATCCCTATTCCATCCGGCGACAAACCTCAAGATCGGCGCGACAATTTTTCAATCAATGCTCGACCAGCACGGCGGTAGTTTGGAACAGACACTGGCCGCGTACAACGCCGGGCCGAATCGCGCGGCGGAATGGATCATGTGGAGGACGTATCGGGAACCGGCCGAGTTCGTGGAATCGATTCCTTACACGGAAACTCGCGACTACGTGCAGGCCGTTTTGCGTAACGCTGACATTTACCGCCGCCTGTATAAGTAGGGTGCGCCGGCGCGACTCCGAAAAAAATCAAAAGGTCAAAAATAATCAGGTACGCTTAGAAAATGGCGGCGCAGCCGCCCACCGAATGACTTTTGACTTTTGACTTTTGCTTTTCGTTTTCTTCCCCGGTCACCCCTCAAGCACGGCCAGCCCGGCGGAGGCTACCTGGCCGTCCTGCGGGCTGGTGCCGCCGCTGACACCGATTCCACCGATCACTTGTCCGCCTACCATGATGGGAAGACCGCCCTCGATCGGCGTAGCGTCGCCCAGTTTTAATATCACCACACGTCCGCCCAGCACCGCGTCTTCGAGTACCTTGGTGGAGCGCTTGAAACGCACCGCCGTAGCGGCTTTGTCCTGCGCCACGGTAACGCTGGCGATCTGGGTGCCATCCATCCGTTCGAGGGAGATCAGGTGAGCGCCGTCGTCAACTACGCAGATCACCATCGTCCACCCATTTCTTCGCGCTTCTTCTTGAGCCGCCGCCACGATGTGCTTCGCCGCTTCGAGCGTCAATGTCTTCTTGGTTGCCAGGTGTAGTTGTGCCATAGGCTGCTTTACATCTCACCGCAGTTTCTCCTACTCTCGAAGAAATGTCATCCGCACCTACAACGTCTGAGATCCGGGCGCACTTTCGAAGCCGGCGCATCGAGAACTTCACCGATCGGTGATCCGGAAGATGACGCGGCGCGCCATACAGGCGGCGGGCTCGGCGACTCCCCTGCATCATGCCTGGAAATGAGTACGGAATATTACACTCAGTTAGCCGAGAGTTACATCAGCGTCGTCACCGCATTAGAACCGGGCTCGGGACAGCCGGGCTTTCCGATGGCTTGTGCCGCGGGGCGCCTGCTATGTGATGGCGGATATATCCCTCTTTGGTTTCCCGGATGATCACTCCTTTGTAAGTTATTTGCTCTCCAAAGCTAAGGTGGCCGCGGCTCAGTTTTTATGCACATTCCAGAGGTGGAACTCGACAAATCCCCTTTTGTTTTCGAAAGAAATATGAGACATTAGAGTTGGTACAGCAGCAGTTGAAACAGCTCGTGTAAGATGCGGCTGTGCCGGGGTAAGCCAATGCTTCCGGAGTTTCTTCTAGCAGAAACCACGGTCCGCGAAGCCGGCGCCGGGCCGGTTATCAGCCTCGGCGCAAATCAGGGTGGTGTGCTGATCCTTACCCTGGGCATCACGCGAATCATTGAACAAGAAAGCCTCGATCTTTCCATCTTGGGTTCATCCGATGGCACCGATTGGAGCGCCAAACCCCTGATTGCCTTCCCTCAGAAGTTTTATTGCGGCACGTATCAGCTTGTGCTGGATCTAACCGACCATCCCGATGTGAAATACATTCGCGCGAAGTGGCAGGTGAACCGCTGGGGCAAGGGAGATCCGACACCCCTGTTTGATCTCTACATATTCATGAAAGAGCTTCTGCCTGCAGCCATCGCCATAGGCGCCTAAGCTGGGCGCAACACCGCAAGCGCTAGTTCCTGATATCTTGATAAGGATGATGACACGGGATGAAGCGCTGGACTTGTTCCGCTCCGACGATTTGATCGGCATCGGGATGGAAGCCGATGCGGTGCGCCGTAAATGGCACCCGGAAGGCGTGGTCACCTACATCATCGACCGCAATATCAACTACACGAACTTTTGCACCGAGTATTGCAGCTTCTGCGCATTTTATCGGCCGCTCGGGCACGCCGAGGGCTACATCCTTCCGAACGACGTCATTTATCAAAAGATTCAGGAAACTCTCGATCTGGGCGGAACGGGCGTCCTGATGCAGGGCGGGCTGCATCCCGATTTGAAAATCGACTGGTACGAAAACCTATTTCGCGGCATCAAGCAGCGGTTCCCGATTCACCTGCATGCCCTCTCGGCGCCGGAAGTGACCAATATCGCCGAGGTGAGCGGGCTCGATTTGCACGACACCATCGCGCGCTTGCGGGACGCGGGTCTGGATTCCATTCCCGGTGGCGGCGCAGAGATCCTCGACGACGACGTGCGCCATCGGATCGCCCGTCTCAAATGCCGGACCGAAGAGTGGGTGGACGTCCATCGCACCGCCCACCAGTTGGGCATGCGGACCACCGCCACCATGATGTTTGGCTGCGGCGAAACGTTCGAGCAGCGCATGAATCACCTGGATATCGTCCGCAACCTGCAAGAGGAGACTGGCGGTTTCACGGCATTCATTCCCTGGCCGTTTCAGCGCGAATACACGTCACTGGGGCGCTTCATCAAGGAGGAGGCCACGGCGGTCGAGTACCTGCAGATGCTGGCCATCTCCCGGCTTTATCTGCACAATATCGAGCACATCCAATCTTCGTGGGTGACGCCGGGCTTGAAGACCTGCCAGTTGGGTTTGCGATTTGGCGGCAACGATGTCGGCAGCATCATGATTGAAGAGAACGTAGTCTCCGCGGCTGGCACGCACCATCGCGCCACCGAAGAGGAACTGCGCCGTCTGATTCGGGACGCTGGTTTCGTTCCCAAGCAGCGCGACACGCTGTACCGCACCTATTTCTTAAACTAGTTGCATAAGGCTCCGCCTTGTGCCGGCGCGCAGCGCCATATTGGATCGCCATGCCAGCCAACCGCCTCGCTCACGAGAAGAGTCCGTACCTGCTGCAACACGCTCACAATCCCGTGGACTGGTTTCCGTGGGGAGCGGAGGCGTTTGAAAAAGCCCGCTCCGAGAACAAGCCAATCTTTCTTTCGATCGGATATTCCACCTGTCACTGGTGCCACGTGATGGAGCGCGAGTCGTTCGAAAACGAACAGATCGCCGCTGTACTGAACCGCGAATTCGTTCCCATCAAAGTGGATCGGGAGGAACGGCCGGACGTAGACCGCATCTATATGACGTTCGTGCAGGCCACCACCGGAGGGGGCGGATGGCCGATGTCAGTCTGGCTCACTCCCGAGCTAAAACCTTTTTTCGGCGGCACCTATTTCCCGCCGGAGAATCGGTGGGGCCATCCGGGGTTCGGCTCCGTGCTGACGCAGTTGGCGGATGCGTGGAAATCGCAGCGGGATCAGATTGACGAGTCTGCGCGCCAGATCGTGGAACAACTCGATAAAACCGTCTCGGTCGCATCAGGGGGCGCGCGCATCGATGCAGCCATGCTCGAAAGCGGCTTTTATTATTTCCGCCGCACGTTCGACACACGGCTGGGCGGATTTGGCGCAGCTCCGAAATTTCCCAGGCCCTCCGTCCACAATTTTCTGTTGCGCTATTACGCGCGCACGAAGAACCGGGAAGCGCTCGACATGGTTCTACTGACGCTGCGCGAGATGGCCAAAGGCGGAATGCACGATCAACTCGGCGGCGGCTTCCATCGCTACTCGGTCGACGAGCGCTGGTTCGTGCCGCACTTTGAAAAAATGTTGTACGATCAGGCGCAGCTCGCCATTTCGTACCTCGAAGCGTTTCAGGTGACGGGCGATGCAGCATACGCCGGGGTTGCCCGCCGCATCTTCGACTACGTGCTCCGCGATATGACGGATGCCGGCGGTGCGTTCTACTCCGCCGAGGATGCGGACAGCGTCATCGATCCCGCGCAGCCTTCGGTAAAAGGCGAAGGCGCGTTTTACATCTGGACCGCGGAGGAGATTCGCGCGCTCGCCGGCGAGCCGGCCGCCTCGTGGTTCGCTTATCTTTACGGCGTCGAGGGCGGCGGTAACGTGGAACACGACCCGCATAACGAGTTTACCGGCAAAAACATTCTGTATCAGGCGCACACGTTGGAAGAGACGGCGGCGCATTTCCAAGTGCCGGTCCAGGAAACTTCCGCCGCTATCCAGAACACCGCGCGAATCCTTTTCGAAGCCCGCAAGAAGCGGATCCGGCCGCACCTGGATGACAAGATCCTCACCGCATGGAACGGATTGATGATCTCGGCCCTCGCCCTGGGCGGATCTGTGCTGAGCGAGCCGGCCTATGCCGAAGCGGCGCGGCGCGCCGCCGAATTCCTGATCGCCCGCATGTACGATCCCGCCACCGGCATCCTGCTGCGCCGCTTCCGGCAGGGTGAGGCCCGGATCCCCGGCTTCCTCGACGATTACGCGCTATTTGTCCAGGCCTTGCTGGACTTGTACGAAGCGCAGTTCGATCGGCGTCACCTGGAACTGGCCATCCGGCTGAGTGAAAAACAAAGCGAGCTTTTTGAAGATCGGCAGCAGGGCGCCTTCTTCAGCACCACCGCGGGTGATTCCAGTCTGGTGTTGCGCGTAAAAGAAGACTACGACGGCGCCGAACCCTCCGGGAATTCCGTCGCGGCCGGCAATCTGTTGCGGCTGGCTCAGATCACCGGCCGAGCCGAGTTTCCCGTGTCGGTGGACAAGCTCTTTGCCGCCTTCGGTTCGCGCCTCTCCACCGCGCCAATGGCGATTCCCCAGATGCTCGCCGCCTGCGAGTTACAGTTGAACGAGCCCCGCCAGATTATCATTGCGGGAGACCGCGACGCCGCCGATACTCGGGCGCTGCTGCAAACTGTCCATGCGCGTTTTGTTCCGAGTCGTATCCTGCTGCTGATCGATTCCGAAGAGACGCGGAATGCGCTATCGGCCGGCGCTCCCGCGGTTGCTTCCATGCACAAATTGAATGGCCGTGCGGCAGCGTACGTGTGCCGGAATTTTACGTGCCAACTGCCGGTTTCCGAGGCTGCCGCGCTGGCCGAATTGCTACAATAAGCAATTCACCAGAGATCCAGACCCAGGACCGCGACGACAAGGAGCGGTGTCAATTTCAGGAGGAATGATGGAAAGACCAGGCGCTACAACGATGAGGGGCAACCCCCTGACGCTGATCGGACCCGAGCTGAAGGCCGGTGATACAGCCCCGGACTTTACCCTCGTGGACAACGGGCTCAAGAGCGTGACTTTGAAGGACACAGGCAACCACGTGCGCATCATCAGCGTGGTGCCTTCGCTTGATACACCGGTTTGCGACGCCCAGACGAAACGGTTCAACGAGGAAGCCGCGAAGCTGCCGGATGTCGACATCCTGACCGTGAGCATGGACCTCCCGTTCGCGCAGAAGCGGTGGTGCGGCGCGTTCGGCGTGGACAAGGTCAAGATGCTCTCCGATCACCGGGAGGGCTCCTTCGGGACGGCTTACGGCACGCTCATCAAAGACATGCGGATCGAGAGCCGCGCCATCTTCGTGCTCGACCAAAACAACAAAATCAAGCATGTGGAGTACGTGAAGGAAGTCGCGGATTTTCCGAATTACGAAGCCGCCCTGTCCGCCGCGAAAAACGCCGCGGCTGCCCGGGCTTAACGCCGGACACGTCGCAGCGGATTACGCCGCGCCACTCGAGGTACGACTGAGTTCCACGTCATCAACACCGGCGCTCATCCTGGAGAACGCTTTCAACCGGGCTGTGGAAAGCCCGCTGGTGCGCGGCGGCTTGACGCTGGCCGCCGGTATTCTGGCCGGCAATGTGATTGGTTTCTTGCGGGTGGCGCTGACCGCGTACCTGCTGGGGACGCATAGCCGCGCCGATTCGCTGGCAGTAGCGCTTGGCCCGGTTGATACTGTCAACTCCGTGCTGACCAACAGCATGTTATTCGCGTTTGTTCCGATGCTCACGGCCCGTGCCGGGGCGGAGCGCGCCGCGCTCCTTCTTAAATTGCGGCGCGCGTTCGTATGGGTGTTCGTCTTGATTGCGATTGGGGTGGTTTCCGCCGCTCCCTGGCTCATGCGGGTGCTGGCCCCCGGTCTCGATGCCGAGGCGTTGCGGGCGGCCGTCAACATTCTTCGCATTCTTTCCATTTCTACCGCGGCCTCCGGCATCGCGGCGCTGTACTCGGCTCTGCTTTATACCGACCGGCGCTTCGCCCCGACGGCTTTTTATCAGGCGTCGCTCAACGTATTCACGGTACTAGCGGCGGTAAGCCTTTGGAAACTGGCCGGGGTTTATGCGTTTGCCATCGGCTATAGCGCGGGAGCCTGCGCGCAACTGGCCATTGTTTCATACGTGGGGCGCTCGCAATTAAACATGCCTGCGTTGCCCAAGTGCGATCTGCGGTGGGCGGAGATCCTCGGCAAGCCGGCGTTCTTTCTGGTCTATGCCGCGGGCCTGGGCTTAAACATCACGTTCACGCGCGCGTATGCCACGCATGCCGGTTCCGGAATGGCCGCTGCTCTGGAATACTGTATTCGCTGCGTAGGAGTTCCCCTAGCCCTCTTGGTGCAGCCGTTTTCGAATTCGTTGTTGCCTGAAATCGCGCGCTTGAAGAGTCTCAACCGTTTGCGCGAAGCCGGCCGCCTCATCGCGCGCACGGCGGCCTTGGCGGCATTGGCGGCGGTGGCGGTCTGCGGTCTGGCTCTGCTGTTCCGCCACATCGGCATCATGCTGATGTTCCAGCGCGGCAGTTTCACCGCCGAATCCACGGAGCTGGTTTCCGCCGTGTTCCTCGGCTTGGGGCCCAGCCTGGTGGGATGGAGTCTGATGGAGATTGTGTCGCGGTCTCTGTTCGCGCTAGATCATCGCTGGCCCCCCGTGTTGGCTGCGTTTATCCCGGTGTTCGTCAATGTGACAGTAACGCTGCGGATGGGTTTTTCTCAGCCTCTCTGGATTGGGGTCGGCGCCTCGCTCGGCACGCTCGCGGGATTCGCGGCGTTGTTCCTGATAGCGCTCGCGAACCGAAAACGCTGGCTGGTTCTAGTCTGACGGCCGCAACGTGAGTCGCTTCACAAGGCAGTATGTTCCTCACGTAAAAATACCGGTTTCCTGAGTTACCATTGCTTTAGTACTGGAAATATTGTGACAATTGGTGCCCTCAGTCTCAAAGCCCATAACTGCGAGGAGAAGCAGCGGCTTGCCTCTATTTTCATCGATGCCGTTCGGGACGTGATGGCTCTTCAGGATCGCGAGATGGTAGAGCTGGTTGCCCACGGCACGGGACTCCAGAGATTCGATATGGCGCTGCACCTGGCCCGGAGCAAACGGGACAAAGCCAGAGTTCTTTATTTGATGCACCTGCGCGAGCACGCCTGCTAGACATCGCAACCTCGGTTGCCCGGCCTAAGCGCTACCGCAAGCTCTGCATGTTCGCGCCCGGCGGCTGCTTCGGAGAATCCCCTTTGACTTCGGCGGCGGTTTTTGGTGTACTGTTGGTGGCTCTTATTTGCGCTTGGCTTTCGATCGTCTCATTCCGGCTTCCCATGAAGTGTTCCTCCCGGGCGTGTGCCCGCTGTTCGTGCGTCCCCCTAAACGGATCTCCTAATTTGCATGTTTCCCCCCAGAAACTTTCCTCCACGCAGGCCTAATCGAAGAGAAAACGTTAACGAATTGATTCGCGCCCGTGAAGTGCGCGCGGTATTTCCGGATGGAACCGCCGAAGTGATGCCGACGGCAGCCGCCTTGCGCAAGGCCCAGGAAATGGGACTCGACCTGGTTCTGGTCGCGCCCACCGCTGTGCCTCCGGTCGCCAAGGCCGTCGATTACGGCCATTATCAGTACGAGCAAAAGAAGAAGCAGCACGACGCCAAGAAGAAGCAGCACGTGGTGCAGGTAAAGGAACTGAAGTTCCGTCCGAACACCGATGACCACGACTACAGCTTCAAGAAGAATCACGCGATTCGTTTTCTGCAGGAAGGAAACCGGGTCAAGGCCGTGGTTCAGTTCCGCGGTCGCGAAATCGCCCATGCCGACCTCGGAAAGAAACTGCTCATGCGTTTCGCCGAGGACTTGTCCACTTTCGGCAGCGTGGAAGGCGTGCCGCGCCTGGAAGGGCGCAACGCTCACATCCTTATTAGTCCCGTAAAAGCCGCCAGCAAAACCGCCGACAAAGCCTCTCCTAATCAACCAGCCTAATAACGTGGGGTTTCCCTTAGTTATCGTAGTGCTGGCAATAAGCTCCTAAAAATCAATTAGTTGACGGACGATCGTAGTCCGATAATCGGGAACATACCTCACTCTTTGTACTAGTCTATACCCTATAAAAGTACTAGGGGACACCCTAACTATTGCTCGGCCTCTAGTGCAACGATCCAGTTAAACTGGCGGCGGAACAGATAGCCAAGGGTACCCATGAAGACCGTTTGATGGCCTTGTGCCTGACTACGCTGAGCGAGCTCCGGCGCGAGTTCGATGAAGGGATGTAACGAAGGAGAGCTCATCATGCGACGAATTTCCACTAACAAATCAAGTTTCATTGACATCGTTCTGCTTTTGGCCCTGGTGCTCACGGCAAGTGTCTTGAATACCTCGCGGGTGCGCGAAGTAGCCGATGGTCCGTGGCTGCCGCCTGCTCCGTGGGAGAACCTGCAAGTGGCCGATGGTCC
>CAZKQQ010000092.1:0-7897 GCA_964554945.1 uncultured Solibacteraceae bacterium | reverse complement strand
TGGGAGAACCTGCAAGTGGCCGATGGTCCGTGGCTGCCACCTGCTCCCTGGGAGAACCTGCAAGTGGCCGATGGTCCGTGGCTGCCACCTGCTCCCTGGGAGAACCTGCAAGTGGCCGATGGTCCGTGGCTGCCGCCGGCTCCCTGGGAGAACCTGCAAGTGGCCGATGGTCCGTGGCTGCCGCCTGCTCCGTGGGAGAACCTGCAAGTGGCCGATGGTCCATGGCTGCCGCCTGCTCCGTGGGAGAATGTGCTATTGGCTGACGGCCCTTGGCTGCCGCCCGCTCCCTGGGAAAACGTCTCGATTGCATAAGCGAATTCGGGTCGCGTTTGGCACAAATTGGCGGAGCTGTTTCAAATCTTCCACCAAAGACGGCTGCTTCAACTAGAATTGAGGTTGGATGCGTCAAGCCGTACAATACCTGAGCCTGGCGTTCTGGTTTCCGTTGATCTTACTGCTGATCGCTGCGCTGCTGCGCGGCGGCTACCGGCGGTACCCGTTCTTGTTCGCGTACGCGGTAGCCTCGTTTCTGACTGCGGTGGTGGAACTGGCGGCCCGCGTCGGGTCCGCTTCCGGAGTCCGGCTAGCACACTCCTGGCCGGTCTATTATTGGGTGGACGACGGCATCCGCCAAGGGCTGCTTTTCGTCGTCGTGATCAGCTTGCTCTACCGGGCTACGGGGGGAATCCGCGGACGCGGGGCGACTCGTTTGTTGCTTGTAGCGGGCGCCGTTGTGGTCGCCGGCGTTTCCTTTGCGATTCATTATGATCCGCAGGCCGGCACCAGCAGATGGATGACGCTTTGGACGCGCGACCTGGATTTCAGCTCCGCCATCCTTGATTTAGCTCTATGGACGATCCTCCTCAACGCGAAGAAATATGATATGGAGCTGTTCCTGCTGAGCGGCGCATTGGGGATCCGGTTCACGGGCGAGGCGATCGGGCACGCATTGCGCAGTCAGTTTCCGGGTATTCTGCTGGCGGGCGACACGACGATCGTGCTGGCAAGCCTGGCTTGCCTCTATGTCTGGTGGAAGGTGTTTCGGACGTCCCCGGTTCGGAAGGCTTCTGCGGTGAGTACTACTCAACTCTAACCGGAAGCAGAGCCGCGGCGGGGCACCGCGGCTACTGCCTCGGTAAAGCCAGCTTACCGGTTCGGTTTTTCGGCGGTGGCGCGGTCGGCGGCCGTGGCGCCGTTCGGAGCGGACAACGCCGCGGTTGCCTGATCAGCGGTGAAGACTTTTACTTCCACGCGCCGGTTCTTCGCATTGGCGGCGCGGTTCTTGCCTTCTTCGACGGGCTTCTGATCGCCGAGCCCAATCATGTGAATGCGATAGATCGGGATGTCGCCGTTTGCTACCAGATATTCCACGACGCTATCGGCGCGGCGACGGCTGAGAGTTTCGTTGTATTCGTGCGCGCCGACTTTGTCCGTGTAGCCTTCGACGGCGACGAAGAAGCGCTTATTGGATTTCACCTCGCCCGCCAGTTTATCCAAATCCTGCTTGGCATCGGCGGACAGAGCGTACTTGTCAAACTTAAACGGTACGCTGACGGATGTTTGCAGCTTGTAATCGTCGATGTTGGCGACGACGCCGCGAAGCTGGTCGAGCCCTTGGCGGTTCTGATCGGAGGCGCGAGAAGCGTCGTCTGCGCGTTTCATCGCATCACCGGCATGTTGATCGGCGGTCAGCGCGTGCTGATCGGCGGTGGAGGCGCGCTCCTGCGCCGCATTGATTCCGCTTTGGGCGCGCTCGTCGACATCCTTCACCTGGGTGCGAGTCTCTTCAATAGACTGGCTGTTCTTACTTGTCTGGTCGCCCACCTGATCCACTTTCGCTTGAATCGGCGCGGCGGTATTGCGGACGTATTTCTTCGTTGCGCAGCCGGTAGCGAGAAATCCGGCGCTGGCAATCACGGCGGTAGCAGCAAGGAGTGCTTTCATGGTCAAACCTCGCATGCGACGATGCAATCGAAAAACCGTTTGCGTAAATGGCGCGGATTCAAAGGCAAAGGCGAATCCACCGCAGCGATCGTGGTGGTTCGCTAATGTAAGGTTTACGCACGCTTAGACTTTTTACGGCGGGAATGCTGCGGAGGCGCGTTGTGGGCCTGTCGCCCACGTTTGTAACCCGGGAGATCCCATGACGGGTTTTCGTAGATCTCGCCTTCCGGATCGAAATCGAGGGGCCAAAATTTGCGTGTGGTCATATGAACTCTCCCTGATCGAGAATGAGGAAGACTACTCCTTCATTGTACCACCTTTGAAAATCCTCGTAATTAATTGATAATAAAATGTTTAACTGGCACTTGAGGGCGGATGGCGGTGCCGCCGGAGGCCGGGCCCGAATATTCCATTGACTCTACCGATGGCCCATGTACAATCCAAAATGGCACCCGAATTTGATTACGGAAGTGGCGCAGAATGTTTAAAGCCAAGAAACCCCGTCCGCCTGCTGGTCCAGAGGCGCAAGGCTACAATAGCAGCGAAGTCTCGCGGATCTGCGGGGTCAGCCTCCGCCAATTGCAGTGGTGGGACGAGCGAAGCGTAGTCTCGCCACGCCAGGATGGCCACAAGCGGATCTATATGACGGAAGAAGTGGTCGAGATTTCCGTGATCGCCGAACTGCGCCGGAAGGGTTTCTCGCTGCAGAAGATTCGCCGGGTGTTGCGATTCCTTCAGAAAGACATGGGAAAACGCCTGAGCGAGGCCCTTTCCGCCACCTCTGACGTTCATCTGCTCACCGACGGGAAATCGATTTACCTCGAAGATGCCCCGGACCGGATCATCGATTTGCTCAAGAGCGCACGCCAGCCCATGTTCCTGGTTTCGGTTACCGATCAGGTGAAACGAATTAGCGCGGCTTCGGAGCGCAAGCCGGCGCGGTCCGAAACCGGCGCACTGGCTCGCAAACTGCGGGCGGTCTGAATTAGCGCGGACTGCTGCCTGACACCAGCGTCACGGTGACTCCTCCAAAGGCAAGGAGGACGATTCCCACGTAAGAATACGGGCTATAGTTTTGAACAAACGTCAGGCTGGAGGCCGCCGCGTCCATCAATGTCTGACGGAACTGGGGCGAAATGATCAGGAAGCCCCCGGTGAACCCGAACATTCCAAGTGCTCGTACCATTTGAACCTGTCGGATTCCATATTGCCGTAGGTAAAGCCGCAAGAAAAGTACTGCGAGTCCTGAGGAAGTAATGCGGAATTAACGTTAGAGCTACGGGGAGCGCCGGAGGCTACCCGTAGCTATTTGCGTTTGCGGGACTTGTTGGACGAGCCGATCAGGCGATTTTTCGGAGCTTGGTGACACGCCCGATTTCCACCCACTCGGCCACAAAGATATTGCCCATATGATCGAAAATCGCGCCGTGCGGGTTGACGAACTGGCCGGGGATAAACTGGCTGCGGTCCTCGGTGGTGCGCGGCGGATTGGGCATCGTGGGCTCGCCGAGGTGCACGATGATCTTATTGTTTTTGTCGAGCAGGGTAACGCGAGCCTGCAGGTCTGGTACCACGATGGTGTCCTTGTGGGTGTGGAAATGACAGGGGGATTTGGTGCCCGCCACTACGTCGACCGGTGTGTCGTCCAGCTTATATCGCACGATGCGATTGTTGCCGCGATCGGCGATGAGAAGAATCGGGTTGGCGGGATCGCGCAGATCGACCATGTTGCCGTGGGGATTATTTGTGGACTCGATGGGGACATCCCGGGGAACACCGGGCTGTCCTGGAGGCGGCGGAGCTGCCGGTCCTCTGGCCGCACCGGCGGGAGCGGCACCTCTTTCGCCACCACGTGCGCCCCTCTCGCCTCCGCGGCCGGGACCGGCTCCATTGCCTCCCCGTCCGCCCGCTTGGGCCTGGCCTGCAGGCGGGCCGCCGAAGGTCTTGACCAGCTTCGGATACGCGGTGCTGCTCGCCTGGCTGTAGTGGAACATGTAGAAGGAACCGTAGCCGTCGCCGATCCAGAAATCAAGGTTGGGAGCGATGGCGAAATTCGTCGGGCGGTAATTCAACCCGTTCGCTCCGCCGGGCCCCGTTGAGCCGGGTCCCTTCTGGTAAATGGGAGAATCTTGCGGATAGCCCATCGTCCAGACTTCCTCGCCTTTCATCGTGCGCTTGGTTACGATGCCGTGCTTCTCATCGCAGAAGTAGAGATATTCGGTCTTGCCTTCCTTGCTCAGGTGCATTCCATGGGCGCCACCCCGGAACATGGGCCCGAATGACCGCACAAATTTGCCTTTGGCGTCGAAGACGACCACCGAATCGGGGCTCTGGCTATCTTTATGAACGGTGTGGTGGATGTAGATATGGCCCTGCGAATCCTCGCACACGCTATGCGTGTTTCCGTATTTGATGTGGGAGGGCAGTTCACCCCAGTCGTGAATGCATTCGTACTGGTGCTCTCCTTCTCCCAGGATAGGCAGTTTCGTGCCCCCTTTGTTGGTGGCGCCGAGGATCATCGGGGCGGAAGCCGCAGCCCCCGCGGCCGCCAGAAAATTGCGTCGGGTCGTTTCCATGAAAGATCTCCTTTTTTTTGAATCCCCAGCGACAGTTCGGAGACTGTCCGCAACTGCTCTTTGTGCATGATATTGACTGGCGTTGACTTGTGTCAAGCGAGAGTGGCGCCGGCGGCCCGGGCTGTCCCGGTGTCTGCCGGTGGTGAGCGGCCGAAGTCACCCGCGTTACGATCATAAAGTGCACAAGGCCGTGATCTTTGATCTGGGGAAAGTTCTGGTTCCGTTCGATTTCATGCTGGGATATCGCGAGTTGGAGCGGCATTGTCCCTATCCAATGAGTGAGATCCGCAGCCGGATCGCGGCCACCCGCCTGGTGGAGCCCCTGGAAAAAGGTTTGATCGCGCCGCGCGATTTTGTCGCGCAACTCTCGCAGGCCCTGGATTTGCGGATCGATTACCAGGAGTTCTGCCGGATCTGGGGCTGCATCTTTTCCGGCCAGCTCATCCCCGACTCCGTGCTCGAGTCGCTGGCGGGGCGTTACCGCCTGCTACTTCTCTCCAACACGAACGAGATTCACTTCCAGATGATCCGCGAGAATTACACGCTGCTCCGGCACTTTCACCATTTGGTTCTGTCCTACGAAGTGCACGCCATGAAGCCCGAACCGGAGATCTTTCGAGCGGCCGTGCAGAGAGCCGGATGCCGTCCGGAGGAGTGCTTTTATACCGATGACATCGGCGCCTTCGTCGAAGCGGCGAAGCGCGAAGGGCTGGACGCAGTGCAGTTCGAATCACGGGAGCAAATCGAGCGGGAAATGAACGCTCGGGGCATTAGCTGGTAAAAAAGCCGGGTGTCCCGAAAGACGCCCGGCATGAGGAGCACTGTTGGGTCGTTCAGAGGTTATCGACCCACAGGTGTGGAGGAGTCCGTTATGCCAGCAGGCCCCCATGTCCCAGGCCGGCCACTTCCCAGCCAGTGACGTGATAACGAGCAAGCAGCGGAGGCAGAAGGAGATCGACGACATTCGGTTTGGCGGACCGGAAGCAGCCCGGCGCCGACACAATAGGGACTTCGTCCTTGTAGGCCATCAACAGCAGGTTGCCGGGTTCCACCGGAGCCAGGAAGCGCTCCACCTGCCCGCCGATTTTGCAGATGGCCTGGCCGATGATATCCTCCGGTCCGGCCGGAGCCGTGGTCGATGCAATCAGAATCACGCAGGGCTTGGAGCGGAGCAGGTGATGGAGGCAGCGGGTGACGGAATTCTCATCCTCCGTGCAGGCCATGGCAAAGTTGGCGTTGACGGCGAAGCGTTCCAGCCGCTGGCGCATGATGTTTTCGAATAACTGGCGCGCCCTCTCGCCGCTCAGCGGATCGGAATAGAGCACGCCGATATTGGGCGTTCGCACGGGCCGCGCCTGCAGGATCGGTCCTCGCTCTTTGAGAATGCCGATGACCGCCTCCAACTGATCTTTGGCGACCGCGAACGGGGCGCTTTTCACGGTAGCGATGCGCTGGCCGGCGACCGCGTAGCCGAAGTTCAACGCGGTGGCAATGACGACACTGGACGTGCAGTTGATCTGCTTGAGGAGCTCGTCATCGACCAACACACAGCAATTCTCGCTGGCTACCAGGTTGGCGCGGCCTCCGGCGGCAAGGCGGATCTCAAAACTCCCGCAACCCATTTCGCTGGCTACCGCGCAGACGGCTTCGTCTTCGCCGATCTCGCCTTCTTCCAGTTCCGTGACCCAGATGGTCTCCATGCCCTCCGATTCGAGAACACGGACATCTTCATCGCTGATGACATGGCCTTTCGCGAGCAGCTTCTTCCCGCCTGGACGGAACACCGTGCAGCATAGGATTCTGCCAGTTGAGGATTTCACATCAACCGTCTGTGCTCTCATGGTTTAGCCTCGCAAGGAGTTAGAACCCAAAGATTAGGACTTAATTATCCCAAATTGATTCTACTCGGTTTTGGGAGACCCGTGTCGGAAATATCGCCGGTCTTTTGAGGAGGTACTCCACACCCCCATTTGAGGGGAAGGTTTATATCGACTGAGGAATTGGGAGTTGTACGAACGGATCGGGTTCGGAGGCCGGTAAACACCCAGTCCACCGGTCCGGGCGAAGGATTCGAATGACTGCAATTTCATCACACGCGTGAAACTTGGGGCAGCGCAGACAGTCCTTCCAGGCTTTCAACGGTAGAATGCCGCGCTCGACTTCGTGAAAGCCGACCTTGCTGAAAAAATCTACAACGTAGGTAAAGGCGAATATCGCGTCCAGCTCGTATTGCTGCGCTTCGGCGACCAGTACGTCAACCAGTCTTCGCCCGACGCCCTGAGTTTTGGCCTGCTGGGCGACCGCCAAGGAGCGAATCTCGCCAGCGGAGGGACTGTAAAAATGGAGGGCGCCGCAGCCGAGCAAGGCCGGTCCCTGGGTCACCACAGTGAAATCGCGGATGGCTTCGGACATCTCGAACTCGGTGCGGGGCAGCATGATCCCGCGAGCGGCGTAACCGTTGATCAACTCAAGGATCCCGGGGATATCATGCATGACGGCTTTGCGGGCCGTAAGCCCCAACCCGCGCGTTTTACTTTCCGAACAGGCGTCCGCGCGCAAAGCGCTGATCATGCCGCCCTCCCTTCTCCGAACACGATGCGAGTGCCAATGGGTTCACCGGCCAAAAGACGCGATAAGACCTGGTCGGCGGCGCCGGGCGCGATCCGGACCTGTTCGACTCCGCCGCGCAATGCGGCCAGTGCCGCATCGAGCTTGGCCTGCATGCCTCCGGTGGCGATGCGATCGGCGATCAGGCGCTCACTTTCCGAGGCGGTCAAGACGGAGCGGATCTGGCGCGACTGATCGAGCACGCCCTCCACGTCGGTGAGAAAGATCAACTGCCGGGCGCCGAAGGCTGCAGCGCAGGCTACTGCCATTTGGTCGGCATTGACGTTATAAACGTGACCCTGGCGATCGCCGGCGACGCACGCCACCACCGGCACGTAGCGGTTGGCGGCCAGCAAATCCAGCAAGGCGTGGTTGGAACGGGTGACGCGGCCGACCGCGCCCAGCTCCGGATCCAATTGCTCGGCCTCCGCAAGGAACGCGTCGATGCCGGACAGACCGACCGCCAGGGCGCCGGCGCGATTGATACTGGCCACCAGCTCGTGGTTCACGGTGCCGGCGAATACCTTGAGCACAGCATCCAGAGTCTGTGGGGTGGTGACACGGAGACCGTTGACGAAACGGCTTTCAATCCCGCGTTCGGCAAGGTACCGGGTCATTTGCTTGCCGCCGCCGTGGACCACAACCAGCTCGACGCCGCCGGCTCGAGTGGCCGCGATCTGCGCCGCGAGCCGGTCGCGGGAGTCCGGCGTATCCAGGAGGGTGCCGCCGAGTTTGACCAGGAGTTTCAAAGCAGGCCCTCTGTTTCGGGA
>CAZKQQ010000091.1:10303-24782 GCA_964554945.1 uncultured Solibacteraceae bacterium | reverse complement strand
GGGGCTTCTGGTAACCCCGGCGCTGCATGAGGCGGAGCATTCGCTGGTAGAGCAGTGTGGCGTCGCCGGCCCCGGCGCGCCCCCGCCGCACTCTTCGGACGCGGCGCTCGATCCGCAATACGCGTACCAGCCGGGGCGCCAGCAACCAAAAACCCACCGCCACCAGGACGGCCATGCCCGCTGCCGGCCCGAATCGTTCCGCTTGTTTACCCAGACCCTCCGTTCTGATACCCGCGAGTAGATCGAACCATCGGATTCCGACTCGACGCGCTCCCTGTTCCATGCGGTCGGTGAGCGTGCCCTGCCGGTTCACATCATAGCTGACCACCCAGTCCCGCCAGAACGTTTCTGCGGCGTCCACATACAAGCCGAACCTCGTCAGCAGCGCGAAGCCGGGATTGGGATCCGGGGGCGTCGGATCGAACGTGGTCCAGCCGTACCCCGGAATCCAGGCTTCGACCCAGCTATGGGCGTCGGATGCGCGCACCACCCACAGTTCGTTGATCGGATTATAGACGCCGCTTTGAAAACCGGTAACCAGACGCGAGGGAATTCCGAGCGTGCGCAGCATGACCGTCATTGCCGAAGCAAAATACTCGCAGTAGCCCTTCTTGCGCGTGAACAGGAAATAGGCCAGCGGATCCTGTACTTCCTGCCGGGGAAGCTCGAGCGTGTATCCGTAATCGCTGCGGAGGCGCCGCTCCACGGCACGCGCGCGCGCCAGGTCCGTGGAAGCGCGAGCGGCGAATGCGCGCGCCAGTTCCGGAATCCGGGGATCCAACTGCTTTGCCGGCAACTGCAGGTAGCGCTGGCGGTCGATCAGCCCCATGACGGTGGCGGCGCCGGCGGGAGGAGAACTCTCCGGCGGATCCTCGAGGCGGCTATACGCGTCGTAGCGGAAACCGGGCGGCGGGAGCTGCGGCAGGCGGAAACTGCTGGTACTGGTCCGCAGAACCACGGGCTGGCGCAGATCCAGCGTTTCGGGAATGCCGGCGAAGAACAAGGCATCGGTATCGGTCACATCCAACTCGACGTGATATCCGAGATGGCGCGCGGCCGCGACCGGGCCCGCAGAGCTGAGCTTGGCGTGGCCTCCCTCGGTGACGATGGTTTCCGCGGTCAGGTTGGGATTCGACCAGCGCTTGCCATCGAATTCGGTGAGCGCGGCGCCGCGCCACTTGAGTCCAGCATGCGTTTCCCGGCTGAAAATGCGTACGTGCATGATGGTGCGGGAGCTGATTTTGATTTCGCCGATCTCCCCCAGCATCACTTCGTTGCTAAAGCCGGGCAGATGAATCGGGTGCGCGGCCAGCCGGGAGAGGGCGGCGTCAGCGGTCCGCGGCAAAATAAAAAACAGACCTGCCGTCAGCACCAGGATGCCGCCGGTCACGGAAAACGCGAGCACCGCCAGCCGGGGGTGAAACCGCTTCAGAATCGTTCGCGGAGGAGCCGGCGTCCGCGCCATCGATCGCCGGATTTCAGCGCTGGTCAGCGTGGCCATGGCAAAGAGCAGGAACAGGGCCAGGAACAGAAAAAAATTGAAATTGATGGAAAGGATGGCCGCTGCCAGCAGCTCCAGAAACGCGATGGTGGCGGTGTACAGATAGTCGCGATTGGTCCGAGCCGTGAGAATCTTCATCACTGCCAGAAAGAAGACCAGGTGAACCGTCGCGCTCAGGAAATCGCGCGAGAGCAGAAAATAATCGGCCACGAAAAACGCCATATAAGAAAGCGTGACGATCGTGACCAGGCGCTCGGATAGATCGAGCCGAATCCAACCCGCAATGAGCAACGCGCGAGCCAGCAAGCCGGCCCCGGCTAACGCCACGGTGGCGTTATCCAGGTACCCCGAACCGGCGACCGCCAGATAACCGCTGGCTACCAGCCCCAGCAGCGAAAACTGGAAGAACCGCTCGACCGAGATTGCAGCGCTGGCATCGGAACGCGCCATAATGTGTATTCTACCGGACATGCGCATGGACAAAGAACCATTGGGGATCGTGGTGCACGCAACGGGCAAGACCGGAGTGCTGCACCAGTTGACGGGCGTGATCGCGCGCCACCAAGGCGACATCACTTCAGTCGAGATTCTGGACAACTGGCCGAACCCGGCGCGCACCTACTTTGAAGTCGTGATTCCCGACGACCCGGATGCCCTGGTGGCCGATCTGCGCCAGCTCGAGATCGTGCAGCAGGTCGAAATCGTCAAGACGCTGCAGAAGATTTATGGTAAGCGCATCATCATCATGGGTGGCGGGGCGCAGGTAGGCCAGGTCGCGATCGGCGCGGTATCGGAAGCGGACCGGCATAACATTCGCGGCGAGCACATCTCGGTGGACACAATCCCGCTGGTAGGCGAACAGAAACTGGCAGATGCCGTTCGCGCGGTGGCGCGCTTGCCGCGCGCCAAAGCGCTGGTGCTGGCTGGATCGCTGATGGGCGGTGAGATCGAGACCGCTGTGCGGGAAGTGCGCCAGGCCGGACTGCTCGTCATCAGTCTCAACATGGCCGGCAGCGTGCCGGACGCGGCGGACCTGGTGGTGAGCGATCCGGTTCAGGCCGGCGTGATGGCTGTCATGGCCGTAGCCGAAACCGCGAAGTTCACTATCGAGCGCTTGAAGCGGCGGGTGTTCTAGGCGGCGCTTCGTGGATATACCCTGCGTGTCGCGCGAACCGGCGTTTCCCCAGTTCACCGAAACGTGCCTTGGCCCGTGATTTGATCAGCCGGAATTGCGTTGCGGTTAGTTTCATTTCCCGGCAAATCTGAATGGCGGACTGCTCCTGGAGATAGAAACGCGTCAGGACTTCGCGGTCGCGCTTAGCGATGCCAAGAAGCATTCGGAATGCCATCTCCTGCTTCTGGTGTTCGATGGCGCCGCGTTCGGGATCGGGCGCGCAGTCGGATAATTCCACGGTTCGGTCCAGCCCGGTTTGATTTCGGCGAGATCGCATCGCCTCTTCGATTTGTGCGGCTACCTGGCGGTGCAGGACGGTCCGGACATAGCCCATCAAACGTTCAGGCTGGCGCACATCCCCGCGGCAGATGGAGTGCATCACCATCAGGAACATGTCATGCACCCGATCATCCAGATCTTGCGGCCCCAATTGCCGGTATAAGAAGAACCGGATCCCTTTGGTGAAGACCCGATACAACTCCTCCATGCCGCCTGGATCCCCATTGCGGATCCGTTGCACGACGTCGGTCCAACAGGAATCGGTCGTTACAGAGGCAGACGTAGTTATGGACTGCGTAGGTGGCATCATTGTCTTCGATTGCGGGAGATCGCTCTGGCGGGTTCCCGTGCGTTTTTGAACGCGACACCTGATCTCACTAAATGGATGATCAGGAGCTTCTTTAGGGTATTAGTTATTCAGAACTTACTACCCTCAAAGGAATACTATCAGCGTTTTCATTGATTGGAATGTCGCTGATGTGGGGATAAGACAAGCCGCGTGGGGGGGAAGAGAATTGCCTGACACGATAAAAAATGATCACGTGGCAATCGATTGTCGCGCGGCACAACAACCCCCGTTGATTTGACGCGCTTTATCGGTGGCGCGCGAGTTGCTTGAAAGGCAGCGGAATGCTCGACCGCCTGGCGGGACAACTCGAAAGGTACATGGACCTGCTGAGCGCACGCCAAAAGCTAGTGGCGTCCAACATCGCCAACGCCGACACGCCCGGGTACCGCGCGCGGGACATCGATTTTCAAACAGAGTTCCAGAACGCGGCCGGCTTTGAGCCGACGGTTGTGGAAGTTAACGGGCTGCCCGTGAAGAATGATGGGAACAGCGTCAACCTTGATCGGGAAGCGCGGCTGCTGGCTGAAAATGCGTTGCGGTTTCAGCTGGCGTCCAGTTTAATGCGCTCACAGATCCGGCTGGTTCGTTCGGCGATCGAAGAGGGGAGATCCGCATGAGCCTGTTTTCGGTGCTGTCGATCGGGGCATCGGGGATGGCGGCACAGCGCACGCGCGCCGAGCTGCTTGTAGAGAATCTCGCCAACGCGGAAACCACGCGGACGCCGGAAGGCGGCCCGTATCGCCGCAAGGACGCCGTATTCACGTCGGCGCGTGTGGGATCGCCGTTTGCATCGGTGTTTGACGCCGAGGTGCGGGAAACGGGCGTGACCGTCTCCGACATCATAACGGACACTCGAGATCCGGAACGGCGTTATATCCCGGGGCATCCCGACGCGGATGCCGATGGATACGTGGCCTATCCGCGGATCAACCCGGCCGAAGACATGGTCGACCTGATGGGCGCTTCGCGGAATTACCAGGCGAACGTGGCGGCGATCTCTGCGGTGAAGGACATGATCGAGCGCTCGCTCGACCTGCTGCGATGAGGTGACTCATGAGCGGACCGATCCTGCCGATTTCCGTTGCGGCGCTTCCCGACCCTATTAGTCCGGCTACTCCGCCGCACGGCGGCGGCGCGTTCCAGCAAGCACTGTCGGCGGCGATTCAAGGGGTAGAGGCGTCCGGGCAGAATGCGGCCGCGGCGGTGGAACGATTTCTTGGCGGCGAAGGGGAAGAACTCCACAACACCATCATGGCCGCGCAACGCGCCGAGCTGGTGTTTGAGATGTTCCTGCAGGCTCGCAACAAGGTTGTGAGCGCGTACCAGGAAATCATGCGGATGCAGATGTAAGAGCTCACGCTTTCCGCGAAACCTGCCGATCTGAAGGACAAGCCGACCTGCGGCCGAACCGAGGGACATGAAACTTCTGGCCAACCTCACTGTCCGGCAGAGAATCACCATTGCTCTGGTGGCCCTGCTGGCCGGTGCGGGAATCTATGCGCTGGTTCGCTGGCAGACCGAATCCGATTTCCGCCCTCTATTCACGGGCTTGCAGGCTGAAGATGCGGGCGGGATCGTGCAAAAGCTGAAGGAGGGCGGGGTAGACTACCGCGTTTCGGAAACCGGCGGGTCGGTCCTGGTGCCCTCGAGCCGGGTGGCGGACCTGCGCCTGAGTCTGGCAGCCGCCGGTCTTCCGAAGAGCGGACGGATCGGATTTGAACTATTCGATAAGACCAATCTGGGGGCGTCGGAATTCACCGAGCATGTGAACTACCGGCGCGCGCTCGAAGGCGAGCTGGAGCGCTCGGTGATGGTGCTGGCCGAGGTAGAACAGGCGCGCGTCCACATCACCTTCCCGAAGGACTCGGTATTCCTGGAGTCGCAGCAGCCGGCCAAAGCGAGTGTGCTGGTGCGGTTGAAACCCGGCGCGCGCCTGGCCCCGCAGAACGTACTGGCCATCAACCACTTGGTTTCCAGCGCCGTGGAAGGATTGTCTCCCGACGCGGTGTCGGTTCTCGACATGAACGGCAACCTGTTGGGGAGGCCGCGCGTTCCAGGCGGTCTGGATGGTCCCGAGGGGTCGGAGGCGTCGCTCGATTACAAGCGCAAAGTGGAGGCGGATCTGCTGTCCAAAATCAATTCCACACTGGAGCCGCTGGTGGGTGCGGAAAAATTTCGCGCGGGCGTTTCGGTGGATTGTGATTTCAGCGGAGGCGAGCAGAGCGAAGAAATCTACGATCCGGCCCGCTCCGTGATGTTGAGTTCGCAGCGGACGGAAGACAACTCGGGCGCCAACAGCGCCAACGGAGTACCCGGCACGCCCTCGTCGCTTCCGCGGCCCACCTCGCGGCCGGGCGGGGGCACGGCACAAGTTTCGCGAGTCAGTGAAAACGTGACCTATCAATCCAGCCGCACGGTAAAGAAGACGCGGCTTCCCGCGGGCGCTGTCCGCAAATTATCGGTGGCCGTCCTGCTGGATCAGAGCGTGACGTGGGAAAAAGACAAAAGCGGCCTCCGTCGCGTGCTGGTGCCGCCTTCCCCCGACCGCCTGAAGGTAGTGCACGACCTGGTGGCAGGCGTTACCGGGTTCAACGCGCAGCGCGGCGACCAGCTGGTTGTCGAAACGCAGCCGTTCGAGACGACACTGCTGCTCGAACCGCCGGCGCCCCCGGGGACCAGTCCAGGGAAACCGGCGCCCGATAAGCTGCTGCGATTAAACCCGCGAACTCTTTGGATAGCAGCAGGTGTTCTCGGCGGGTTGTGCCTGATCGGAGTCATGCTGGCACTACTGTTGCGGCGAGGAAAAGAGGGACATCGGACCGATGTTTCGGTTCCCGTGGAACTCCCTCGCGGCGCGGCGGGGGGCCCCGGAGTCGAGCAGCAGATCGAAGCCCGTCTGGCGGAACGCGACGCGCTGCAGCAGCAACTGGATGCCAAGGCCCTGAGCGCTCTGAAGCTGGCTCCGGTGATTACCAAGACTGCCGAAGTGATGGCGAAGCATATCCGGGAAAAAATCAAAGAAGAACCGGAAGTTTCGACGCAAGTATTGCGGAGCTGGATTCGTGATGAAGAGGTCTGAGCGTGATCCTGAACACGAGTAAAGCGGAAGGCGAGACGCTCACCGCTCTGCGGAAGGCCGCGATGCTGCTGATTATTCTGGGCGAGCAGACCAGCGCGGAGATGATGCACCAACTTTCCGAGGAAGAGGTCCAGAGAGTCAGCCGTGAGGTGGCGAAGGTTACGGCTATTAGCGCCGAGCAGGCCGAAAAAATACTGCAGGAGTTTCACCAGATATCGACGGCCGGCGACTACGTGGCGCGCGGCGGAATCGACTTTGCCCGCAAGCTTCTATTGCGCGCCTTCCACCCCGAACAGGCGCGCCGGCTGCTCGATCGCCTGCAAAAGGCGCTCGGCGCGGAGGCAACTTCGTTTGACGCTATTCAGAAAGCAGACCCGCAGCAACTGGCGAAGTTTATCCATAGCGAGCACCCGCAAACCATTGCGCTGGTGCTGTCGCATCTCAATACACCGCAGGCGGCTGCGCTGTTGATTTCACTGCCGGCGGGCTTGCGATCCGATGTCGCGCTGCGCATGGCCAGCCTGGACCAGATTTCGCCCGATATCATTCTCAAGATTGCCGGCGTGATCGGACAGAAGCTGAAGGCGCTCGGGGATTTCAGCCGCGAATCCTATGGCGGCGTGCGTGCGGTCGCGGAGATATTGAATCGTCTCGATTCGGCGTCGGGGCGCGAAATTCTGGAAAACATAGAACGGCAGGACGGCAACGTGGCGGAAACGATCCGGCACCTGATGTTCGTATTTGAGGACCTGCTGCTGATCGATCAAATCGGGATGAAGGAGATTCTCGGCAAGATCGATCGTAAGGTGCTCACACTGGCGCTCAAAGGAACCAGCGAACAGTTACGCAATCATATCCTCGGCTGCATGTCGCAGCGCGGCGGCGAAATGCTGAAGGAAGATATGGAAGCTCTGGGTCCGGTGAAGATCAAGGAAGTGGAAGGAGCGCAGCAGCAGATCATCACGGTAGTGCGGGAACTGGAGTCCGAAGGCGTGTTGAGCCTGAAGGGCGCCGTGGGCGAACAGTATGTCGTCTAGGTTATTGCGCCCGGATGATCAAGACTCCGTCGAACCGATGGTCTGGCGGACGGTGGAGGCGGGTGAAGGCGGGACTAGGTTCTGTCTGGAGCAAATGGCGGGAGGCGCCGCGGGAGCGTCGCCGGAGCGGGAGCGCGGCATCGAACAAAGGATCCGGGAGGCGCACGCGGCGGGTGTGCGGGAAGGGGAAGTGTCCGGGCAGCGCCGCGCGGCGGCGGAACTGGATCCCGTCATCGAGCGGCTGTGCCGATCGATTGAAGAGATCAGCAGCCTGCGCGCGCGGCTTCGCAGCGAGGCGGAGCGGGACCTGGTGCGGCTGGCGTTCGCCATTGCGCGGCGGGTACTGGGGCGCGAACTGGCCATTGATCCCGATGCCATTCACGGGCTGGTGCTAGGCGCGCTCGACAAAGTGAAATCGCAGGAGATCAGCCGGGTGCGCGTGCATCCGGCGCAAGAGCAAGCGGTGAGGGAGTGTCTGGGACAAATGGTCACTTCGGCGGTCGATGTGATCGCCGACCCGGCGTGCGGACCGGGCACGGTGATTCTGGAAACAGAACGGGGGAGCCTGGATGCATCGGTGGAGTCGCAGCTTCAGGAGATCGAGCGCGGACTGGCCGACCGGCTGAGCAGGCAACCATGAGCGATCGAATCTCACTCACCGCTTACGTTGACGATCTTGCTCATCTGGAGCCTTTGCGATGGACCGGCAAAGTGACCGATGTGGTGGGACTGCTGATCGAATCTCGCGGGCCAAATGTAGGGATCGGCGATTTTTGCGAAGTGGCGACCTCGCAAGGACGGCGCATCAAGACCCAGGTGATCGGATTCCGGCATGGGCATGTGCTTTCGATGCCATTGGAGGAGACTGATGGGCTGCAACTGGGCGATGCCGTGGAAGCGCGGGCGGAAGAGGCGCGCATCGAGGTCGGGCCAGGGCTGCTCGGACGCGTGATTGACGGGTTCGGAAAGCCGATGGATGGCGGGGAAGGAATCGAAGTGCAGGCGGCCTATCCGCTGTACGGCGCCCCGGGCAATCCGCTGGAGCGGCGGAATATCACCCATCCGCTGGTAACCGGCGTTCGAGCCATTGACAGCCTCCTGCCGTGCGGCCTGGGGCAGCGAATCGGAATCTTCGGAGGCAGCGGGGTCGGAAAGAGCATGCTGCTGGCATCCATGTCGCGGCACAATTCGGCCGATGTCGCGGTGGTGGCGCTGATTGGCGAGCGCAACCGCGAAGTGCGGGCTTTTCTGGAAAACGAGCTGGGGCCGGAGGGGCGCAAGCGGGCGGTGGTGGTCGTCGCCACGTCGGAACGGCCGGCGCCGGTGCGGGTACGGGCGTGTTTTGTGGCGTTGTCCGTAGCCGAATACTTCCGCGATCAAGGCGCGAACGTGCTGCTGGTAATGGATTCCGTGACGCGTCTGGCGATGGCGCAGCGGGAGATTGGCTTGGCAGCCGGCGAGCCGCCGAGCCAGAAAGGGTACACGCCCTCGGTGTTCAGCTTATTGCCGAAAGTGCTGGAGCGCGCGGGTAATTTTGAGCGCGGTTCGATCACGGGGTTCTTCACCGTGCTGGTAGAAGGCGACGATTTCAGCGAACCGATTTGCGACGCGGTGCGTGCGATTCTGGATGGGCATATCATTCTGTCGCGGGACCTCGCGGCGCAAGGACACTTTCCGGCTATCGATGTGCTGCATTCGGTAAGCCGTTTGACCGGGGAGATTGCCTCGCCGCAACAGCAGGATGCGGCGCGCCAGTTGCGCAAGGCGCTGGCGGCTTATCGCGAAGCAGAGGACCTGATACAGCTTGGAGCCTATGTAGCGGGGACCAATCCGGCGCTCGACGCCAGCATCCAACTGCGTCCGGAACTGCTTGAATTTCTCCGCCAGGAGCATCCCACGAAGTCCTCCCTGCAGGAAACATTGTCGCGGATGGAAGCGCTGGCGGCGCGGCTGTCGGCTCCGGCGCAACCAGTGAGGGCCAAATGAAGGCCTTCCATTTTCCTCTGGAGAAGGTGCTCGCGTGGCGCCGGCTACAACTGGACCTGGAGGAGAGCCGGTTCAAGCGGCAGTCGGCGGCCTTGGCGGCCCTGGATCGCACGCGAGCCGAGCTGGAGGCCACGGCGATCCGGGCGGAGGTGCAGGTGCGCGCCTGGACGCCGCTGGCCGGCGAGGACCTTGCGGCCCTTGCCCGGTATCGCGACTATGTGGACCACGCCGAACGAACGCTGGCAGTGCGCCGTGCCGCTTGCCAGCATCAACTCGAGGAGCAGCAAAAGCTCATGATGGAAGCGCGCCGGCGCTGCCGTCTGCTGGAAAGGCTTCGGGACCGGCGCTTGGCGGAGTGGCGCGTCCACAGCGATCGGGAACTGGAGCAGTTCGCTTCGGAATGCTACCTGGCTGGAGTGGCGCGGCAGCGCGGATAGCCGCTTCCTTATAATGAAATGCATGACGCCCGAAACGCTTACCGATATCGCTGTGCCCCCCGTCCCGTTGACGGTGGAAGGCGCCAGCGTGCTGCATCAGATGATGCGATTCCGCTGGTCCGCGTGGCGCGAACTGGCCTCGGACAAACGGGCCGGCATCCTGCAGGAAGCCGCGGCGGCATTCGGCGGCATGGAGCAGCCCTCCAATGGCTCGCAAAGCGCGATCTATTCGATGCTGGGACACAAAGGCGATCTGCTGTTGGTGCATTTCCGCCGCAATTTCGAGGAGTTGAACCAGGCGCAACTGACGATGGCGCGGTTGCGGCTCAGCGATTATCTCGAACCGGCCACGTCGTATCTGTCCATCATCGAGCTGGGGCTTTATGAGTCGACTTCGGATACCTACAAGGGTCTCGTCGACAAAGGGATCAAACCGCATTCGGACGAGTGGAAGCGCGAGGTCGAAGCCGTTCTGGAGCGGCATCGCAAAGCTATGGCGCCCCGCCTGTGGCCGGAGATTCCCGCAGCCAAGTACATCTGCTTTTATCCGATGGACCGGCGGCGCGGCGAATTGAAGAACTGGTATCAGGAAGCGATGCAGGACCGCCAGCGCATGATGAAAGAGCACGGGCTGATCGGCCGGAGGTACGCCGGGGAAGTGCGGCAGATCATCACGGGATCAATCGGGTTCGATGACTGGGAGTGGGGCGTCGATCTGTTCGCCGACGATCCGCTGGTCTTCAAGAAGCTGATCTACGAGATGCGCTTCGACGAAGTGAGCGCCGTTTACGCGCTGTTCGGCACGTTTTACGTGGGGCTGCGGGTGCCGGTCTCGGGGCTGGCCGAGATTCTGAAAGCGTAGAGCTACGGCGCCTTGTGGCTATGCGCGGCGGTCGTGGCCAGGTGCCGGTAAAAGCCCAGGTCGATTCCGGTCAGCATCTTGGTGGCGAAGATAACTTGTCCGGTGTGCATCGCGAAGTGCTCCACCACGTGATAGATGGCATCCATCACTGAGACGTCGTAGCCCTGAATGGAGAGCCGGTCGGTCAGACGCGGCGCAGTGACGGCGCCGATCACGACGGCGGCTTGCGCCACAGTCGAGGAGAGGCGATCCCGCAATTGTTCAATTGTCAGGCCCCCGCGCGCGGCGAATTCGGCATCGCGCTGGCGCAAGTCCGGCTCGCCGCCGATGCCAGCGACGATCCACTGGCGCACGTTCCCACAGAGGTGCAACACGATGTTGCCGATTGCGTTTTCGTTGTCGCCGCCGCGGGCCCACACCTGCTCTTCTGTCAATTTCGCAAGGCAGGTATCAATGCGGGACGCAAGCTCCGGAAGCTTGGTGGAGGAAAAATCAAGAAATGCGCGATCTATCGTGATTTCCGGCATGGCAGTTTCCAGTATAGGAGAACCGCCCATTGCCCGCGCGGCTTAGCTTCCTGAAGACTTGCGAGAGGTGCGCTTTCTCGAGGAACTCTTCTTCTTCGCCGGAACCTTCGCACCCGAGCGCCGGGCCTCGCTCAAGCCGATGGCAATGGCCTGTTTGCGGCTCTTCACCTTCTTCTTGCCGCCCGATTTGAGCTCCCCGTGTTTATACTCATGCATCACCTTGCCGACCTTGCGTCTTCCCTTCGCGCTGCTTTTAGACGCGCTCTTTCGCTTTGCGGCCATTCCGATCCTCCGATGCAAGTATAGCGGCGGTACGCGAGCCGGCCTGTGAAGAAACATGGATTCGCGCGTGACACCGGAATAAACGACACGCTTGAAAAAGCCGTCGGGTATCCTGGAGAGGCGGAGTGTTGTTGAACGAACCAATTCATGTGATTGGAGGCGGGCTGGCCGGCAGCGAGGCGGCGTGGCAGATCGCGCGGCGCGGGCTGCGCGTCTGTTTGCACGAGATGCGGCCGGTCCGTCCCACACCGGCGCACCAGACAGACCGGCTTGCCGAGCTGGTCTGCAGCAATTCGCTGAAGACCGAACAGGAATCCGCGGCGCCCTGGCTGCTGAAAGAAGAGTTGCGCCGGTTCGACTCGCTGTTGTTGCGCGCGGCGCAGTCGGCGCGCGTGCCGGGCGGGCATGCCTTAACAGTGGACCGGGAGGCCTTCGCCCGGGAGGTGACCGCCGCCATCACAGGGGAGCGGTTGATCGAACTGCGGCGGGAAGAGATCAGCACGCTTCCGGAGGGTATCGCGATTATCGCGACCGGGCCGCTCACCAGCGACGCCCTCGCGGATGAAATCGCGAGACTGACCGGATCCGGGCGGCTCTATTTTTACGACAGCATCAGTCCCATCGTCGAAGCGGAGACCGTCGACACGACGATCGCCTTCTGGGCCTCGCGTTACGGCAAATCCACCGATGGCACCGACGATTATCTGAACTGCCCTTTCGATCGCGAGCAGTACGAACGATTTCTAGACGAGTTGCTGAAGGGGCACAGCGTTTCGGCGCACATTCCGGAGGATGCGACGCCTTTTTTTGAGGCCTGCCTCCCGATTGAAGAACTGGCGCGCCGCGGCCGCGATACTCTGCGCTTCGGTCCGATGAAGCCCATGGGCTTGACCGATCCGCGCACCGGCAGGCGTCCCTACGCCGTGGTGCAGCTCAGGCAGGAGAATCTGCGTGCCGCCAGCTTCAACCTGGTGGGATTTCAAAACCATTTGAAATTCGGGGACCAGGAGAGGATCCTGCGCCTTATCCCAGGTCTGGAGAAGGCCGAGTTCCTTCGGTTCGGTCAGATACATCGGAACACATATATCAACGCGCCGTCCCTGCTTGCGCCTACCCTAAACCTGCGCAGCCGGCCGGAGGTGTTCTTTGCCGGTCAAATCTCCGGTGTCGAAGGCTACGTGGAAGCAATCGCGACGGGCCTGATGGCGGGGATGCACGCCGCCGCTCTGGCGTACGGGGAGCCGCTGCGGGCGCTCCCCCGCGAGACCGCGCTCGGCTCGCTCTGCCATTACATCTCGGGCGCCGATCCCGCCAATTACCAGCCGGCCAATATCACTTTCGATCTGCTGCCGCAGCTTGACGAAGCAAACCGCCACCGCCTCCGCCGCGATAAGAAGGCGCGGCATGCCGAAGTATGCCGCCGCGCGCTGGCGGCATTGGAAGAATTCCGGCACGCCCATGTCTGAACTCGAGCGCCACATCGGGCGGTACCTCGAGGAGTTGAAGCGCACCGCCTCCTCGCGGCACACCATCGACGCATATGCCGCGGATCTGCGGCAGTTTCTGGAGTTCTTGTCGCCGCCGGAACTGGAGCCGCCAGCGCCGGGCGCAATCGACGTCCTCGTGCTGCGCGAGTGGCTGGCGGCTCTTTATCGCGACGAACTCAGTGCCGTGACGATTCGCCGCAAGCTGGCAGCCGTGCGCGGCCTGTTTCGATTTTTGTTACGGGAAGGCGTCGTGACGGTGAATGTCGGCCGGCTCATGCGAACTCCCAAAGCTCCGCAGAAATTGCCCGACGTCATGACGGCCGAGCAGGCGAATACCCTCATCGACGGCGTGGCGTCCGGCCGCATCGAGCGCCCGTTCCCTGCGCGCGATCGCGCGATTTTCGAGCTGCTGTACGGCTGCGGGCTGCGCATAAGCGAACTCGCCGGGTTGGACCTGGAAGATGTGGACCGATCGCAAGGATGGCTGCGCGTCCGCGGGAAAGGCCGCAAAGAAAGACTGGTGCCTCTTCCGGGAAAGGCCGCGGAAGCTTTGGAACGCTATTTTGGCGAGCGGCCCGTGGTGCGCGGCGAGCGCGCGGTTTTTCTGAATCACCGGCGCGGCCGCCTGACCGATCGCGGACTGCGCGGCATCGTGAAGATCTACGCGACGCTGCTGGCCGGGGACCCGTCCATCCATCCGCACAGTTTCCGGCACGCCTATGCCACGCACCTGCTGGCCGACGGCGCCGATTTGCGCGCCATCCAGGAACTGCTCGGCCACGCGCGGCTCTCCACCACGCAAAAGTACACCAAGGTCTCGCTGACCGACCTGATGGCGGTCTACGACAAAGCCCATCCCAAGGCCTGATTGCGATGAATCACCGGTGGCGGCAGTTCCGGCAGGAGTTTCGTCCCATGATGGCTTTGGCCTGGCCCCTCGCCTTGGCCGAACTGGGATGGATGGCGCAAGGCCTGATCGATCTCATCATGGCAGGGCCATTAGGGCCGGCTGCAATCGGCGCGGGCAGCCTCGGCAACATGTTGTTCTACCCGACGGCCATTTCGGGAACGGGACTGCTGCTGGGAATGGACACGCTGGTGGCGCAATCGTTCGGCGCCTCTGACGCGCGCGATTGCCGGCGCACGTTGGTGAATGGCGTGTGGGTGGCGGTGATGTTGACTCCGCCGTTATGGCTGATCATTTGGGGTTTGGTCCCGCTGATGGGCGCGCTCGGCACCAATCCCAGCGTTCTGGTTCAATTCGGCCCTTATCTCAAGGCGCTGGCCTCCAGCATTCTGCCCTTGCTGGTCTACAGCGCCGTACGTCGCTATTTGCAGGCGGTCAACATCGTCAAGCCCGTCACGTTTTCGTTGCTCAGCGCGAATGCGATCAACATCGCGGGCAATTATGCGCTGATGTACGGCCACTGGGGCGCGCCGGCGATGGGCTTGGAAGGTTCGGGATGGTCAACCGCAATC